>JACKGJ010000001.1 GCA_020631995.1 Candidatus Nomurabacteria bacterium | reverse complement strand
AGCATCTCTATCTATAATCGTTCCGGTATCTTTGAACGGTTTGAGGATGCTTTTGTTCAATACCATGGCGACACACAATCTCAGGCGTTGTTGCAAAACAGCGGCACCTCGGCTTTGTGGTCAATGTTTGTGGGTGCAGATTTGCAACCGGGTGACGAAGTCATTTGCCCGAGTTATTCATTCTACGCTACTTACAGTCCTCTCATGATGACAGGGGCTGTCCCGGTGTTTTGCGACTCGAACGAAGACGGGAATATTGATCCTACACAAATCGAGTCGTTGATCACGAAAAACACCAAGGCAGTTGTCGTGACTCACATGTGGGGTATTCCTTGTGACATGCCTACCATCAAGGAAATCTGCAATCGACATGATCTCTTGCTGTTTGAAGATTGTAGTCATGCCCACGGCGCCGAAATTGGTGGAAAGAAGGTTGGCACCTGGGGAGACGCTGCAGTCTGGAGTCTTCAGGGGCAAAAAATCATTACGGGCGGTGAAGGAGGAATCCTTCTCACTCGAAATGAAGAAATCTTCACTCGAGCACTGTTGCTCGGTCAGTACAACAAACGGCCGAAACAACAAATGTCCCCCGATCATCCCCTGTACAAGTTTGCCCTCACAGGGTTTGGTCTCAAACTGAGGGCGCATCCGCTGGCTATAGCCATGGCTATGGAACAATTTAGTCATCTCGATGTCTGGATTACTCAGAAGCAAAGCTACGCTACCAAACTGGAGGAGTCACTCTCTGTATTCCCGTTTCTGCGAATGCCGAAGTATCAGGGGAAACCAGCATGGTATGCTTTCGTCTTCCAATTTGACGAAGAAAAAGCGCAGGGAGTAACAATCAAGCGCTTTGAAGAGGCCCTCCATGCAGAGGGACTGGTTGAAGTGGACAGGCCGGGTAGCACTTGCCCCAACCATGTACTGCCGTTATTCACCCGACCTGACGAAATTCTTCCTCATCTCTATCCAGAACCTCTAAGTCAACAAGGACCCCTCCCTAAGGCCGAAAAGTTCTACCGACAGGTAATCAAATTGCCGGTGTGGGCCTTCCCCGACGAAGCTCATTGGGTCGAGAAGTACATAGCAGGGATCACGAAAGTAGCTCAAGTAATACAAGACAATCCAGAGCTACTTCGATAACTCTCATCGTAAAGGTGAGAAAACCCCGTGGCGCTTTTGAGCCACGGGGTTTTTCTAATTTTGATTTAAGTTATATTCCCAGCTTCGTCATTAAATCAAAAGTTTTTATAATTACTTTTTTTACAGGATCAGAAATTTCATAGTCATTCATTTCTTCTTTTGAGACCCACGCAGTAGCTTGATGTTCATCGCTAGTCTTAACATCATAATTTTCATCTACAACCTCTACCAAGAAGTTGATTTGCGTAGAATCGCGTATGACATCAGGTTTTTCAATTTGATAATCAAAGACTGATACCAAAGCTTTAACTGCAACCTTCAGCCCAGTCTCTTCCTCAACTTCACGAATTAAAGCAACTTCAGTTTCTTCCAGAGGTTCTTTCTTTCCACTTGGGAGTTCCCATAGTCCAGGCAGGACCGTTTCATTTTCGCTTCGTTGTAAAATCAATACTTTACCATCACGAACCACGACCCCTCCTAAAACCACTTTCTGTTGAATAAGTTTATCTGTCATGTCAGGGATTGTATCAAATTTGTTTGTATTAATAAAATTGGGGCAAAGGGTCTCGTGCGTGGGAACATTTTAGTTATTTTCAAAGGCAAACTTATTGAAACACAACACATTTCCACTGCTCGGTTCGAATCCCACTCCCTCCGCCTATGAACATAGTGAATGAAAGAGGCAAACGATCTAATAGAAAAGCAGCCCTTGAGGGCTGCTTTTCTATAATGGTGCTCCCGCCAGGAAGTTCGGTCAGGAGTCGACATAATTTCATCGTCGTTAACACTCCTTGAAATTATGTCGCTCACGACCCTGCTCGCTTGCCTCCGGCATCACTCCGCCTTTCGATTCCTGACACAAGACACGTAGATGTCTTGCTGCGGTCGTACATATGCAAAAAGCGACCCTAAGGTCGCTTTTTGCATATGTGCTCCCGCCAGGAATCGAACCTGAATCGCAGGTACCGCAAACCTGCATTCTATCCATTAAACTACGGGAGCAATATTCAATTTTATACTATCTACACTCCTTTAATTCAGAGTTAGTTTGCGGTACCGCCCTCTTTACAAGAGCTGTCCACTCATTGGATATTTTGTCGCAAGCTCCAAAATATCTCAATGAGTCTTGCGGAGTGCCACTGGCACTCCTCACCTGCATTCTATCCATTAAACTACGGGAGCAAGCGGGCTGAGTTTACCTTAAAAACCAAACATTTCCAAGACCTTGTGACCTAGTGGTTCGTGTAGCTCCTCCTCCGGCAATTTCTCCTTCAGGAGATCCTCAATGTCATCTATGTACTCCTCTGGAATTGGCATCACAATCAATGGAGAGTACATACTGTTGGCCTTTAACAAAAGCTGCGGACCTCCCTCATCTTCTTCATCAATAAAGTAGGAAGCTAGTGCCGAATAGGTATATAGTTTTTCTCCCACACGCACTCCTTTCTTCCCGACCATAAAAGGAACGACCGCTGGTGGTTTCACTGCTCGGAGAGCCATTACTCCAGAGCCAAGCAAAATAACCAGGGCAAAGAGAAAATTTCCAAAGAAAAAAGCCGCTACAGTTCCGCAAATTGCGATAATGCCAAGTACCCAGAACCAATCACTACTCTTATCAATATGATGATGTTCTGGTGCTTCCCAAGTTATAGCTCGAATAGAATCGTCCATCGCTACATTGTAGCACCGCTACTTAACCTATTCACCATCTCGTGCCTGAATAAAAACATCCTCGTAAGAGGATGTTTTTATCATTATTTAACTTTAACTGAAGCAGCGAGTCGTGACTTTTTGCGGGCGGCGGTATTCTTTTTGATAAGCCCGGTCTTACTTGCCTTATCAATTGCTTTATAAGCAGTGGAGATAAGCTTTTCAGCGTCAGCCTTGGCTCCAGAAGCTACAAGCTTCTTTACTGCCTTAACAGAGTCGTTCATAGTGTTCTTGCGACGGGTATTAAAAACTCGCTTCCTCTCTGAGGACCTTAGTGCTTTCTTTGCTCCTTTAGTGATTGCCATAGTGGCTAGAAATATACATCAAACCTTTCAAGGATGCAACACGCAAACAAGCCAGTGTAAATTCCTACTAAGGAGGAGCAGTCATATATATAGATAAATTGTAACTATATTTTGTTTTCAAACCCAAGAAAATTGGCTACTGTATGAGATTGTGACAGGAAGTATTTCCACTACACTCACGTTATAATGCATATATGATACGACAATTAACTGGAACCATTGTGGATGTGGGACTTAATTATGTAGTCCTCGATGTTGGTGGTGTTGGATACTTAATACACACTAACAATCCAGCCCAGCACTTGTTAGAAACCACTACTCGTTTCTTCACCCACTTAGCAGTGCGGGATAACGCTTTAGACTTGTACGGTTTCGCTGACCGTGACACATTGGAAATTTTTGGACTACTAATTGAATTACCTAAAATTGGTCCTAAGTCAGCATTGCAAATACTGACAGCTGCCGATATCCAACTTTTGAAGGAAGCGGTTCAAAATAATGACCCTGCATACTTATCCAAACTATCTGGCATTGGTAAAAAGAGTGCTGAAAAGATAGTTACTGGACTTAAAGATAAATTTGATAGCCAGGGGTATGATGCCTTACCTATAGAACGTAATGGCGCCTACGAACAGGGACATATGACAGATACCATAGATGCCCTAATCGCACTCGGCTACCCAGCCTTTGATGCTCGTCGTGTGGTGATAGAAATTACCACAGCTGACCCTTCCCTATCTTCTTCAAATGAGGTCATAAAGTTGGCTCTCCGAGCACTGAATGTTGAGCGATAGAGATTTTAAATAGCCCTAGGATGAATAAACTCACATACAGAGTATAATTGTTTTATGAATACTTTTCTGTTTTGGCTCAAAAAGCTTCTACCAGAATGGCTTCTTGGGATAGTACGCCCTACTTATCACTTGATGCTGTCTTGGATTGGAGCGCAATTATATCGACACCCGTCGTGCGACATTACTGTTATTGCTGTTACGGGAACTAAAGGAAAGTCTACTACCGTTGAGCTAATAACAGCTATTTTGGAAGCTGGCGGACACAAGGTAGCAAGCTTATCGACCATTCAATTCAAGATCGCAGATGATGTGCGGCCAAACTTGTACAAGATGACCACCCCCGGCAGATTTTTTGTTCAACACTTTTTGCGACAAGCAGTTGACGCAGGGTGTAAATACGCAGTTCTTGAAATGACTTCCGAAGGTGCTAAGCAGTCACGTCATCGGTTTATCGAACTTGATGCTCTAGTCTTCACCAACCTCTCCCCCGAACACATCGAGTCCCATGGCTCTTTCAAATTATACAAAGAAGCAAAACTACAAATTGCTAAACAACTAGAACGTTCCAAAAAACACCCCCGCTACATTGTTGCCAACGCCGACGATGAGCACGGTAAGGATTTCTTAGCGATCAAGGTTGAACACAAACTCCCCTACTCTCTTAGTGACCTGAAACTCCACACGCTACACAAAGACGGAGTCGCCCTTATATTCAAGTCTGAAGGAGAGGAAATCACAATTCGTGTGTCGTTGGTTGGACTATTTAATGTATATAACAGCCTAGCGGCTATCACACTAACCAGAACATTAGGTATCGGTTGGAAAGAGATAGAGCGAGCACTTAGCTCCCTTTCTAAAGTGTCTGGCCGTGTTGAACATTTCTATAGCCCCACTGATTCACCTAAAAAAGTCACAGCTATAGTCGACTATGCACACACTCCTGATTCTTTAGAAAAGCTCTACCAAGCATTTAAAGATGTGCGTAAGGTGTGTGTACTTGGAAACACTGGTGGTGGTCGCGACCGCTGGAAGAGACCTGAGATGGCGGGAATTGCAGAACGTTACTGTGATCATATAATCCTCACCAATGAAGATCCGTACGACGAGAACCCCCGCCGCATTGTGGAAGAAATGGCAAAGGGTATCGAGAATAAGGAAAAACTTGAAATAATTATGGACCGTACTCTGGCGATTCGTCGCGCACTTGAACTCTCCCCCGACGGCGGATATGTGCTTGTATCAGGTAAAGGTACCGACCCGTACATAATGGGCGCCAATGGAACCAAGCAACCTTGGAGTGATGCCTTAGTAGTAACTAAGGAATTGGAAAATCTGTCGAGGACTTAAAACTTTTAGGTTTAGAGAAATAAACTAAATGACGCAAAGTTACGCTTTGCGTTATTTAGTATTTAACTTGTGTATAACTATGTGCATAAACTGTTCATTACCTGTGAAGAGTGACGTACAATTACAATACTTATGACTACCACCAAACACCGGCTTTTTAGTGCTCTTTTATCAGTATTTCTCATTATTAGTCTCATAGCTCCGTCAGTGTCGTTAGCTATGGAGGACGGGGCGTCCAGTGATAGCAGTAGTAGTGATAGTGATAGTAGTGATAGCAGTAGTAGCGACAGTAGTAGTGATTCAGATAGTGACGCCGCATCTGGCGGTAGTGGACGAGAAGATAGTCAGAATGCTGGCAGTGGTAGCGGTAGTCAGGCAGGAGACGCTGCTGCTGCTGACGCTGCAGCACAAGGTGCTGCAGATAGTGTCTCGGAAGCTGCCTCTATTTCTGGTGTGGATGTCAGTGTAGACAAAGTTGACCCAAAAGCAGATCCGACTGGAAAAGCTGGTGGTTCAGTTTCGGTTAACGGACAAACAATGAGTGTTGACGCTGCTATCTCTGCTATTGGAGCTATTGCTGATGCTAAAGCTCAAGGGCTTAACCCTTCATATAGCTCTAATCAACCAGGAGTAGATGTTGACGCTACCCTTTCTGCTCACGCTATGGGTGATGTTGGCGTGGTAGGTAAAATGAGTAGTGAGTTTGGTACTGCTTCGGAGGTTGCTAAAGCGGAGAGTGAGCACGCTGGGAGACAGGCGGCGGTGGGATATGCTAATAGTTTTGATGTGGGTAGGTTTGGGAATACGGCGGCGCCAATGGCCACTGCCAATCTATCGCAAGCATTATCTCAAGTAGCGAAAAATATCGACTACGTAGTTAATGAATTGGTTGGAGTAAGGGCCGCGCAAGCTAACCCAACCGCAAATACAGTAACGATAACGTCAAAGACACACGTTACAGATGATGCCAAAGCATTTGCTGAATATACCGTTGCAGTAGCCCCAGCTAAAGCAGCTGCACAAGAGGCCTACAAGTCGCTTGAAGTAGCTTACGCAAACAATGATGAAAAGGCTATAGAGGCAGCTGAGGCCGCTATGGCTAGTGCTGCTGAATCTATGAAATCTGCAGCAAAATCACACTTCGGTGTAGAGGCAGTATCAGTTTCCCTGTCCGGGGCAGGTACTAGCAGAGGCAGTGGAGCTACCACTGCCGGAACAGAAGCAGGTGAAAGTAGCAGTCAAACAACTGCTAATACCAGCGGGACTGGAGGTAACGACAACAATGCCACCTACTCATATGATAGTAAAAATGCCACATTTACGGGCTACGAGAGCGCACCTAACGACACTAAAAGTGAACTAGCGGGAGCTGGCAAAACAGCAGCGACCGTATCGGGCAAAGCTGGAGCAAATAGTGTAACGACAGTAAATACTGCTAAGGACGTCGTATCGAGTTTCAATACACAAACCGGAAACGTTCAAAGTTATGATTACAATGGAAATGAGAGGTCCGGCTTCGCTAGTCAGTCAGGACTTAATGGTGGTGGTGGCAGTAATTTCTCCCCTACCGGCACAGGTGGGTACACAGTCACCGTCGCAAATGTACAGCCAACAACTCCTGCAACTGACTTAGTCACCGGAAAAACACAAATAGGCTCAGCACCAGGACGCTTACAAGAAGCTGCAGAGGCACGTGGTTACGACCTCAGTAATCCTTCCACTATTTTGGCAGTTGGTTATGCCTATGAAATAGATGCGAGAACTAGAGCCGACATTCTTAATGCTTATGAAGAATCATCTGATTTCAGTACCCTAAGTGACGAAGCTGTAGAAGAAGTAGCAGCCCTCTTAAGCGCTATTGCTGGAGAAGCGGCACGAACAAACCGTACTGTTGCACAGCAAATTGCTGTTCCCAACTACCTGACGTCAGTTACAGTAAATGGCGAAGCCTTTAATGCCCTAAAAAACGAACGAACTCGCGACGCACTCTCTGCTTTGGCTGACAAAATTACAGACGGTACTCTATCATCTGCCAGAGGTCTTGACGTGACAGTACCAGTTGCCAAATCTAACCATTTCTATGCAGAGTATGCCAACCCTAGTTGGGGCTCAAGCATAGCGAATCCTACAAAAGTTGGTCAATATACCAAAACTGTAGTCGGCTATATACCCAGTGAGGTAAACCCGGTCGGAGAAAGTGCCAGGGCTGTCGCAGTACGTAGTCCGAACCTCACCTCCCCCAATTCAATGGTAGAAACTGCACCCAGCTTCACTGTCACAGTAAAAGGACCCTCAGAAAATTTACTAGCTGCTGACTTAGCTAACCTCAGCTTACCGTCAGCTGGTTCGTATTCCACAGAGTCTGCGGATACATCAGGAGAAGGAGAACCTTCTACCGGTACCGGTACAGGCACATCTAATGAGGTTGTCGGTAGAGTACACCCAGTCAACGGTGGACCTACAAGAGGAAATTCCGCTGTATATGGTCCTCGAACTCGCATAAATGCTAAGGGTAACTTTTTTGCTAGTGTGCACCGCGGTACAGATATATATGGTAATGACTTAAAGGCTGATCGCGATGTACACTCAGTGGCTAACGGCACAGTTGAGTATCTAGCGCGTGATGTTAGAGGTTACGGAGTAGTCACTGACATTCGCAATAATGAGACTGGGGTTGTGAGTAGATACGCACACGTTGATCCAGTTGAGGGGCTAGAGGTCGGTAGCACAGTTAAGGCAGGAGAAGTAATCGGAAAGATCAGTGGCGCCGGTACTGCTTTTGGGAAGGCGGTAGCTGCCATACAAGCGAGAGACGGAGTAGACGCGGATACAGCCTTCAATGCAGCGGTTGATCATTTCACAAAAACTGGCTGGGGCAGCATCACTCCCCCACACCTCCATTATGAAGAGCGCTCTTGTTCAGGTTGTTATGGAGCCAAGGGTATACAAGACTCTACTGCTTCTCTAGGTTATGAAAAAGGAGGCACATACGCTGGTGGTACATCATTAGGAAATACCGCAGGTGCCACACCTACCGAGACGAACTCTACTCCAACCACTACCAATACCCCTACAGTTGCAGTCGGAGCAGATGATGAGACCGTAAAATCCACAGAAGCAAAGGCTCCGGGAGTTGTTGGTCGCGTTAGTACGCAGATTCAAACTACCTTAGTAAAAGCAGGGGTGTCAAAAAATAGTACGGTAGTGACAAAAGTCGTACCGATAGTAAGTGCCATCGCCATACGTGCCCTAGTCCCTACCCCAGCTCTATTGGCGGCAGAGGTATTAAGTCGCAACAAAACTCTAACCACTAAACTATTCCAAACCGATATCCCTACAACACCTCAGACAATACCGGCAGATGGAGGCACTAGTCCTTGTATAGATAACGAGGATGATCCAACTTGTCCAAAGAGTGAGCAAGGAGCTATGGTTTGGATGAGTGTAAATAACAACAACCTGATTCTTTCAATGTTTGAAAAATTATGGCCACTTCCAGAACTTTCCAGCTCAATAGAAGAGCAGGGTCAGACAACAATCGACTCAAACACCACCATAAAGGTTCCTGTTACTATCACAGTAAATATGCAGACTGGAGAGGTAGAACTATCACGTGAAGACATTATAGAAACACTGGAGGAGTATCAAACCGGTACTGGAACTATCTCTGAGGAAGATGTTGAAGCAGCAATATATGAACAGAATTGGGAAACACCGATTGTGTTTGGTGATGACGGAGAAATCTTCTATTCCAATGGGTTATACGCACCAATGTATGAAGATGGCTATGTAGTCGATGATTTATCAACCCAGTATGTATATATTGTTAGACACATAGACGAATTTGGCCAAATTGTAGAACCTACTGCCAACAACAATACTCTTCCAGAGAACCTTATCTCTAAGGCTATTAAAAACTTGTTGAGTGACAGTTCTAAATTTAATTTTGATGACGTCGAGATAGTTACCTACCGTCTAATCGATCCTGATAAAAAAGTATTACGCGATGAGTACTACGACTACGTAGTACGTCTCAAGAACGGCGAAGTACGTGCAATCACTGTACCTGAATACACTTCTGTTTCCTTTATGAGCGAACGTTTTGCTTCGATTGGTTATCAAGGAGATGTACTCAGTCTTATCGGTATCGCTCACGAAACCTACGAAGAACCAACTAGCTTGTTCAGAAAAGCGGTAGCCTTTGCGCAAGAATACATCGGTGGATTCTTTGATACCGACCCATCAGACAAGAACCCAAACCAAGAGACCGAGCTACCGATTGTGAACAGTGATATTCGCGCTTCAGATATTTCTGGAATATTCATCTACCCACTAGCCGATGTTGCCTGCCCTGTTATAGAAGGTTCAAGTAGCGGTTTCGCTTATAACGTTGTGGTAAAAGACAGAGCAGACCCCGACCAAGTGACAATAATTGCAGATGCCAGATGTGGAACCGGTGATGCAGCTGCATTAACTGAAGAGACAGCCCGTCACCTATCGGAGAAGTACGGTATTAGTGACATGACCTACTCAACTGCAATTGATAAAACCACCTTCCGTTTTGAACCAATTATCCATTCAGCTGGAGTATTCACTGCCTACATTGGAGAAACTACTCCAGACACAGAAACCCCAACGGAACCAACCGTAGAAGAGCCAGCAGCAACCTCCACTACTCAACTTCCAAACCTCACCAATGAAATAGTCTTTGAGGTAAAGGCTGTGGGTAGCGATGGGTCAGTATTATCTAATTGGCGTACTGCAGAGAGCATCACAATACCGGCTAGTGCACAGTTGTACTTTAGATGGACTGGTTCTGCTTATCAGCAGTGTCTCCCCTTCCTCAATGACAACGGCAACTATTCCCTAACGGTGAAGAATAGAGCTATGACTACTGGTAACACTGAGAGTGAGCAATACAATATTACCGAACGAACTGGAGTATATAAGATTGAGTGTGGTGGTCAGAGGAATAATGAGTTTGGTGTTGATTATCGAGAAATAGAGGTTACGGTTCAGTAGAATAGAGAAATGAAAAATCCCCGTCGCAAGCAGTTGCTCGCGACGGGGTTTTGTGTGGAACAGCATCAGTTGATGCTGCCGGTGGCGGTTGGATCCGCCCAGGGTTCTTCGGCAAGAAGGATGAGATTCTCGCCAACCCAGATATAGTAGTCGGTCGAACTTTCGACCGTCTGGTAACCATCCTCCTGAAAAGGGTTCACGACCAGAAGGTGTCGGTCTGGATAGAACTTATATCCAGACGACGTATCGGGAAGCCGGATGACCGGCTTCCCTGTCTCCAAGTTGACCAAAAGCCCGTGGGTGATGTATCCGCCACCACCTACCATAGCGACCATATACTTACCGGCGAACCGGAAGTCGAGGTCGCGACTTTTTTCTTCGTAGTTGGCCTCGAGGTAGATACGGAACCTTTCGGCCAAGGCCGGGTGCATTCCCTGGACCTCCTGCCACTTGAAGGAGGGCACCACGTTCCGAAGAATGGGCGTGGAGAGGACGGCGTAGCCACCCTCTGCGCTAGCGGGTGCTGTTGAGAAAATCGACAACAGAAAGGCGAAAAGAATAGTAAACCTGCGCATCTGCGCCTCCTTTGTGTGGTTTTCAATTAGCAGCCAAGACTCTTGCCCTGACTACTTCTAACTATGTTTAGTATATCACAGTTTTAACAAAAAAGCAAGTTATGCACCCCTTCTGTGGATAAACCTGTGTATAAAGTCTAATATCCCTAGGGTAATACCGTACACTTGTTATATATATGACTACCACCAAACACCGGCTTTTTAGTGCTCTTTTATCAGTATTTCTCATTATTAGTCTCATAGCTCCGTCAGTGTCGTTAGCTATGGAGGACGGGGCGTCCAGTGATAGCAGTAGTAGTGATAGTGATAGTAGTGATAGCAGTAGTAGCGACAGTAGTAGTGATTCAGATAGTGACGCCGCATCTGGCGGTAGTGGACGAGAAGATAGTCAGAATGCTGGCAGTGGTAGCGGTAGTCAGGCAGGAGACGCTGCTGCTGCTGACGCTGCAGCACAAGGTGCTGCAGATAGTGTCTCGGAAGCTGCCTCTATTTCTGGTGTGGATGTCAGTGTAGACAAAGTTGACCCAAAAGCAGATCCGACTGGAAAAGCTGGTGGTTCAGTTTCGGTTAACGGACAAACAATGAGTGTTGACGCTGCTATCTCTGCTATTGGAGCTATTGCTGATGCTAAAGCTCAAGGGCTTAACCCTTCATATAGCTCTAATCAACCAGGAGTAGATGTTGACGCTACCCTTTCTGCTCACGCTATGGGTGATGTTGGCGTGGTAGGTAAAATGAGTAGTGAGTTTGGTACTGCTTCGGAGGTTGCTAAAGCGGAGAGTGAGCACGCTGGGAGACAGGCGGCGGTGGGATATGCTAATAGTTTTGATGTGGGTAGGTTTGGGAATACGGCGGCGCCAACTACAGATGTTAATGCCGCTCTATCAGTAGCAATGACTAACTATGCTCAAGCTAAACAAGCGCAAGTCGCTCCACCAACACAGAGCGCACTAATGAGTGCAACATCGTTGTCTCAACAAACTGCTCAACTTTCTACAAACTTATCGAACGTTAATACGTCTCATGCTCCGGTCGGTGGAGTTACCGCTACCCAATCTTTTAGTACAACTAACAAAAGTATAGACGCTACTAGTTTTTCCTTAGGAAGTTTTACTACCGGACAATCTTCAAGCCCGACAGCCTCAACCCCTAACTCCTCAATGAGTGTTAGCGACCAGTACTCACAAGCTGCTTTTGGTACTGCCTTAGGTCGCCTATCCTCTATCAAGTCCAATACACAAAGTCAGATCACTGCAATTACTAAAGGTGTGGGCTACTTAACTGATACGCAACTAGCGCAAGTCGCTGCTATGGAGACACAAATAGCAGCCATAGACGCTCGCACAACAGCTATGGTTAGTCCGACAATAACTAACCAAGCAGTAGCTGCGCTGGCAGAACAAAAAGCAGTAGAAATAGCGTCAATTGCTGAAACAGTGGCCACTCAAGAGGAGCTTGGTCAAGCCACAATGGCTTCAAACAATGTTATGTCTATACAATCACGTATTGACGCTTTTGATTCCCGCATCAGTGCCGCAAAAGCTGACACCACTGTTGCTCAAACTGAAGTAACTAATAATTCAAAGCTGGCTGCTTACGATGTAGAAGTGGCTTTAGGAAACGTACCTGCGCCCACTTCCAATATGACAGCTCCTGCCTCTTCGGCTATAGCTGATATTGGAATAAGCTTAGGCCTCAACCCAACTACAGCAAATGCGATTGCGGCAAACGTAAATTCTTTTATGAATGCTGTGGTAGGTGTTGTACCTGGTCTTGCTACAGTTTCAGCTGTCACAAATTACACTGAAACAAAAGCACTATCTAAGGAAGTAGCTGTACAAGCCCAAGAAGTAGTATCGGCTCTCACAGCGGCTGGTGTAGCAAATCCATACAGTTTCTTATCTCAAGATGAAAAAAACCAACTCTCTAGTGCAAACACTCTTAGCTCCCAAGCTAAGGCACTAGGTTCACAGGCTATAGGAATAGCTATGATGGACATAATGGGTATTTCTACTATCGGTATGGCGAACAGTCTCGGAAAAAGTGCCGCTCAAAGCGTAGTAAGTGGACGAACAACAACAGCCTCCCCAGTAAGTAAATCTATAACTCCTACCGATGTCGTAAGCAACGCTACACCTAACAACGTTAGTATTTCATACAATACCTCCACTAACACTTTCACGGTTTCAACGCCACCTTCAGTGGCCGGACGTGTCGCTCAAGGTCGGTTCAGCACAACCGGACAAGCCAATACCAGCTCAGTCGGATACAGAAGTGTCACGACGGAAAATCCAGCTAGCCAGGCAGTTACAGCCAACAAAAGTGCCGCAACTTCCCCGAGCACGGCTGCCAACACGACAGCTACTGGAAGAAGTACCCCAGTAGGAAGAAATTCTGCCACAACAGAAAATCCTGCTAGCCAGGCAGTGGCTGCTGCTGACAACGTACCAGCAACACCAAATACCGTGACCAATACTCCAGCAGCAGGCAGAACTGCTGTTAGTGCAGAAAATCCAGCTAGCAAAGCAGTTGCAGCTAGTGATAATCCTGCAACTCCTAGATCATTGGCAGACAATGTGTCGACCCCCGCTTCAGCCGTAGATAACTCAGCAGTTCCTGGTGTAACAAGATCTAATGATTCTTTCTTAGGAAGAACTTTTACAAGTCGAGAAAATCCAGCCAGTCGAAACATTACCGCCACGGTAATGGCTTTGGCAGAACTAACTTCTGCTGCACTATCCCCTACCTCAATCACAAGTAAGTCCATTGCTGGTGTTGCTGATAGAGTTGCTTCGGCAATAACTCGCTCTGCAGACGACATTGCCACAACACCAACACAAAGCACTGTTTCAGTCACAACTCGTTCGACCACTAACGTAACGCCAACCAACCAGGTGTCGGTAACACCTGCTTCAGCAACTAAAGCACCAGTTGCTACAACACCTGCCGTAGGATTGGCTACATTGTCAGGAGTGCCGTCAGCTTCAATTCCTAGTTCTCAAACACCAACAGCTCAAACTGAGACTCCTACCACTCAAGCAGTAGCCACACAAGCTGAAGCGACTCCACCCGCTACTACTGAAACACCTACCACAGCAACACAAGGAGCTCTTGCAGAAGCAGGTATATTTGCAGACAACGAAGCATCTCCTGCAACTCCGACTGAAACACCCTCTACTCCAGCAGCAACTACACCATCCTCACAAGCACCTACCCCGCCAGCCGATATTCCGTCCTCGCCCACAAACGCACAACCCGCCGCCCCTAACCAAACAGCACCAACCTCCCCAAGTCGTGACTCAGTAGCAGACACCCTGTCTAAAATTGCTGATGGTGTAGGAAGTGCGCTGGGAGAATTATTAGGAGTGAAACCGGCAGCTTCTAAACCTACCCAAACGGTAAACTTTGCCAATTTAGAGAATACCCCAGCAACTCGCGACTTCGTTGGAGTTGTTCCAGACTCGTCTGGACGCTTCTTAGAATTCTCTGACAACACTACCGCTGGAAGAGCACTGCTTCGGGACTTGGATAATAAGATAAGTGACCTCAGCGACGCGGGTACAACTCCTACCTTAAATACTATTATCCCTAAATATTCACCAGCTAGTGATAGCAACAATCCCACTCAACACGCCAATAACATTGCTAGGGTAGTGGCAAATGACGTACCCGACTTTACCGCAAATACCCCAATCACAGTGACTGACTTGCAAGGTCCAGTTGGTGTGGGGCTAATTAAAGGCTTTGCTCAAGCTGAAGAAGGCATAAACTTACCGACCGCAGAAGCAGCCAAGGGAGTGGCTGCTTACACTGCAATACCATCAGTTCCAACCACACTTAAAAATGGAGTCTACGCTCCCACCAATCCTGCTAACCAAGCGCAACTTGATGCCATTAGAAGCAACCCTTCAGTAGCAACAGCAGAAGTCTCCCCCCAACAAGCAACGCCTGCCCCACAAATAGTTCAGGACTTAACACAAATTGTACGAGGAGCAGCCGAACTCTCTCCTACTGTTATTGCTGTAAGGGCAGCCGCTAGTTTTTTTGATAGGGCACTAACACCAGAAGCTAAGCAAACGACTCCAGCAGTACAGGCTCCAACCAATGCTGTAGCGACCCCTGCAGTACTCACTAGCACACCAACCACCGCTGTGTCTCCCGGAACTCCAGGTACTAACGTGCGCCAAGGTTTAATAACATCACAAGTTGACGCAAATGGTGTAGCGATTGATACCAAGGGAGTAGACCCTAGGTTAGTAGACATAATTGCAGAAACAGCTAAAGATTTTCCACTTCGAGTAGAGTTATTTTCTGGAAAAGTAGGACGCAGTAAAGGAACTCACTCACGTGGATTAGCAGTTGATATCATGATTTATGACACCGCCGGTAATCCGCTAGCTGCGTATATGGTATCTGAAACGGCAAATATCTATGCGTTATTTGCTGAACGCGCCAGAAAAGTACAAATGAAACTATACCCTGAACTCAACAACTCATTTGTTTGGGGTGGTGCATTTACTGGAATGGTTAAGTCTCCAGGGGGCACAGCTAAGTATGGAGGCGGTGACTTTATGGACTTCCGTATTGGAGGGGCAATTAACACAAATCAAATGCAAGCATATAAGTTTGGAGAAGGTTGGCAAGAAGGATTTGAATACTACACTGCTGGAGATGTACTAGGCATAGGTCCGCGCGCCATTACTGAAGCCGACTATGCGCAACTAGAAGGCTTCCAACTTTCCCCCGCACAAGTTGCCTCTCAAATTGAAAAATCAACAAAAGGTGCCAAACAAGGAGGTAGATCAACGCCTACACAATTTCATGCAGGACTTCTTGGACATCGTAGTATAGGACCACAACAAACAATTTCTGTAGAAGTAGTACCTGTAGAGGTAACACCTGTAGAAGTAGTACCTGTAGAGGTAGTACCTGTTCTGGCAAGTCCATCCACACAACCATCAACTGCAGCGCCAAGTACAGTAGCTCAACCTAATGCGCCTACCTTATCATCATCCCAAACCAACCAACCATCTGTACCTGCAGTTACTACAGCGTCTATTCCCTCTCAATCGAACCCTACTAGCAACACGCCACTTCCTGGAGGTAATTCTGGTACGCCTCCAAATAATCTAGGGGTCACTGGACCTGGAATTGGATCAGCACCAAGTTCAATTAGCGCCATAGAGAAGACCAGCCTAGCGGTTTATAGCACAGTTGCTGCGGTCGTCGCCTTTGTAGCAAGCGTTATGGGTGACGATGAAGAATCAGAGAATGAAGAAGAAAACCAGACGGCAGATAATACTACAACACCTCCTACACAGACCTCTGAGACACCTGTTGGCCCTACATCTGGCGCAGAAAATACTGTGACTAGCGTGCCACCAAACCAAATACAAAGTACAAACGTAAATCAAAATAATTACGTTATTAATGATGATAGAGATTCTTTTTCCACCTCATCAAAACCTACGACTAACGTACTTATACAGGTAGATGGTAATACTGGTGATATGTATTTTAGTGTCGAAGGTGTCTACACAGACAATGCTTACAAAAATTATAACTATATACATGAGGAAGATGATCCAAATGAGATAGAAACTGAGACCGAAAACCCAAGTATCATCCTCGACGACCAACGTCAAAATGTTATCTACTCTGACGGTACATATGCACCAGTAGTTGTAGACGGTGTGTGGTACGAATCAGTTGAAGACTCAAACTATGTCTACACTGTCGAGTACTATCAAGACGGAGAATTGGTCGAAACTGCAGAAAACGCCGGCGTATTACCTCAAGGTAATCCTCTATCTAACCTACTAAATTCCCTATTTTCCGACACTAGCTCGTACCAATTAGCCGACATTGACGCAGTCACTCGCGCACTTATCGACCCAGATAGTGAAGTTCCTGCTGATGAGTACTACATCTACCGCGTATACCTAAAAAATGGAGATGTACGTGGAACCACGGTGCCAAAATATACTTCCTACCGTTATATGAACGAACGTTTTGCTGAGACAGGATTTGTCGGTAACGTATTGACACTTATTGCTGAATCAGTAGAAATCCCTCCCCCATCGTCTGGACCAGTGATGTCAAAAATTGTGGAGACACTGAAAGACGTTGGTCTTTCCGCACTTGACCTATTCCGCAATAATGAAGGAGACGATAATCCGATAGTTACTGACTTCGGAACCCTCACGCCATCAGATGACGATGAGATAACTATGAACGACATACAGTCAGTGCTGGTTCTACTAGATGTTGAGGCGGAATGTCCATTTGTTCCTGGCCTCACCCGCCCGTATCTTTATGAGATAGTGATAGCGCAAAATGCAATCAGGGGTGCCACTTCTGACCAAGCCTTCCGTGCAGTTCGTTGCGGTGGAGGTGAAAAGCAGGACTTTGTTGATCAAATAGCTGATCACTTTGAAACTTTTGATGACGTTGGCACATTAGATCGTCAACGATTGTCAGAAATGATCCGTTTCTCTGCATTCCAAGACCTTGATATGAGTAGTCTAGTTGCAGAAGCAACTGTGGAAACAGAGACTGTATCCACATCTACAACAACCGTTCCTGAAAATACCACTACTGAAACAGAGACTTTCAAACCCAATGTCTCTAATGAAATTACTTTTGAAGTAAAAGCTATTGATACCCAAGGTCAGACTGTCCTTGATTGGACTAATAACTCGTCCATTAACATCAGTAGTGGTTCACAACTATACTTCCGATGGGACGGTTCGTCCTACCAACAGTGTCTCCCCTTCCTTAATGACAACGGTAACTATTCTCTAACTGTGAAGAATCGAGCTATGACCACCGGAAATACTGAGAGTGAAGGATATAACATTACCGAACGTAGTGCTGTGTACCGTATTGAATGTGGTGGACAGCGAAACAATGAGTTCGGAGTGGATGATAGGAGTATTGAAATTACTGTTGAATAATTCGCTATTTATTAGATAAAACAAACCCCCAATCCGTAGTAAACCTACGTTGGGGGTTTTGAGTTGGAGAGGCGCGGAAAATGGAATCATCCGCGACCCTCTTTGAGGACGGAAAGCAAACGATTCCAAATACTCGCTTGCTCCACCGAGACTTCACTCGGCGATTTGATTGCAAGCTGTACATTGTCGCCAATCACGAGAACGTCTGGGAGCCAGCCGTCAGGGTGATTGACCATGCTCCACGGCATGGTTGCCTGTCCATAGACGCCGATAGCCACGTCACCTTTGTTCGTAAGGAGAACGTAGCCGTTTCCTTCGAGTGGACCATACATCGCGTATGTCCTCGAATTCCTTGCTTCGAAGAGACAATCGCGAGAAATGGTCCCTTCATTCAACAAGTAATCGAGGATATCCCCGACCAACTCGTCGTAGGAAATACCTCCGCCTTCGCCGTCGTCCTCACCGATGCGCGTTTGCAGTTCACTAACTGCAACCTTTGCATCGCCGCAATGATTGCGCAGGGCGATAAGTTCAGCGTTAGCCCGACTGTCGGCCAATGTGATGTACTTCTTCTCCATGATGATGGAGACTTCAACCTGGCGGTCGAAGTTCGAGTACCAGGAAAAAAGCTGACTCAAACCCACGATAGCCAAGGCAAGGAAGAGTATTCTCTTCAAAATGCGCATAGCACCTCTCCTATTTCAATTTGCGATCGGAGCTTTGCTCCAGTTCAACTGCTTGTACTATATCACAAATTTGTTGAAAAAGCAACCCTAGGGATAAGATGTTGAAAAGTCCTAAATGTGGCTCTAGTTAGCCGTTTTTAAACAGTACGATACCAACTGTTACAGATACATTTAGGGATTCCTTCTGCCCTTTCATTGGTATCTCTATTGCTTTATCTATCTTATCTAAAATACTCTGCCCTACCCCGTCTATCTCATTTCCGAATATATAACAGGTTTTTTCTGACGGAGTGAAGTCATAGAGAGAGGTGCTGGTTGGAGTTTGTTCAACCGCCACCAGTTCAAAACCCTCACTCTGAAGCTTGGTGAGTAGCGCATCAGTATTTTCATTATCTATATGTTCCCACGGGACCATTTCTGAAGCGCCGAGTGAAGTCTTCTTGATTTCCGCTACTTCACGACCAAAGCGGTCTCTCGGCGACGCTGTTGTACCAAGAAGATATATCTTTTCTACTCCCGCTCCGTCGGCGGTACGAAAAGCTGAACCGACATTGTGTGCGGAACGGATGTTATCGAGGATAATGACTGTCTTTTTCATTTCTTAAAGGAGGCTATGGCCATATCTAATAATTTCCTTTTTTCCAAATTTTTCTTCCATAAGCTGTTGGTACGATTGGGGTTAATGCGAACTCCTTTAGAAAAATTGATCTCATCGCGGAATCTAATTAAATTCTCCTTACCCGATATAACAACTTCATTGCGACCCTGAAGCTTCGAGTCAATATCAAAATTTTTAAGCAAAAGTTCTACTGTACGAAGAATTGTCACGTCATTTTGATAGCCTCTTATACTGCGTTTATTCTTTATTGTTCTAAAATCCATACAACCCTCGTCATCAAAAAAAGCTCTCAGAAATTCTCTCTGGTAACTTGTTGGTAATTCAGGGATGCAACTTAACAACTCATTAGATTTAAGTTTGAAAAAGTTTGCCATTGCTACATTGTTATAGCAAACTTTAATAACTCCAGTCACTGAATTTAAATAACGTTTGGGTGGGAAGCTATATACCTGTTTCATTAGCATTACAAACCTTCCTATCAAAGCGGAACTTCGATTGTTATAGGCACAAGTCTTTGAAATCTCGCCGTCAAAAACCATGTGGGCAGTTAGTAAAACGAGTTCGGGTGTCCATTTATCAAATGGTTGAAATGGACGTAATGCAATACCTCGACGTGAAGATGCGACCCCAATCGCCAATCTTCTTGAATTCTCTGAAATTTGTTTACGCTTCTCTTCGCTAAGGGCAATGTCCTTAATATGGTAATAAACAGTGGTCTTGCTACGACCTGTTATTTCAATAATTTCGTTCAGGGTATGGTCCTTCCGACGCAAATCAATGCATATCTGTTTGAAAGACTTCATAATGTCCGCCCAGTTGGACTCGAACCAACGGCCGCTCGCTTAAAAGGCGAATGCTCTACCAGCTGAGCTATGGGCGGATACCTTAATATTCTATCATACGAAAGTTCTAATCTCTCTCCTTCTGAAGAAGAAAACGACTTGCACTATATCACAAAAAATACGTATTTCTATACTTTTAATATCCAGCGCTCGAGCGCTAGTGATAGTTCAAATTTACCCAATCTGCTTTCATGCACGAGTGTGAGCAGATCACGCGAGAGCCTTTCAAGCTCACCTTCCTTGAAGTTCGAAAGCGCACGCTTGGCCTTTGTATAAGGGAAATCCTTTAACCCAACCGACTCAGCCGTACTACCTATCTGAGCTAGGCGCAGTGTCTTTATCTGCCACCATAATATCCCTGCCAGTTCTTCAGGACTATTTCCAGAGAGCTGGGCTTCGCTCCATAAAAGCCAAAGTAGTTTCCTATCTCTTTTAGCAAAAGCATCAGCTAATGAAAAGCTATTGAAACTTTTAACAGCTTCACTTTTGTACTCCTCGAATTTATCAGCGTGCTTTTCAAATTTCTTTTTTTCTGGTGCCAACATTGTCCCTTCCACCACAACAAAATTATGTTCTGCCTCTTTTAGGCGGTCCAAGTGCTTAGTTAACTCTTCATAAGCTAAAGAATTTGCCGACCAATTATCCAAAACATAAAAGTATTTTTCTCCAAAGAGAGAATTGCCTTCTGTGGCGGTGCTCAAAATCCCCTCTTCATAACTATCAGCATCAATTAAAACCAAGGTGGTCTCCCCTTTTTCTTTATCTACATAGTCAAAGGCTTTTTGGCGCACCTTAACCGTATCGTTTCCAAAAAATACGTTCAGCATATCTTAGGATAGTTTTAACTTAGTCATCTCTGACCAATTGTCCCCCACCTTGGCCTCCACCTCAATCGGTATCTGCTTGATGTCCTGTCCGGCGAAGACTTCTCTCATTATCTTCGCTAAGGATGGGGCGAGTTCGGTGAGTTTTTCTTCCTTCACTTCAAAAACTAGTTCGTCATGCACCTGAAGAAGCGTCCGCACCTCATCGTTTAGATTGTTGGAGTTTAGATAATTATCAATGTTCACCATAGCAATACGCAAGATGTCTCCCTCAGTACCTTGAATCGGTGCATTAATAGCCATACGCTCAGCGCTAGCGCGTAAGAAGGGTGCACTAGATTGTATACCCGGGAAATAGCGACGGCGACCAAATAAGGTTTTGGTGAATCCGTGTTCACGAGCGTAGGCTTTTGTTTCCTCTAGATATTCAGCGAGACGAGTGAAGGTATTGAAGTAGGCATTTAAGAATTCTTGAGCTTCTTCTCGGCTGGTATCCTCTCCTAAGTTAGCCCTGAGGGCATTAACCCCCATCCCGTAGAGGATACCAAAGTTAATTACCTTGGCTCTTCTGCGCATATCAGGAGTTACCTCACTTTCCTCGACTCCGAAAACCCTGGAAGCTACCGCACTGTGAACGTCCTGACCGCTTTGGAAAATCTCGAGCATCTTTTGATCCTCCGATAAAATAGCGGCGATACGAAGTTCTATTTGAGAATAGTCTATCGATAATAGCTTATATCCCTTTTCAGCCACAAAAGCCTGACGCACAGCCCTTCCCTCCTCTGTGCGAACTGGAATATTCTGGAGGTTAGGGTCGCGTGAGCCAATACGCCCAGTCACAGTACCGGTCTGCAAGAATGTGGTGCGAAGTCTTCCATCCTCTTTCACCAAAGGCGGTAGGTTATCCACGTAGGTGGAAACTAATTTTGAAAGTTCGCGATAACGCAGGATGGCGTTAATGATCGGGTGATCATCTTTCATTTGTGAAAGTTCACTCTCGCGAGTAGAGCGTGCTCCACCAGCTGTTTTCTTTTGACGCTTCGGTTTAAGTCCAAGTTTGTCGTAGATAATGTCACCAAGCTGTTTTGGTGAATTAATATTAAAGTCCTGCCCAGCGTGTTGAAGTATCTCCTTCTCTAATGATGCGAGTTCGGTGCGGAATGTCTTGGAAAGTTTAGCTAGATACTCAATATCCAACTTGATACCAGTTTGATTTACCTTATCAAGGACCGGAATAAGTGGCTTCTCGATTTTTTCATAAACTTCCCAGAGTTCTTGCTTATGTAGTTCCTCCTCAAACTTTTTTAAAATGGCAGGTATATCGGTAAGAGCATATACAGAGCGTCCATAATCAATAATGTCATCAATTGTTGGATTTGTGCGGTCCGACTCAATAAGCCACAACATTACTGCCGCAGTCTTCAATTCCTCTTCGGAAAATTGTCCACCGTCGTAGTTTTCTTCTGCTTCGATATTCAGTAGAGTTTTAAAGCGTGTAGCCAAGGTACGAAAACCTAACTCACTGAATAGTGTCAGCACTTCATCTTTCTTTACGTCTTCTAACCAGTGACGCTCTGGCAACACAAACTTAATTGGCGAATCCAACCGAATAGTGGCCAACATTTTCGAAAACTTAGCTTCTTCTTCGTGTTTCCCCACCAGCTCCACAAAACGTTTTTGTACCCCACTTTCCTTTGATACCACCTCCACACCCTTCTTCTTAATGGCAGATATGATTTTTTCTATCGATCCGTAGGTACCTACTAATTTCAAAGCACTCCCGTCTCCCACTCCTGGTACACCAGGAATATTATCTGACGGATCACCGCGCAGGCCCTTGTAGTCAATGGTCAACTTAGGACCAAATCCAAATTTCTCTTTTACAGCCGTCTCATCAAACATCGCTACCTCTGACCCTTTGCGCTGGGTAAATACCTGCACCTTTTTACCAGACACAAGTTGCAGAGTGTCCATATCCCCTGAGGCAATGATGATATTTAAGTCTTTGTTTTTTTTAGTCTGCTCAACAATCGTACCCAACATATCGTCAGCCTCGAATCCAGGATACTGATAAATTGGAATATTAAGTGCTGCTAAAATATCACGTGAACGTTCGATTTGAGCTACGAGAGAATCCTCAGTCTTTAACCGCTTAGCTTTGTAACCATTAAAAGCCTGATGGCGATGTGTTGGCTCCGGCAGGTCATAACAAGCTACTAAGTAATCAGGTTTTAAATCTTCAACTATTTTTAAGAGCATAGAGACTACACCAAACAAGGCCCCGGTCGGTTCTCCCTTAGGTGACGAGAAATCAGGCAAAGCGTGATAAGCACGGTGCAAAATCGCGTGAGCGTCTAGGAGTACTAGTGTCTTTTTTTTCTCTGATGTTTTTGGCATATCCTACTTTAGTGAGAGAGACCTCTGTGCGCCATCTAAATTAAAGGAGAGCGAAGTTACATAAGGAGGCAAGAGTGTTACGACTTTTTCAGCCCACTCGATGACTACTAAATTATCTTTATTATGTAGTTCTGTATTAAAATTTAAAACAAGTAACTCTTCCGGGGACTCAAGACGGTAAGCATCAATATGGACCAAGTGCTTGAACTGAGCATCGTTTGGAAGTGGGTACTTTTTCATAATGACAAATGTTGGACTAGTGATCGCTTCACTCACCCCCAGTTCTTTGGCTAAGTATTGAGTAAAAGTAGTTTTTCCAGCACCTAAATCCCCACTTAGAGCTAGGACACTAGCACTTTCACCTTGCCCACCACTCCTAACTTGAGCCAGAACTTCTTTGACAGCTAGATTTAGTTTTTCTAGCGAGCTAATGTCCCAAATCTTACCTTTCATAATGGCATTCTATCACTTAAAATAGACTTAGGAACTATCTCAAGTCTCTACTCTTCTTAAAGAATTGCTAGTTCACCCAATAAAATGCCAAAATTTGATGACCACATTCTAGAGAGTAAGCGCTACCAGGAATTCCGCCAAGGTGAACAAGAAAGCCTGATTCGCGCCCTAGCCAAGCAAAACGGCTACACCTACGTCGATCTGCATGGGATTAGCATTAATCCAGCGGCATTGGTTTTGGTGCCTGAGGAGGAAGCCCGGGCAGCTGACGCAGTGGCATTTGAAAAACAAAATCGTAAACTCTCTGTCGCTATCACTAATCCAAACAACCCAAAGACTAAAGAACTTTTAAAAAGATTAGAGAGCACTTGGACACTGTCCATTTTTATGGCGTCTACAGCCAGCCTCGAACACGCTTGGACTAGATACAAAGATCAGCACACCACCACTGCAGTGAAGCAAGGCGTGCTTGATATTGACCCAGAAGAAATTGAACGTCTCACCAAGAGCGTACTATCCCCCGAGCAGGTAAAGACAAAAATCGAAGAGATAAAAACTATCAATTCTGCTAGGCGCGTCAGTGCCACTTTGGAAACATTATTTGCCGGAGCATTGTCACTTGGCGCATCCGATATCCATATTGAACCTGAGCCAGCTAAGGTGCGCGTACGTTATCGACTCGATGGTGTACTACACGACATAGTAGATTTAGAGCGCGGTGTTTACGAAAGACTAATATCACGCATCAAGCTTTTAGCAGGACTGATTCTTAACAAAAAAAACGAAGCGCAAGACGGTCGCTTCACTTTTAACAACAGCCAGCGCAGTGTGGAGGTACGTACCTCTGTTATTCCTGGTTCGGCCGGCGAGAGCGCCGTGATGCGTCTCTTAGACCCAACCGTCGCTAGTTTTAGTATGGAGCAACTAGGTCTCAATGCCATTATGCACCGTGTGATGTTGGAAGAATTAAAACGTCCAAACGGAATGATTATCACTACTGGTCCGACAGGAAGTGGAAAGACTACTGCTCTTTATGCCTTTTTGCGCGCCGTACATAATCCAGAGGTAAAAATAATTACCATTGAAGATCCGGTTGAATATAAGGTAGAAGGAATCGTTCAGACACAAGTAGAAGAAGACTACACTTTTGCCTCCGGTCTACGCTCTATTCTTCGCCAAGATCCTGACATCATTATGGTGGGTGAAATCCGTGATCGTGATGTGGCTGAAACAGCAGTACACGCTGCCGAAACTGGTCACTTGGTATTCTCTACCCTGCACACTAATAGCGCAGCTGGGAGTTTTGCTAGGCTTATCGACCTAGGAGTTGATGCTCGACTCATAGGAAGTAGTACCAATATCATACTCGGACAACGTTTGGTCAGAAAGCTGTGTGACGTCTGCAAAAAAGCTCGTCCAGCAACTCCTGAAGAAAAAGAAAAAATTACTAAAGTACTTCGTGGACACCCCGCTCCACCAGTCATAACCGACGAAGTAACAATCTACGATGCGCCTGGGTGTAAAGAATGTGCTAATACTGGTTTCAAAGGACGACAAGGGGTATTTGAGGCGATTAGAATAGATGAGGCAGTTGAAGAAGTTGTCATTAGCGACCCACGTGACCATGTTGTGTTAGCTGCCGCTAAAAGCCAAGGTATTCCCACAATGGTTGAAGACGGTATGGAGAAAGTATTAGAAGGAGTCACATCACTTGCAGAGCTTGAGCGTGTTGTCGATATTACACAGCTACGTCCTCTGTCCTAAAAATAGCTCTAAATGATTCCACGACACGTCAGATTAGTCTCCGCAAGATTAACAACAAAACCGACTATGTTATAGTCGGTTTGAAGGTTCTTGCAGAGATAGATATAGATGGAGATATTTCGAGAGGAAAGTTCTCTAAGCAAGCTTTCTAGTATGAAAGTGAGTGATGCGCTAAGGATTTTCCCAGCGTTCTCACTCAAGGTAAGGACCAGAAGGTCCTCGCCACACCACCCAATTGCTTAGAGAGCTGTCATCTCGAATGAGATAGCTCCATTTTGAACAGAAAAAAATAGCCCCCAGCAACTAACGTTGTGGCGCTTTTTCTTTACTAACTATCAAGAACACTCATATCTTAGCACATTTGAGAAATTTGTCAAGCGTTTCATACTCCACGGGTCAAACCGGCACTATTTCGGTATAATGTCCGTATGACCAAAGACACTAACACTTTTACTAAAGACAATGCGGGAAACCTAGACCAAACTCTACGCCCGGGTACCTGGGAAGAGTACATTGGCCAAGCTAAGATTAAAGAAAACCTACGCATCTTGCTCACTGCTGCTCGTGAGCGTGGACACAGCGCTGAACATATCCTGCTTTATGGTCCACCTGGACTCGGCAAGACTACTTTAGCGTACTTGATATCCAAGACCCTGGGTACCAATATGCGCATAACCTCTGGCCCCGCTATCGAGCGTGTTGGAGACCTAGCAGCTATCCTCACGAACCTCTCTCCTGGAGACGTATTATTTATTGATGAGATTCATCGCCTCTCAAAATCCATTGAAGAGGTGCTATATCCTGCAATGGAATCCGGAGTACTTGATATCATTATTGGCAAAGGGCCCTCAGCCCGTACTGTTCAATTAGAACTACCGCCGTTTACACTAGTGGCCGCCACTACTCGCATATCACTTCTCTCTTCCCCACTTCGTTCTCGCTTTTCTGGTGGAACCTTTCGACTTGATTTTTATTCTGAAGAAGAGATCGGACAAATTCTTACCCGCTCCGCCAATCTACTCGGCGTACCAACTGATGCATCAGTTATTGATAGCATCGCAGCCCGTTGTCGAGCCACTCCACGCACCGCTAACTATCTTTTGAAGAGATGTCGCGATTTGGCCCAGCTAGATGGTGCACCAATATCTAGAGATATTGTTGACCGCACCTTCTCCCTACTTGAAGTCGATGAACTAGGACTAGGTAAACCTGACCGAGCGGTACTTAGTGCCATCATTACTAAGTTTGGTGGTGGTCCGGTGGGACTGGGCACCATAGCAGCAGCCACTGGCGAGGAAGCGTCCACTATCGAAGACGTTATCGAACCATATCTCATTCGGCTAGGGCTTCTAGAGCGCACACCGCGTGGTCGTATTGCCAGCGCCTCGGCAATATCTCATTTAGAAAATTAAGTATTAATTTAATCTCATAATATGAGCGGACACAATAAATGGTCAAAGATTAAACATAAGAAAGCGGCGACTGACGCCGTAAAGAGCAAAGTGTTTTCCAAGCACTCTGCTCTAATTGCTATGGAATCACGTAAGGCAAATGGAGACATAAGTTCGCCCGGACTTGCCGCAGCTATTGTACGAGCTAAGAAAGAATCAATGCCAAAGGAAAACATTGATAGAGCAGTGGCCAAAGGTGCGGGTGCTGGAGGTGCCGCTTTTGAGGAAGTATTGTTCGAGGCCTTTGGTCCAGGTGGAGTAGCACTTATGATTACCGCCGTCACTGACAACAATAACCGTACCTCTCAAGAAGTACGAAGCATTTTCACTAAATCTGGCTTCCAGCTCGGAGTACCAGGAACAGCAGCTTGGGCTTTTACTAAAACAGCTGATGGATACGTGCCGAACACCCCACTGGAACTAAATGACACAGACGGCGAGCGCCTGGGAGAACTCATAGAACAACTTGAGGAACAAGACGATGTACAGGATGTATACACAACAGCAGATAGCCCTGAGTCGGGTGAATAACAATATGAGAGTCTTGGCAGTAGATCCTGGATATGATCGCCTTGGAGTGGCGGTGATGGAGAAAGTTAGTGGAAAAGAACACCTAATCCATTCAGAGTGTGTTTTGACCGACAAAAAGGATACACTTCCTGAACGTATTGGTGAACTAGGGTCTGCCTTAGAGGTGTTGATTAAAAAATATAAACCTGACTTAGTAGCAATTGAAACTCTGTTCTTTAACAAAAATTTAAAAACGGCAGTGGCTGTTGCTGAAGCCCGTGGTGTGGTTATCTATTTAGCCCGGAAGCATAAGGCAGAAGTGCGGGAATTTGGTCCACAGGAGATAAAGGTTGCCGTTACAGGGTACGGAATGAGTGACAAACGCGCCGTAATGAATATGTTAATGCGTTTAGTGCCCGACTTACCCGAGACTGCCCTTGACGACGAGTACGATGCGATTGCCGTTGCTGTAACAGCACTAGCTCACCACAGGTAGCCCCCGCCACAACACCAAACTTCCTGTCCTTAAGTTTGGCCAAGGTGAAACGACATAGCGTAAATTACTCAAAAGACGCCAGCTATCTTGCTCTTTACGAAAATCTGTATGCCAAACCGAAGGAAGTCTGCTGTAGGGGTTGCGCATCATCGTTAATGCGCTAAAATCTTTTTTCAGTAGTGAATTAATTACCAACCCCCAACCTTATATGAACTTTTTGCATACTAAAAATAATGACGATGATGTCGAGGAGGAAGTTGAGGATACCGAATCCGGCATCGATGACTCAATGCTTGACGAAATTAGCGAGGAAGTCGCAACCCCGGAAGAACCGGAAGGTTTTGGACACATAAAAGAAGACGACCCGGAGGAGGAAGAGGAGGAAAAAAAGGATGAAGACGCCGAAGACAGTGAGACCTTAGAGGAAGATGCAGAGGACGTAGATTATGACTCCTTTGATGACGAGGACCCACTTTAGTTGAAAATTTATTAAAAACCACGACTGCCCAAAGGGCAGTCGTGGTTTTTAATTTGGGCTCTAAATCAAAACTACCAAATTCTTTTTTCCTCTTTTTAATATTGCTAGCTCAGCAAAATCCATTGTAGTTTCTGGGTTAGTTAGCTTTTCTCCAGCCAAAGTGACGGCTCCACTTTCGATGAATTCACGTGCCTCTCTTTTACTACTAGCTAATCCACTACCTACCAAAACCTCAACCAGGAGTTGGCCCTTCGCGCCCGGAAATACTGGTGCGTTTTTCACAAGCATCTCTTTATCGGCACCGGACAAATCACTAAGCGGCAAACCATCAAACAAAATTCCAGAAATGCGAATAGCGGATTTGGTTGCCTCGTCCCCATGAGTGAAGCTGGTCATCTCTTCAGCCAGGCGTCTGTGAGCAAGGCGAGCGCCTGGATCCACTTGGTGTTCTTTTTCAATTGTCTCTATTTCCTCGAGAGATAAGAATGTATAAATCTTCAAATAATCAATAACCTTCTCATCCTCGACATTAAGCCAGAACTGATAAAACTGATATGGACTGGTCTTCTCCCCACTCAACCACAGAGCGTTTCCTTCACTCTTACCAAACTTTCTTCCGCTGGCATCAGTAATTAACGGGAACGAGAAGGCAAACACTTCTTTCCCGGTGGTTTTTCGGATAAGGTCGACGCCCGATAAAATATTAGTCCACTGGTCACTTCCCCCGATCTGCAAATCACAACCATAGCGTTCATTAAGTTCACGATAGTCGTAAGCTTGAAGTAATGAATAGGTAAATTCCGTATAAGAAATACTTTCGTCAGGGGTTTCGAGGCGGCGACGAATCAAATCGCGCTTAACCAAATCATTTACCGTAAAGTGCTTACCGGTATCTCGCAAAAAATCTAACAACCTTACCTCACGCAACCACAGAGCATTATTAACCATTTCGAAATCAACTTGTTCTCCCAACAAACTTCGCAGTTGTACTTCGAAGGCCCGCGCATTGTGGTCTACTTCTTCTATGGTCTTAAGGGACCTCTCGCCTTTCTCTTTTGGATCACCAATCATTCCAGTACCGCCGCCAACAAGAAGAATCAGCTTGTGTCCGGCGTCTCCCAGTCGCTTTAATAAAACTACCCAGGCTAAGTGCCCAACGTGTAATGAATCGGCAGTTGGATCAGTCCCTATATAAACAGTCCGCTTTTCACCCAAGATTCGTTCGATATCAGCAGAAGTATCTTGCACTAAGCCACGGTTTTTAAGTTCTGTACTAAATTCCATACCCATCGAGTTTATCATAATTGGACAAATACTGTTATTATTGGCAATATTGCACCTTTATTATGAGACATATGAAGAGAAAATCATCAGCAAAATGGAAAGAATGGGCGGTGGATGGGTTAATTATCACCACTGTACTTGGTTTTATTGGTGCTGGTGCCCTACTGGTCTTTATCTCTACACTCAACATTCCTGACTTGTCCGCCTTTGAACAACGTCGCGTACTGCAGTCTACTAAAATCTATGACCGCACCGGCGAGATTGTTTTGTACGACCTCAATCAAGACGTACGGCGCACAGTAATACCTTACGATGAGATATCACATCATATAAAAAATGCTACGGTCGCTATTGAGGATGATACTTTTTTCGAACACTGGGGAGTACGTCCACTTGCAATCGTACGTGCCTTTGTTAGCAATCTCCAAGGAGGTGATATCCGTGGCCAAGGAGGCTCGACTATTACTCAACAAGTAATCAAAAACGCACTCCTTAGTCGTGAGAAGTCATACATAAGAAAGATTAAGGAGGCTATTTTGGCTCTCCGCCTAGAACAGCTTCTTACCAAGGAAGAAATTCTCTGGCACTATCTTAACGAATCTCCATACGGCGGTACCATCTATGGAGTAGAGGAAGCTAGCAGAGCCTTCTTCGCCAAATCTGCTTCCGATATCACCTTAGCAGAGGCGGCATACTTAGCCGCCATACCTCAGGCCCCCACCTATTTCTCACCCCACGGCAACAACCGCGATGCTCTTGAGGTGCGAAAGAATCGCGTGTTAGATCAAATGCTCAAACTGGAATTCATTTCACAAGAAGAGTATGACGCAGCCAAAGCTGAGACTGTGGAATTCGTTGCTGACGCCAATACCGGCATCAAGGCTCCGCACTTCGTAATGTATATTTGGGAACAGTTGGCCGAACGCTATGGTGAGGAGGAGCTCGCTACTCGTGGACTAAAAGTTGTGACTACTCTTGACTATGAACTTCAAGCCGAGGCAGAGAAAATCGTTAATGATTATGCCCTTACCAATGAAACCAAGTACAACGCATCAAACGCAGCCCTTGTGGCCATCGACCCCAACACAGGAGACATACTAACAATGGTTGGTTCTCGTGGCTATTTCGACGAGGAGATTGATGGAAATTATAATATTGCCCTAGCCGAACGTCAGCCGGGTTCATCCATCAAGCCCTTTATCTACGCCAAAGCCTTTGAAAAGGGATACACCCCAGCCACTACACTTTTTGATGTACGTACACAATTTTCCACAACCTGCTCACCAAACAACTTCACTTCTGAAGACGGTTGTTATTCTCCACAAAACTATGACAACGCTTTTCGTGGACCGGTTTCAATGAGAAACGCCCTGGCTCAATCTCTTAACATTCCTGCTGTTAAGACCTTGTACCTGGCTGGAATGCAAGACTCAATCAAACTAGCCAGAGATGCTGGACTATCGACCCTAACTGACTGGCGCCGTTATGGACTCACGTTAGTGCTCGGAGGCGGTGAGGTCACTCTACTTAATATGACGACAGCATACAGTGTATTGGCCAACGAGGGCGAAAAGGCGCAAACTCGAAGTATATTGCGCATCGAAGATCCGGTAGGAAATATTATAGAGGAAGTAGACGAGGAGATAGTAGTAGAGAGAGTAATTGACCGAGAAGCCGCACTCCAAGTCTCCAATATTCTTTCTGACAACGTAGCCAGAACACCGCTCTATGGAGCCAATTCCCAACTCTACTTCGGTAATGATGTCGACGTAGCCGCCAAGACAGGTACCACTAACGACAAACGCGACGCTTGGATATTTGGGTACACACCAAATATAGTTGTGGGGGCCTGGGCTGGAAATAACAACAACGAATCAATGAATGAGATATCAGGACTTATTATTTCTCCTCTTTGGCGCGCCTTTATGGATGTGGCTTTAGAAAACGAAAATATAGCCAAGGAATCGTTTCCAGACCCAGCAGCTATACCTGACGACATTAAGCCAGTACTACGCTCTAACGGCTATTTTGTGGACGCTAGTAGCCTAGTGGGAGACCTTGGTAGCAACCCAGACACCGCAAACATATTGGAAGCCCTATATTCGAACACCCATTCCATCCTGCACTTTGTAAACAAAGACGACCCACGTGGACCATACCCGTCCAATCCAGCCAGTGACGGGCAATACTACTTGTGGGAGTACGGAGTGACAGCTTGGAAAAATAATCAATTTTTCACAATCCTAAACGACGGCGTCGGACCTGAGAACAGTGAAGATAATCAAAATCAAGAAGAAGGCGTCGAAATCGGAGACCTGCAAAACTAAGGAGCAGAAAACAAAAGAACCACAGCTATAGCTGTGGTTCTTTTGTTTTCTGACCCGCCTGGCAACTAATTGGACAGTACTACTAACAGAAACAAACCATCACATCACCCTCTTAGGTGAACCCTTATCTCCCAAACGACCCCTCAAGTGATTTAGTATCTCCCCCTCTCTTATCTTCACCTCGCTACGAAGGGCACCCAGTCCGTTAAGGGACAAGGTGCGTGAGGTAGGATTATATCTAACCTTTTCCCTACTCAGTTTTACAGACAACAAATCTTCTACCACCTCCAAAAAAGCACTCACCACCGAAGCCTCAGGCGCAACTAAAGTCTTTTTGTATTTATCAAATAAAGAAGATACTTTTGTTAATTCACCTCTCATATTTTAGTTTAGTAATTAATGAACGTAGATGTGTTTTTTGCAGTACCTATTGTAGCCAAAGCTTGCAAAATTTGATACAGAACGAGGAGCTTAGAAAAAATAATGCGAAGTGTATCTTAGATATACAGTGAGTATTATTTTTTCGTGGCGCCAAAGTTCTGCGCCAATTCTGCAAGCTTTATTTGTTCATCGGCATAACAAGATAACGAACAGAAGCATCTGAAACACCCTTTATTACAACCGGCCTACCCACTCCCGAGAACTGTAAGACAACACTATCATCCACCATATGGGACAACACTTCCGAAAGGTATCTTTGATTAAAATTCAAAGTGAGTTCCTCCCCTTCAGTTTCTGCCTTTAATGATTCAGTAGTTGTTCCCAACTCCCCTCCTACAGCGGAGACTGTCAAAGAACCTTTGGTTATATAGAGGCCCACTTGAGCAAATTTATTTAAAAATATACTCGTTTTCTTAAAAGCACGCACCAGATCTTCTTTGAGTAGAGTAACCTTGGCCGCAAACTCCTTCGGCATAATCTGTTCGTAGTCAGGGAAAGACCCAGAGATAAGTCGTGAAGTTATATAAACACCCTCACTAAATTCCAAAGAGAACTGATTATCATTAAACCGACAGACCGGATCAGAAGAAACAGAATCTAAAACGCGAGCAATTTCCAAGGCGTTCTTCTGTGGCAACAAAACTGACGACTCAAAAATTACACCTTTTTGTGGAACAGACTTTTCCATCAAACGAAACGAGTCCGTAGCTACAAAAGTAAGACTATGTTCCTTCTTCTGAAAAATATACACACTACCTAGCTCAGGCTTAATCGAGGATACCGAAGCAGCAAAAGCCGAAGACTTGATACCTAGACTAAACAAATGATTGTTAATTGTTTGCCCTCCACCTTCCACTTTTGGTATAGAAGGAAACTCTTCGTGAGGAATGGACTTAATCAAAGTTTCTGACCCACTAGCTTCCACAACCAAACCACCGTCTTCAGCACGCAAAGTAACTGATTTCTCTTTATTTAAACTCACTGTTTGTAGTAAAACTGAAGCTGGAACTGCCACAACACCCTCTTCAGTCACATCAGCAACAACCGTTGCCTCAACAGCAATCTCAAGGTTTGTTGCCCTCATTACCAAATCACTACCTTTCGCCTCCAGATACACACACTGCAAAACCGGCAAAGTAACATGCTTAGCACTTACTCTCCCCACCATCTCCAACCTTTCGTAGAAGTCTTTCTGATTGAGTGTAATTTTCATTCTATTGAAGCTACAACGTATTTATAAGTGTTTTACAGTGACTGTCGTTCGTATTGTCTTCATTATAACGCAACTGTCTCATTTGTCTCTTCGGCTTAGTTGTCCTTGAACTTCACTCGTGTTGACTTGTGGATAGTGGGGGTAAATTTTTATTTTTAAACAAAACCCTTACTACTATTAGCCCTGTGGATTGCGGGAAAACTGCATTTTAGGGCCCTAAACTTAGTTATTTTTACAATTGTTTTCCACAGGCCTCTACCTATAACCTATGTAGTAGCCTGGGGGTAAGTGGGGCTATGAAGATCTCGGGGTTTTATCCATCGTTTTGAAAGGTTTTGATCCCCACCTTATACCGTGCTGTTCGGGCTATTTTCCCCAGACTTATCTGTATGTTTTCCACAAGTTATCAAACTTTTGTTCCCTATCTATTCAGCCACTTTTGTTGCTGAATGAACAAAGCGCCCAAGAGGGCGCTTTGTTCATCTATTTTAGGAGCATTCTGATTTGTGAAACTTCTTCTTCTAGTTCAGGACTATGTTTAAGTTCATTTTTTATCTTCTCACAAGAGTGAATAACAGTAGTGTGGTCACGTCCCCCGAGTTTTTGTCCGATGTGTGGATAGGATACGGCAAAATCTTCACGTAAGATATACATAATTAATTGACGTGGTTTCACTACTTCTTTACGACGAGTCTTCTCGTAAATGCTAGCTGCTTCGATTTTGAAGAATTGGGCTACTTTTTCCACAACATCATCCACAGCCATATTACGACGAGGTCGGGTGCTGTTTTTAATAATGAGTCGAACCTCGTCTACTGTTAGGATGCGTCCCAAAAGTTGAGATTGGCACATTATGGAGTTTAGGGCACCTTCTAATTCACGGATGTTGCCATTAATTGACTCAGCTAGGTACTCAATAACATCATCGGCTAGTGCGATGCTGTTTTGTGCCGCTTTTGCCTTCAAAATGGCTGCCCTAGACTCCAAGTCAGGGGCTGGGATGTCTACGATCATTCCGGCCGCAAAACGTGACTGAAGGCGTTCTTCCATACCTGAAAGTAGAGCGGGGTGAATGTCACTTGAAAACACTATCTGTTTGTTATTGTCGTGTAGGGTGTTAAACAGATGGAACAACTCTTCTTGAGTCTTCTCCTTACTGTTTAAGAACTGCACGTCGTCCATTACTAATACGTCATATTGACGGTATTTGTCTTTGAAGCTGTTAGCGGTACCGCTTTGTAGTGAGTTGAAGTAATCAACTGTAAAACGCTCTGCAGTAACGTAAAACACTTTTTTACCGCCCTTCTTTAGGTGATTACCCACTGCTTGAATAAGGTGGGTTTTACCATGCCCGGTCTTTCCGTAGATAAAGAGTGGGTTATAGGTGATTCCTGGTCGTTCACTTACGGTCTTGGCCGCTGCGTGTGCTAGGGCATTGAAAGGGCCGATTATAAAAGTATCGAAAGAGTATCGTGGGTTAAGGTTGTCGCTCTTATTTATGTAGTACTCCTCAAGAGGCAGGGCAGCATTAATGTTTTGGGCACGGGTTTCTTGTTTTTTTTCACTACGGGCTACTACGCTATAGTCAATGTTGCGTACAAAAGGAGCATTTTCACGTAGTACACGCAGAATCATTGGTTGGAACTTGTCCTTCAACCAGTCCCTGACGAAAACACTTGGAACACCTAGTACAATTGTGCCGTCCTCAAGTGACACAATGCGGGTATCTCGAAACCAAGTTTTGAAATTAGCGGGAGTGATTGCCAATTCGATGTTGACCAAGGTGTCGTCCCAGAGTTTCTTTATGTCTACTTGTTCAGTCTGCATAAAGTTGTTAGAGATTGATGGAGAGGCTTGATTCATAATCGGTGATTGAGGTTGGCGATTAACAACTCGATGCAAAGCATTATACTCTCCTCATTTGGCGTGTAAACTTTTGGGGTAAATTTACCTGAGAAACTAAACCGCCGAGAATCCTTTAAAGCGTCAATGTGGATAAGATGGGGATAAGTTTTCTTAGGTGACTTAGTTGCCCTATTGAAAATCAGCGTTGACTTTTAATATATTTCCTATATATTTGTGTCACTTATGCCTAAACGAACCTATCAACCGAGCAAAAAGAAGCGAATGACTACTCACGGATTTTTGGCTCGCAAAAATAGCCCTAAGGGGAGCAATATTCTTAAAGCCCGACGTCAGAAGGGGCGTGTTCGTTTGGCTGTAAAGCCTAGTGTAAAACCTAGTAAATAGGCTGTTTGTTAAAGGTTATTGGTTGTAAGTTATGGGTACCCTTCGGTACCTTACTGACAACCATTATCTAACAACTGATATATGTTAAAGAAAAAGGAGCGATTAACTAAAAAAGAGTTTGATCGCTTTTTTTCTTTAGGGCGACGTTACCATAGTCCGGCCCTTGGTCTGATTTACTCCCCTGCTCCAGATTTTCATGCTGCGGTAGTGGTCGGTAAGAAGGTTTATAAAAAAGCTGTTGACCGCAACCGCCTGCGTCGTCAGCTGTACAACATTATTTACCGCACGTCGCAAGAAAAAAATCTAAAAGGCGTGTATATTGTTTTAACCAAAGCACCGGCTACTACTATTGGTTTTGGTGAACTAAAGGCGACTTTAGAAAATTTGCTAAGTAATATCAAGTCTTAAATTTTATGTCCTATATCTGGCACACATTCTTCTTCGACCCTATCTATAACGGTCTAGTCTTCTTTGTGGACGTTATCCCCGGTGGTGATGTTGGTCTGTCTATTATCGCTATTACTTTGGTAGTGAAGTTTCTCTTGCTGCCTCTTTCAATCAAAGCTGCCAAGATGCAAAGAGTGGTTCGTGAACTTGAACCACGAATGAAGGAGCTTAAAGAGAAGCATAAGGATAATCGTGAAGAATTAGCTCGCGCAACGATGGCAGCATATAAAGATGCTGGTATTAATCCATTTTCAGGAATTTTCTTGATGTTTCTTCAGATACCAATTGTGATCGCCCTCTATTTTTCAGTCTTAAGTGGTGGTGGTGTTGCTCTACCTGGTATCAACACAGAGCTACTTTATAGCTTTGTACCTTCTCCAGAAACTGTCGATATGATATTCCTCGGCTTCGTTGATATTGCGCAAAAGAGTCTGCCGTTGGCTATCTTGGCTGGCTTCACACAATTTATTCACGCCCACCTTTCACTTCCCAAGTCAGAGCCACGAAAGGAGGGTGTGGTGGATATGAAAGGAGATTTCGCCCGCAGTATGAATATGAATATGCGCTATGTTCTCCCAGTCATCATTGGTGTAGTTGCTTATACCCTGTCTGCTTCAGTGGCTTTGTACTTCCTAATCAGTAACCTCTTCGCTATAGGTCAAGAATTTATCCTACGTCGACACCGTGACTCTGGACCGCTCTCTAGTTAGTCTTCTTGATCCACAAGCTATCATCAATCTTGTTTTTAAAAAGTAAAAATCTACCATTCTGGTCTATTGATATATCTGTTACATCTATGTAGCGACCAGAAGTTTCAACGAAATTTTCTACTAAGGTTGCTTCTCCTGAAACAGTATCTACTCTCCACAATAAGTCAGAAAATGTTACTAAACCTTTGTACCAATCACTCTGACTGTCGCGACTTAATTCGGAGGCAGAAGATGCACACCATAGCGAATTTTGGGTTGTTGTATCAAACACACATTTTTCTGGCCAAGCCAAAATGGATAGAGATCTTAACTCTCCAGTCGTCTCATTAAAAACTCTAGACTCAATAACTCCACCTCGATTTAGATTGGCGACGGTTAAAATGTACTCACCATTACTTGACGGTGATGCAATGGCGCGGAGAGAGTAACCGCTTTCTCCAACTCGGGACATCTGACTCCCATTGATTCTAAATAGACCCCCTCGTAATCTTGAGGCTGGTTTATTAATAACAAGAGTTTCGTCTGTTCCCCAGATGATATCTATATCTGTTAGAGGAATAGAAAAAATCTGGTCAGTAGTTATTTCGGTTAAATCAAAAGAGTAGCCGACAGTGCCAGATTGACTGGTTACTGCATAACGCAACTCAGTGTCACTGATAAATTCTAAATTTTTAGCGTTTGTAGGGATATCGTAATCAACTTCATCTTCAAGGTTTTCTAAAGTCACGGCAGTACCATTTTCTGTTTCGCTTACCAAAGCCACAAACTTACCGTCAGGAGAAAATATAGCGTCTATAACCGCCAAAAAGGTTTTGGCTGAGATTCTATTTTCCACACTGGAGGCGATGTCTATTTCATAAATGTGGCCAACTCCCCTTTCGGCGTAGAGTAGTTTGTCTGTGGTGCTACTGGCTCCTGAAAGGAAGCGGTGTCCGGCTACTGGTTTTGTAGTGAGTTGTACCAACGTCCCAGCGTCGATATTGAGTTGGGCGGTTTGTTCAAGGGTCTGATTTGAGTCAGAGGTAATTGGTGTTGGATCACTACCTAAACCTAAGTTAGTAAATGCATCCTCAATATTTTGCGGTGTACCGAACAAAAGCAAAAAGACCCACATCGAGAAGACGAGTAGTAAGACTATTGAACCAGAAATGATAAAAATAGTACGTTTCATATCTATGGGAATATTTTAAGGGTACCAGCGCACCAGCTAGTGTTGCTGACTGCCGAACACTGCCCGTCCACACTATTAGAGGTCTCACATTCCATCCATATAGTACCTTGTGAACAGTTGCCGGTATTTTGTTGTACCGGTGTTGAACTGTTGCCGGTATTAGTGGTGGGAGGTGTAGCGATCTCGGCATTACGAAAGATGTCCGTTCGGGTTAATTGAGGGTTAATAGTATTTAGGATGGTTACAGCCCCTAGAACGATTATGAGACCAAGCAAGGCGCCCTTGATGTCTTCTTTAGCTTGTCCTTTGTCAGTAACAATTTCCGACAACATATATTTAGCGCCAGCTATCATAAGCCTTATCACTACCAGTATGGCAGCCACACTAATAGCGATCATATAAAGTGCACTGATGTAATCTTCAGTTGAACTCACCGCCCCGTTCATAAAAGGTAGCTGTTTAATAAAAGTTAACCTATCTTCCTGGGCTAAGGCTAACAGCGGCGCTGCGAATAGTGTCAAGAAAGGTGATAAGAAAACTAGGTACTTCATATTTCTAGGTGCAAGTTAAAACTGTTGCTAGCTTGTTCGTTCAAGTTAACACGATTGAAAATGTTTAACTCCACTAGGTACTTTGCATTTGGCTCTTCTGGTCTAATGAAGGTCAACTTTCTCCAATCGGTAGTTGTTATTGCTGTGTCATCTATTTTCCAGTTTCCTCGTAAGTTATTTTGACTTCCATTCCCCACAAAAAACGGCTCTGCAGTTACGCTCGCTTCAGCGCCTATTAAAGAAAAGTCGTTTTTTATAGCTATTGTCCCAATGCCTCTTAAAGCGTTTTCCTCATAAAATAAAACTTCTGGGGTGGAAAGTGCTATGCTCTCTCCTTTTTCTGACCAAAATGTTCCATTTTTGAGTACAGTAACTTCAAGAGTAAAGTTATCTCCAATCGGAGCAGGGAAAGTAATTGTCTGACCATCACCAGATATTGGTTGACCGTTTACTCTCCAGCGGTAGGTAAGACTACTTGGGTCTGCTTCAAGCGGTATAGCGGTGGCACGCACGGAGTTACCGCTAGTTGGTTCGGCCCGACCTCTATAAAAGGAAGGAATGTAAGTATCAGCTTCTATTATGATTTCTACCTCACCTAAAGCAACGCGGGTTTGTACGACATTCACACTTCCAAAGTTAGAGGATTGCGCCTCAGCACTTTGTCCTGTGAAAAATAGACACAATATTAAGATGGTAAAAAATCTTGTAGACACACAAACATTATAGCGTATCGCTACTTGTTAATCTGGCTTTTGACCACATAGAGACACCATACCCATATCCAGGGGACCAAACTCGCTACTGGCGCAGTATTCAGTGCGAAGCAGACGGCCATAATAAGGACACTGTTTCCTCGAGCGATATCTACTCCCCGGAACAAAAAGATTACTATGGCCACAATCAAAGTGAATATGCCCATTGCGGCGGTCATACCTATTCCTGCGGAGGTCATATCTTGTGCGTTATCGGAAAATACACCAAAAAAATCAACGTACCCTACCCAGCTCTCTGCTACGGCACTGATGGTGGCAAAGCCCATTAGGGACACCAAAGCAAACACAAACTGCACCATATAAAAAATCCAAGTCACACCAACAATAAACCAAGCAGCACTTCCAGCATTGGCTACCGCTACCGCTTTGCTCGTAACCTCTTTGACTTGTGACATACTGGCAGGCTTCAGTTTGTGGTCATTGGATGCTCGTTTTAGTCTTTGTCGTGGGTTTGCTGGCAATCTTTGTACTGTGTTGTCGTTAGCCGGACGATTTAATCTTTGGGCGTTGTTGATGTTGTTATTTTGATCATTTAGTAATGATTCTCCCGCGGAGGTACGTAGCACTTTGGTATTAGACGCAGAAAAACCAGCATCCTTCGGGGTAGCTTTTTTGACAGCAACATTACGTATCATAATGCGTTAAGAGGCGCTCTTTAATTCAGCTCGAGCTTGCTTGATTTGGAGAATTTGGTGAGGGTCAGAGGTGATGATTTGGTCTTCAGTGTAACTAGCAATAACTTTAATAGCTACGTGTTTGAGTCCGACGAAGAAGATTCCCTCCCCTACGTTACTTTCTAGGAGCAATAGTTTTTCTTCATCTGTTAGGTTAAAGGTGCGTTGAAGAAGGTCAATTGAAGTCGGTGATTGTTTCATTAAAAACTGCAATGAAGAGTTTGTAATCATCGGTACTCCATAAGGTGAGCGCAAGAAGTCGTCTACGTCCTGTGTGATGGTGGCGATACCAAGATAATATTTACGACCACGTTTGGCGAGTGAAAAGAGGAAGGAGGCGGTGTCCTCTGACTTCATCATCCACCAGGCCTCGTCGATTACTAGTAAACGCTTCTTTAGTCGTCGGCGAACCATATTCCAAATATGATTCGTGATGATGTACATAGCTACGGACTTTAGTTCGTCTTCCATATCGCGGAGGGAGAAAACGATGAACTTTTGATTGATGTCTACGTTAGTAGGTTGGTTCATAAAGCCCGACCAAGTACCGCTGGTGTACTTTTGTAGTCTAGCAATTAGTGAATCACTGCCATCCATTCCAGCTAGTACCATTTCAAAGTCAGTCAAAAGTGGCGGTTCTTGTCCTGACCAACTTACGTCACCAGTAATGTCCTTGAGGGCGTAGACTTCGTGCAGGGCTTGATCGATAACTGTCTCCTCTTCAGGCGTAAGTCCCCCAAGCATTAAACGGAAGAGTCCGGTTAATTCAATAATATGTGAACGCAAAATGTCCATTGGTTCTTCGTCCTCTTGCGGATCGGGCAAATCAAATGGGTTAATGTGGTGAGCAGAGGAAAGTGCAATGTTGAAAAATCGTCCACCAGTTGCTTCAGCTAAGTACTCATATTCACGTTCTGGGTCGATGACAATGACCTCTGTGCCGAACATCAAAGAGCGCAATATTTCGAGTTTGATTGCATAAGACTTACCCGCTCCAGAAGTAGCAAAAGTAACAGAGTTGTAGTTGGTGAGCGAAAAGCGATCGAATAGTACCAGTGAGGAATTATGGCGGTTGATACCGTAGAGAATACCGTTGTCGCTAGTTAGGTCAAACGAAGTGAACGGGAAGAAGCTAGATAAAGGTGAAGAATTAAATTTACTATGCACTAATAATTCATCAGTCATTGTAGGTAAGACGCTTCGCAAACCTTGTTCTTGCTGGAAAAGAGCAGGTTTTATATAGACTAGTCTTGAATCCAAAATACCCTTCACCTCTGACTCAGTTTTGTTGAGCGCGTCATCATCTTTACCGTAGACGGCAATATAAAGGCCAACATCAAACAGCTTTTCCTCAGCCTGTTGGAGCTTGTCTCGAAGTTCTTCTAGGTTTCGATAAGCAGCTTCAAGTTGTGGGTCACGCACCATTCCCTTCTCTTCGTTCATACTAATCTGACTCTGTACCTCGGCCACTTTCTTTTGGAATTTTTTTAAAGTCTCAGCGGTATCAATAGGGTGAATGACTATTGAAACATCTAGTTCCTTCTCTAGGTTAAGAATCGGTTCTAGCCAACCGTCATTGAGATAGCGAGGATATGAAACTGCGAAAAATACTCGAGCGTTTTGTCCGCTGATACTAATGCTGCGTGGGCTGACTGATACAGCCGAAGGCGCCACTACATCTTCAAGTGTCATTAAAGCACTCTCAGTGTCTAGCGCTGATTTGTTGTCTCCTTCTCTGTTCCCTTTTTTTATAAAATCAAAAATTCCCATAAAACTATTTACCACCTGGTGCGGTCCCTCCAACCTCGCCGGGATTGAAGATGTGATAATACAATTCAACTAACTCTTCGCTTTGCAATAAAATGGTGCGCACGCCTATTCCAGACAGCCCTTGCTCTACTAATGAGACACGTTGCTCAAGTTGAAGCTTATGCTCCATAAAGTTCTTGTCGTCAAAGTATACGTCTTTCTTCCCTCCGATTAAATCCTTGAATCCTTCAAGATTGTTTTGAAGGTTGGCCGCAACAGGTGTGTATGGCACAACAATAAAGAAACTTTTACTCATCACCTCTACCTCGGTGGTAAAAGTCTTGATGAATTGCATATATTCACGAAGCTGAATCTTCATCAGGTCATTATCTTGTTTTTCTTCACGACCAGATAACATATCGAGGTAGGGCTGAATATTCAGTCGACGAGATTGAATATAAAATTGCACTGAGAAGTCTATGGTGTTTAGGAATGTTTGAAACTGTCGCAGGATTGCTTCCTGTTCGTCTAGTGACTTCAGTGCGAAGTTAATCGAAGACGCTAAAAGCACCATATTCATTTGGCCATTTTTAAGAATCACCACATTATCTTTGATGTCTCTAAGTGGTACGAATTTTTGACTAGTGTTCTGATTTGCCATTGTTGATATTAATATTCTAACATCCAACAGCTTTAAATTGACACTTAACTCACACCGTCAACTATATGTATAAACTCACTCTCAAGGCTGGACACAGGAGTACCACTTTAAAACAAATGCTACTGATTAGGTTTTTGTATTGCCTTCATCTCTAACCTCCTCGACAAAGAAGCGATATTATCAGCGCTAGTTGGAGGCATATATGATGGGCTACCACTGGCTTCGATTTCGGCACCTTTGTATACCCCACTGCCACTTTTCCGCCATAAGTACAGCTTCGAACCCTTAAAGTAGTTGACTGCAGATTCAAGAAATAAAACAAAGGGACGATTGTTAACTGGATAAAAACTTAAAAGGAAAGTTAGGATAGCAATTGGAATACCGATTAATACAAATATGATAAACGGAGTAAAGAAGAAAAACACAGCAGCTAACCCTCCCCCACCAGCAACATACACAAATTGCTTCCAGGTTAGTGGACCAAATATTTTGTCTTCTATTTCAATAAATTGTGGAACTTCAAAGCGCATACTATGTAGTTCAAAGTTTAAAGTATCGACAAGCCAGTCTCAACTTTTTACTTGTTGATTATATCATCCTGATTTGAGCGGTGTACTGGAGTGTCGTCAGCGTCCTCAGTAACTTCCCCGCTTTGGAAAGTACCATAACCGTGTACTCGACTAAGTTCAACATCTTCGGCGAAGGTGCGAAGAGGTTTGATTGAGGCACCAACTTCCTCAGACTGCTCTACAGCAGTACTGGAAACTTTTGGTGTTGGAGTCGAGTTTTCCTTAGATTGAGGTTGATTTGTAGTAAGTGGTTGTTTGCCACCTTCATCATCTGCTAATAATTCTTCCACATAGGTAAGGAATCGATCAACAATTATAAATAGATCTTCTTCAAGACGCTCCGCTATTTGGTTAGCACGCGTCTCCTCTATATTAAGCGATTCTTGCAGTCTTGCAGGTAAATCTTCCCTAGTTAAGAAGCCATACAATATAAGGTCTATTTCCATTTGGATTAGCGGAATGTCTTCCTGCCTTAAACCAAATTCGTTGCTAATTTTCTGTAAAGTTTGCTCAACTGTTCCGTAATCAAAAAGCTCACGTACCTCATTAGGTAGTTCTGAATAGCGCTCACGCATCATTTCTGGTTGTTGTGATGTGTCGTACATATTCTAATTTTCCTTACTCTTCACCTTACTTTTGTATTCCTTACGAATTTCCTTACCTGCTTCATTATTCTGGTCCTTATTTCTGCTAATGAACCAATTCTTGACACGTCCATAACTTTCAATTGTTGTAGCGTATCCGCCCGCTTCCTTACTAGCTTCTTTCTCTGCCTCAGCCAATTCCTTTTTAAGTCTTGCTATCTCTTCTCGTATTGGCCCTTTGTCCTCTGGTAAGGCTTTTTCATAATCTACCAGCTTAGTCTTTATTTGATCTCTCTTTGCCTTCAGGCTATCAGCAGTGGTTGTGGGAATAGTTCCTAGTTGTCTGCGGTACTTTTCTGACTGTAAGACCTCCTTTCTCTTTTGTAAGTCTTCTTCATAGGTCTCAATTTCAGATCTCTTTAGATCGATATCTGCCTGTATTTTATTCCTATCATCATCAGTGGTAGCATTTTTCTTCAAGAGTTGTGCATCTTTAATTTCCTTTTTCTTATCTTTTATCATCTGTTCGCTTGCCTCTATATCTATTTGAAGGTTAGATACACGTTCATCATTCTCACTTACTGGTCCTAATCTCTCAGCATACTTCTTTTCTCTTTCTATTATGTTCTTGGTCTTAGTAGCATATCCTTCTTTTAAACCCTCGCCGAGACCAAGTTTTTTTCCTACTCCACCGACCTTGCGCGCGTCAAAACTGCTGTCACCTAGTTTGCTGGTGACGTTGAGCGCTCGACGTCCCACCCAGCTGTTAGCTGCGCGATCCTTGGCTTTGTCACTTTCCGCATAACCTTGCGACCATTTACCAACACTTGCTCTTAGGCCTCTGCCAGCTAGTCCTGCCGTAGTACCGCCTGTCACTCTCCGTGCATACTTACTCGCTACGTCTCCGGCGTTATAAGCTTGCAAGGCCCCCCAATTACTCATACTCCTGGCGACCATTAGTGAACCCCACAAGAAAGCCACTACAATAAGGAGATATATGGTTAAGTTGATTATAGTAAATTGTGAAGGTGGAATACTAGCCAGGCCTGACAATGCTTGTAGAGAGAGGTAGAGCATAAAGAGGAAGGCTGGACCAACTAGTGCCTGATTCATAAGTAACTTGAGCCACTTACTGCTGTATTCCTTGAAATTAGGAAATATAAAGCCAAGGAACATTATCGGTGAAAAAATCATCAAAAAGATTAAGGTAATGAATCGTGAGAACAATACGAAAGCACCGGCTGCAAAAACAAAACCTAAGACAGAGTAGAAAACCGTGAATAAAATCCCCAAAACTATTGCCGCACCAAATGTGTCTACCCCCAGTCCAGCCACTTCAGCCATCTCTCCTGACTGGTTTCCAAGTTGGTCTAGGTTGGTAAGTTGTGTGAAACTGGTAGAGATATTGGGTACGCTCCAGCCACCTAAAACAACTGTAGTTTCTGGTGGTTGTATCAATTCATTAATTTGATACGCCACAACGTTACTGAAGTCGACTACTACTTGTGCTGCATATAGACTGAAGTTGATAAGTAGTGCCGCGACAATAATAGAACCAATCATTTTCTTAGAACCCGAGTCATCTTTACCAAGGATTAGTTTAAATCCAGCGAAAATAAGTCCAAAGATAAAAAGCAGATTGAAAATATCTCGAATAATCCCCCACATCGTTTGGATTGTTCTGTCGAGTTGAAAATATTCTGATGTCTCATACATCCCAACTGTGAAGACACCTATTGTGGCATCTAGAAGTGACCCTCCGAGCCAAGCAACCAAGACCCCTAAGGAGGAGAGCATATTAAAGATAGTCAAATTCCACTTAGTGAATTGCAGTCTCTCCCCCACGCTAGGAGGACCGTCATTAGATTCAGGTGCGGTGTAGTTTTCGTCAATGAAATTTGCGCCACCACCTGCGGCAGCACCTTCTGCTTCGGCAAGTTCCTCGGCAGTCAGGGCTAAAGCAACAGTAGGGCTTTGTATCTGTATAGCAAAAAAACCCAGCACGAAACAGGTTATCAAGATAATCCCCAATTTTCTGCTAAAGAAGTTCATAGTCATTAGGTTTAGTTACCATCACTACTACCGTTTTGATCATTAGAGGAGTCATTGTTAGTTATCAGACCGTCGTAATCGAACTCCCCGCCACATTTTTGTTGTTCAACAGCCATTTGATACTTGAATTGATCAACTATTATTGCAAAAGTATGGTCAATGAAACTAATCTTAAGTTCCTGATTTTTTTGCTCGGTACTGAAAAATCCCTGATTCCTGTAGCTTGCATAGACAGATATAACAGAATTTTTGGCACTAGCGTCCGGAGCGTTCGTGTACTGGTTATTCAAGGTGGACAATATGGCCACTGAGGTGGAAGCGATGTTCATATTAACTTTTGCACTCTCAAGGGCACTTGTGAGTTCAGCGGTCAAAGGCAGATTGTAGCAACTGCCGTATGTTTCCTGATTAGAAATAGTTTTTGTATTCAGACTGTTGACTTCATTGAAAATGAAGTTTTGCATTGAAAGGTTTGTTTGTTCTATGGTCAATGATTGCTGGATTGGATTAATACCCACATCTTGGTAGCTTGATACATCATCTTTTATCAGGCCGTCTACATATGATAATCCCCCGTCACTTCCAAAGAGCAAGTTGGTGAAGTCAGGATTACCACTGAGACCAAGTACACCGGTGAAGTCTACGCCATTGGCGAGCGAGCTGATACCAGTCACTGCTTCACTGGTAAGTTGTGTCATAAAGCCAGACACGATTTCATTAAATTCGTCTATCTGTAACAATTGGAGACTAGGCACTTGGTTGATTTGGAAAGATGCATTGTCTGCGGCTAGATATAGAGGACTCACGATTTCACAAAGTTGACGAGGTTTTCCGTCTGGATCATTGATAACCTTACATACTCTTTGTGGTTTCATTCCACGACTGTAGTCTAGTGCCCTATTCTCGTTGGCTATAGCGTTAGCTTGTTTGAGTGCAAGATGGTTATCTGCCTTGTATCCGACACAAATATCATTACCATCACAGCTGACAGTACCTTTAAATATCTTCGTTAAAAGACTTTCTTGGTTAGGGTTGGATAAGTCTTCTTCATTGCAAGAAAAAATTTCTTGTTTATTTCGACTTTTAATATAAGAGTTGTAAGCCTTTTGCTTTGCCTTAAAATCCTCCTCCTCAGAACAAAGGCCACTCAAGTCACCACCGAATATGACATCCCCGGCTACGTTGTCCAGTAGGTCACCATAGAATCCAGAGAAATCTGTTACGAATGGAATTTCACCTTCCTGTCCAGGTAGTTGACCACCTAACCACTTCAGTAAATCCCCAGTCATTTGTTGCTGTAGTTGTTTGGCCATATTCCAAGCAATTGGATCAAGTACTGTCTCCTTCAGATTGATTGATTGGAGTTCACCAGAAGCTATTCCACCGAATATTCTAGCTAAAGTATTTTGTAGGGCTGTAGTAATTGATGACTCAGATGTATCACTTACCACTCGTACCGCATCACCACCACCAAGTCCACCGAGTAGTGAACCAAGAAAAGCTTCAGCTTTTTCCACTCCAAAATAACCATGGGACAGAACAATCATCGCTACTACAATTAACAAAGTTTTTGTTTTTAGGAGTGAAAATCTCATACTTATTCTATAATTATGAATTGCGATGTTCTATCAGTTGGTCCCCACACGATGCCTCGGTCGTGTAGTTGAAGATATAAAAAGTTAAGGGCAAGATATAGGGCTTCAGCATCAGCCTGATAGCGACGGAAGCGAATCATTGATGGTAAAGCATCTGTGAATACTCCTTGGAACGCTTTGATGTCATTGAGGATTGCTTGGTAGACATTCAGTAAGGCCAGGTGTTCACGTACCATTGATGAAGGAACGTTGGTCACTAACATTGCCTCTACCATTCTCTCATAAGAAGTGATGGTTGGAGAGAGTTCATCAAGAACATTGGGATCATTGCGTACCAGAGCCCGATTAAGGAGAGTTAATTCATCTTCCGTACCGATTGGTGGAGCGTTGTCGAGAGCAATGGAAGCGATTTTGTTACCATAGGAGCGTAGGGAAGATAGTGTATTGTCTTCAATTACTAGGATATCGTCGCGAGTGAACTGTGTATCAAAGCTTTCTTGAGCCAGTTCACTCCCTACTGACGCAAGAATAGTATCAGAGTTGTTTTCAGAGGTGGCGGTCAAAGTGGCCAGCTTCACAGCTAAGGCACTGGTTCGTGTATTCCCCTCCTGCTCATCTAAATTTACAGTATTGAGGGAAAGAGAATTTTGCCAGTCGGGTAACCCATCTCGGTCTTCGTCGGTAACTGCAATAAACTGGCGTGCTGGTTTGCTCGTTGTTGTTATAAGTTGGCTATTTGTTTCCTTTGACTCGGAATTATTAGACACAAAATAAGAACCGCCGACCATTACGAGGCCGATCATAAATGCTATCGCGATGCGAGGGTTTATTCTCATTAGTACATATATTATAACAGTCGCCCCTAAGAGAAGAGCGACTGTTATCCAGTTATGCTTCTAGTTCGTTTTCCAATGTTCTAGTTAGGGTGAGCCACTTCCAGATTGGAACATCTTCCGCGCGAGCATTAGGCTCTATATCGGCCACATTAAATATTTCTAAAAGTCTCGGTCGGGGATATTTTTTTGCTAAATTACCAAGCAATTGCTTTCTTTTTGAGCCAAAGCCTAAGTGCAGTATTTCAAAAAAGAAGTCCGCAGAATGTTCTTTAAATTTATCTCGGTTGATGTTATGTACCAGCACGATAGCTGAATCTACCTTGGGTGATGGTGAAAAGTGTCCTCTTCCAACAGTCTTTACATACTTCACATCCCCAAAGGCTTGCAGGGAAAGAGAGAGTAATGATTCCTTTTCTCCCTTTTGAATATTAGATGAGGCTCTCTTCCCTACTTCTTTTTGCACCAAGAAGACCAGTGTAGAAGGTTGGATGTCATGTGAGAGTAGTACTCTAAATAAAAATCCAGTCAGGTAGTATGGAATATTAGCTACCACCTTGAAGCTGTGGTCTTGAAGCCCAAATTTAGCCAAGTCTAGCTCCCGGACATCAGTATGTTCTAAGCTTAATTGTCCACTCTTTAATTCATCCTTGAACTTATCTTTCAGTATTTCAATTGCCCGCAAGTCGGCTTCGAGAGCGAGCACTCGGGCACCACGCGACAATAGTGCCTCTGTTAGAGCTCCAGTACCAGGTCCGATTTCTAAGATTAAATCTCCGGCCACCACTTCCCCGGCATCACAAAGCCACTCAGGCACCACCTTGCTGTTTAGAAAATTTTGCCCCAGAGACTTTTTTGTTTCAAACCTATCCATTCTAGTCAGCATACGTGGTTTAAGGAAAAAGAAAACCCGTCTATGACGGGTTGTAGAAAAATCCGAGCGGGAGCGTCTTGGGTGTGAAAATAGAGGTGGCTTCTCCTTCATAATCACTGCCGTGCAAACCTGGGTCTGCTGGCGCTCGACGCTCGGATGCAAGTGGTTAGTTTACTTCTGCCGGTAAGATAGAGCAAACGTACTTGCCTCTTGCTAAACGTACAATATCACTAATAAATATCTTAGCAAGAGCGACTCTAAGTTATGACATAACCCTCATCCCAGTCATCCCAATCATCAAGTAGACCTGCTTTACGAGCAGCTTTTCCACCGGCACGTCCTGAACCTTCAAGTTCTACTAGTTCAGGATCAATATCCATAAGGAATGAAGAAGGTAGGTTAACTCGAGTTGAACCAAAGATCATTCGTGAATTGGCGTACGTAAGCCAGAGTTTCACTCCGGCCCGAGTTAAGGCCACATAAAATAATCGTCTCTCCTCTTCTTGATCAATGCCAGTGGCGTCGAGTCGCTCGTGCGGGAATAGTCCTTCTTCAAGTCCACTCACAAAGACATAGGGAAACTCCAAACCTTTTGCAGCGTGTACGGTCATTAGTAGTACAGCATCCTTTTCCTCCTTTTCTTTTATTTCATCTTGGTCACTTTGGAGAGCAGCGTCTTCTAATAAAGCCTCCACTCCCTCCTCTGGCCCCATCTCGTCGTAACGAGTTGATAGTGAAACCAGCTCCCGTAAGTTTTCTAGCCTCTCTAAATCTTCGTCAGTGCCACCTTTTTTCAGGGTCATTTCGAGCCCGGTTCTAGTGATGATAAAACGTAGAGTCTCAGATAGTTTTTTCGTTCTTGCTTCGTCAGCTATGTCCATCATCATCTGGTCAAAGGCTTCTACTTTAGCTAGAGTCGCTCCTTTTAATTCATTGCGTTGTCCAGATAGAACTTTTAGCACGGTTACTTTGCCGATCCCCCTCGCTGGCGAATTAATCACTCGTGCCAAATCAGCACTTGATCCTGGGTTGAGTGATAGACGTAGGTAAGACAACACGTCTTTTACTTCTTTACGTTCAAAGAATTTTACCCCTAATACCTGATAAGGAATGTCTTGGTTTAAAAAAGCCTCTTCAAGAGCGCGTGACTGGAAGTTGGTTCTAAATAAGACAGCTACCTCCGACGGGGAGGCCCCGTTCTCTATTAGTTTGGCAGCCTCTCTCGCAATATAGTCAGCCTCCTCTCCCCCAGAGAAAGCTCCAAACACGGTAATCTTCTCCCCTTCCAGGTTGTCGGTAAAAACTATTTTTTCTACCCGGTTTTGGTTCTTAGCAATTACTTTATTCGAAGCTTCAACAATTGTTTTTGTGCTACGGTAGTTTTGTTCAAGGAGAATAGTCTTGGCGTTTTTAAAGTGGCGTTCAAATTGAAGAACATTCTTTATATCTGCACCGCGCCAAGAGTAGATTGAGTTGTGGGTCACGATACCATTAGCGATAAAGTTGTGAGTGTTTGAAATATCAAGATCATAAACAAAATCACTAGAAAGTACCTCTTCTGTCTTTTTTACTATTTCATAACCACCTTTGTCGTCAAACATCGCCATTCCTTCTCGTACACTTACTGCGGGCATGAAGGCAAGAGAAACGCTTTCAAATTTATCTTTATTAGCTTGTTTAGCTAAACGGGCGCGTAAATTGATGTTGATGTCAGGAATCACCTGTTGTATGTCGGAGGTTATTTTTTGAATTGTGTTAAAAGATTTGTGAGAAGTTTCGAAACGAACGGCGGGGCTGTCAGCTTTAGCTTTTCTAACAGACAAGCCGAGTGACTCTAACTTTCTCTTTACTTCTATATTTTGACTAACAATGCTAATGCGGTGTAGGACAGAATTACCGCGACTATCTCCACAGAGTGTGATGGTTAAATTTATACGGCCACTCTTTGAAGCTTGGGGTTGGTGGTGAGGGTAGTTAATGAGTAGTTGACTGTCATTCAGTAATTTTCTTGCTCCATTATCAGTATCAAATGACGCAAAAATTTTATTCAACAACTCTTGGTTATGTACGTAGCCATTTTGACTTGCACCTTTTCTAGCCACAAAAGGTAGTGTGGGGATTTGATACCGCAAAGACAATAAATACTCATTGACCCGTGCTTCATTTGAAGATTGATGGGTCGATAAAATCCACAATGCGTCACCCTTTTCTTGATTGCATCTTTGTATAAAACCGACCTGAGGTCTTATTTGCCCCTTTGTATGTACAGAAGTCACACCAAGTCGCCAACCAGTATTCTTTTTGTACATCAAATATGTGAAGTGTAATTGTGGAGATACGTCTAGCCTATATCCAGCAAAGTGCGTATGTTCAGGGGTGCTAGTGATAGTTTTGCCAGTAGCTGTGGTTATTTTAATCAAGGGTTTTTTATTGCTTTTTTTATATACTCTCTCTACAGGAGCGGGTGCGAATTTACCACCTCCGTAATTAGAAAGAACCAAATCTCCTTTTTGTATCTCTTCAATTGGCTTCACCTTGTTATCTTCCATTGTTACTTTTGTTCCAGCGATTAGACATTGATCGATGTCCCCAACAACACAGATATTTTGTTTCTCTCCCGCTAGTAGTCTAGCAATCTCATACTGCACTTTGTTGGTGTCCTGGTATTCATCGATGTGTATATAGTGGAAACGTTTCTGGAGCGTTTCTCTTACGTTCTGGTTTGATTGCAGAAGGCGTAGTGTCTTCAACAAAAGGTCGTCAAAGTCTAAAGCGTGATCTTCTCGCAGTTTTTGTTCGTAGTGTTCCCAGACAGCTACTGCTACTTTCTCCGGGTACGACCTTGCTTCGTCAGCGAAATCTCCACGGGACAGTGCATCTCCTTTAGCTCGAGAAATTATAGAGAGCACTTTGCGAGGTTCAAATTCTTTTGGATTGTACCCAGCTTTTTCAATCGCTACCTTTATAGCACGTACGCTATCTGCTCGGTCAAAGATTACGAAGTGTCGACGAAGCCCGGCTGCCTCGTGAAATTCTCTAAGTAGCCGGACACCAAATGAGTGGAAGGTGGTTATTATCGGGATTGAGTCTAATAAGGCGCGCTCAGAGGGAGGATATTCCTTAATAAGACTGAGTGCACGTTCACGCATCTCTTTGGCCGCCTTGTTGGTGAAGGTGACCGCTAGAATATTATGTGGTGCTGTTCCTTGGTGAATGAGGTGCACAATACGGTGGGTAATGGTTTTAGTCTTACCACTACCTGCTCCAGCCAGTACCAACAAAGGCCCTTCGGTAGTCAATACCGCTTCTTTTTGTCGTTCGTTTAGAGTGTCTATATATCTCATCATTGGTACATTAGACTTTTGAAAGAAGTCTATTATAGCCGTATCGACTTGGTTCCCCCAACTTTTAAATCAGAAAATATTTACACCGTAATGTCAATAGTTAAAAAACCCTTTATAGGCCTGCTATAAAAGATGTTTTTTAAAAGAGTGGAAAACTACCCTTTAGTCAATTGTGTACCGTTCTGACTCTAGTATCATATTGGGTACGAGCGGTGATACCATCTCTAACTAGCGCTTCTACATTACTTCCACTCAGAATTTTTTAACCAAAATTCTGAGTGGGAGAAGGAATGTTTAATTAAAGATGGTATTAGCTCTTTTTGTTTGACCCCTGACTGTAGTGGAAGTATGGCGGCGAGTCCTTAAACCTAGAACTTATTAAACCTGCAAATCAAAACTCCGAGGAGGGTTCCTTAGCCCCACGATTACTTCGGACCATATATACAAGGTTGAATTTAAACCATAAACAAACACGCTTCCTAGAGGCAGCGGTTGTGGTTTCTCTCATCATAATTCCCCTCTCCGTACAGGCTGGCTGGCTTTCCAGTGTAGCTGGCTTTTTAAATGGTGATACTTTAGTTTATGAGAAACCCCAATCGACTTCTGGTGCTGGCGAAGTGAAATTGTTATCTTCTGCAACTGGTCCAGACCTGAAGTCGAACCAAGGTGGTGGGGATATCATTGTCGAAGAAGGAGCACTGCAATCCAGTGGTCCTTTTTCTGAAGCCATAGATGCCAAAAACCTTGGTGGAGAAATTAGTGTGCATACAGTGCGCCCTTGTACCGAGGAGCGTTGCGAGACTCTTTCTCATATTGCTGAAATGTATGGCGTTTCTGTTAATACGATTTTATGGGCTAATGATATTAGTAACGCTAAGTCGGTTCAGCCAGGAGATACATTAATTATCTTGCCTATTACTGGTGTTAGACATGTTGTAAAAAATGGTGAAACTTTAGCTTCTATTACTAAAAAATACGGTGCAGAAAGTGCTGAAGAGGTAGAGGCGATGATTGGTGACATTCTTTCATATAACCGTCTCGCATCTGCTAGCGATATTTCACCTGGAGATACTGTGGTGGTTCCAGGTGGCATAATGCACCAAGCCACAACCAAGAAACCAAGTAGTTCAACTGGATCAACTCCAACCAGAGTCACTAGCGGTGCATCAGGGGGTGGTGGGTTTGTTCACCCTGTTCCGGGAGCAGTACGTACACAAGGTATCCACGGCTATAATGCTGTCGATTTGGCAGCCGCAAATGGTACAGCCATTCGAGCTGCCGCTGATGGTGAAGTGATTGTCTCAAAGAGTGGTGGTTGGAATGGTGGTTATGGAAACTACGTGGTTATCAAGCACTCCGGTGGTGCGCAGACTCTTTACGCGCACACTTCAAGTAATGCAGTAGGGGTAGGTGCTTCGGTGAGTGCTGGAGAGACTATTGGGTATGTAGGTAGTAGTGGTAGGTCGACCGGGGCGCACCTTCACTTTGAAGTCCGCGGCGCCTCGAATCCATTCTAAGCAAATCACTGTGTCGCTACGCAAAAAATGACAGTCACTGGACTACCTTCTTGTCCCGCTCCTGTCATTTTTTACTAGGCTCCTTGCGCTTTATCTTAGAATGAATCCGAGTTTCTATCGCTCACACTGTCTGGACTCCTTGTCCCCTATCTTGAAATCCTAAGTTAGACAACTGTCCAGCTTTTTTAAAAACAAAACCGACTCGTCGTGCGATGAGTCGGTTTTGTAATCTATAAAGAAGGATGAAAGTATAAAGTTACAATTGTTTTCCGTTATTTTCCACGGTAACCTACCCGTACACTCTACAACAATGGTAATTTGCAATTTTGTCAATAATTAGGTAGAATACCGGCGTACTTTTGGAGGGGTCCAAACTCCCCAAAAGATGACATCCTAGGACCTCAAAAATAGAGAAGGAATACCAAATGTTCAATGAATCTGACTTCAACGAAATCAGCTTTGTCGCCAGGCTCTACCAGGCATTCTTCGGGCGAAGCCCGGATTCTGCTGGACTACAGCACTGGGTTGACCAGCTGAACAATGGCGTCTCGCAAGCAGAAATCGCTAAAGGCTTTATGGACTCGGCTGAGTTCAAAAGCACATACGGCGATGGATCCGATCTTGAGTCGTTCATCAGCACATTCTATCAGCAGGCGCTCGGGCGCGAACCTGAAGCTAGTGCTGTCCAGGCTTGGATTGCTACTGGACTTAGTCCACTGGAGATCGCCCTTGGGTTCGTGAACTCAGCTGAGTTCACGGGCCTCACTGCCGAAGGCGTTGTACACGTCTATACCAACGCCTTGGCGGGAATTCCGCTCGACTACACCTCTCCCTTGCCGGGTATGGACCCGGACATCAAGATCGTGGAGGTGATTAAGGTGGTTGAAGGGCCAGGTTCAACGGTTTTTGTGCCGACGGCCGAACTTCCAGTCACCAGTGCTTACCTTGATGCTACTCTTCCGCTTCAAGGGCGAAAGGCCAACGGCGACGCGCTCTTCGGGAGCGGAAACCCGTCTGATGGATACAATATCCTGGTTGACGAAACAGGTAACAATGTTATTGGGGTACGGGCGCACATACGCCAGCATCCTGATGATATCAACGCCCTGTCTGCCGAAAAAACTGGCAATTGGCTCGAACTGGACTACACGTTGGAAGCTGGACCACAGGACGGCTCCGACGGTGAACCTGTGAACCTTGCTCGTGCCAAGAACAACATCGACTGGTATATCGGAACTGGGCCTAGTGGGCTCGGCGAGGATGGCAAGGAACGATGGGAAATGGACTTCACCTCTAGCGATGGTGACAGTACACTTCTCCATCTCGTACACAGTGGTGGACTACGTGCCTGGGTCGATGAAAACAACGTGGTGTTTATCGCCGACAGTCCGCAAGGCACTCCTGCGACTGCCAACAATGAAGCGAACTCAACAAACTTCGCCTTCAGTAATTGGTTCGGCGACATTCCTGACGCAGGTGATACTGCTCGAATGGAAATTCGCCTCATCGACACTGATGGCCTGGGCTACGGAGAGGTCGTTATGGGAATAGGTATCGACATAACGTTCGTTGACCCTATGCCTTTGATTATCTAAAGGCCCTAAAATATAACCCCGGCGCACCACGCGTCGGGGTATTTTTTTAATTTAAACTTTTGGCTCCACCAAATTTTTCAAAGTCGTTAGCAGTAATATCAGTGTTTTATTAAAATGGTCTACAAAGAAATTTGAAGTTTTTATAATTAAATTTTTACTAGCAATGTCGCATAATGCTTCGACGGCTCTGCCGCGGAGATGAATGCGACTTATAAAAATAGTGTCGCCGGAGGGCGACTCTTTAGCAAGAAAAAACGCCTGGTTCGCTCGCCTAATGCCCCGTCTGCTTGCAGCGGGGATAGGACGAGCTACATTTTTACTCGGTATTGGAGGGCTTCAAGGATATGTGGGAGGGCGAGGTCTGTTTGGTCTTCAAGGTCAGCGATGGTTCGGGCAACTTTGATCAGTCGGTGGAGAGCGCGGGGTGAGAGGTTTAACTTTACAGAAGCTTGGCGAAGCATATCTTTTACTTCGTCCGACAATGGAACCAACTCTTCCAGTTCCCTACTTGAGATACGGGAGTTTAAGAGTGCACTGCTGTTTTTGAAGCGTTTTCTCTGGAGTTCACGAGCCTTCATTACTTGTTCTCTTGCTCTCTTTGTCTCGTCATTCTCTATGGTCTTCCTAGTTAATGTCTCGTAATCCACGTGTGGAACGTTGAGCCACAAGTCGATGCGATCTAAAATTGGCCCGGAGATTTTGTTTTTATACGTATCCATCATTGTTGATGCGTAGTCGGTACTTCCATCTTCTGTTCCTCGATAAGGATTTAGAGCAGCTACTAAAACGAAGTCTGCAGGAAACTTCTCGCTTCCCTTTACTCTCGATATAGTTACACATCTATCCTCTAATGGTTGGCGAAGTGCATCCAAAGAACGTCTATCAAATTCCGGAAACTCGTCCATAAATAAGACTCCCCGATGTGAGAGGGTCACTTCGCCTGGGCGCGGATTAACTCCTCCACCGACTATACTCGTGTGACTAGCAGTATGATGTGGGGTGCGAAATGGTGGTGCTGATGAGATTTCTTTTTCCGAATTACCGACTAGTGAGTGTATAGCCATTACTTCGAGAGCTTCTTCTTTAGATAATGGCGGTAGTAGTCCTTGAAAGGCTCGGGCTAACATCGTCTTTCCGGTACCGGGTGGTCCAGCCATTATGATGTTGTGGAGTCCAGCGGCTGCAATCAGGAGTCCTCGCTTAGCACTTTCCTGACCCTTAATATCCTCTAGTCTTATGTGAGTGTCGGTCCAATGCTCTTTGATTTGTGTTGGTTTAGTGATACCAAGTTTTGAGTAGCTGGTACGACTCTTGTCTAAATGATCTACCACTTCCATTAAGGACTGGGCTCCATAAATATTCACTCCATCAATTAGGGCGGCTTCTTCTTGATTATCGTATGGCACTATTATCTCTGTGAAACCAGCCTTCTTCCCTGCTATGACCACTGGTAATATGCCACGCACTTCACGTAGGTGACCGTCTAAAGAAAGTTCACCAATTAATAAAGTTTTTTCAATGTCGGTTTTCATTGCACCGGAAGCAAGTAGATAAGCGATTGCGATCGGTAAATCAAAGAGTGGTCCGTCTTTCTTTAGGTCGGCTGGAGAAAGTGATACTACGACTTTTTGATTTTCGCTTTTTGGTGAAGTGAATCCAGAATTTTTAATAGCTGCACTAACTCGGTCTTTAGCTTCTTCGACTGCTTTTCCAACTAAACCCACCACCGCAAACGAATAAAGACCTCGTGAAAGGTCTACTTCGATAGTGATAATATCACCGCGCAATATTCCTGGTTGAGCCGTGTATGTTCTGGCAATCGACATAGTAGATTTAAAGAGCTTCATCCATATGGGCCTTGCAAGTTCTAGCTGCTGGATTAGCTTCCAATCTATCTTCCTCAATTGGTTCGCCAGACACTTCGCAAATACCGTAGTTACCCTCATCGATTTTTTTCAGAGCTCGCTTGATATTGTTGTATCTGCCTTCGAGGGTTGCAAGCGTAGCTCGCCTTTCGTCATATTCCTCGGTACGATCAGCTACATCGTTTAGGTCTGCACTAACAGTGTCTAAATCATTTGTTCTCTCTACCCAGTCACCTTTTACCCCAGGGTTCTTTACCCCTAATTCTTTCATTTCGCTATTTAGCCGATCTAGTTCGACCTTAAGTGCGGTTTTAAATTTTTCTGTTTCCATAAAAATATTATATACCACTTATAATTAACGTATTGCTTCAGCTAAGGCAGAGAATGTTCCTCTGTCTGTGGTTATGATTACTGTATTTTGATTTACAAAGCCGTAGACTATTCTTTCTTTCTCCAACTCATCACGAAGAACTCGGACGTCGTGATTACGTACCGTGTCATCTTCAAAGTAGGCTGGGCGTACTTTGCTTCCTTCAGGAGAAACACTAAACGAACCAGTGACTGGTTCACCAAACAGTGGTGATAAATCATTACTTAGCTTATCCTCTGCATACAAGAGACCCCCAAATGCAGTATCAAACGAAGTAACTCGCATTATGATGAATGGTGTAGTACCCAACATTCCAAAGTTTACTTCATTGATAGCACGCAATAGTGCTGGACCACCTTGCCAAGCCAAGGTCTCAAGGATGTCTCCAGTACTGGCTTTTACTCCTGCACCATCAATGGTAGGAATGATTACATTGATGCCACCAGAGTCCTGACTATTAGTTAGTATGTCCTTATAGAATTGGGCGCGAGAACGTGGAAGTGGCAGTTCTGTTTGCCTGTCTTCTCTAATTAGTAGTAATTCTTTTTGTGTATCGACTGAGTCGTTTGTACTAATTTGAGTAGTGGGAGTTAGTCCGTTACTTGTTCCAAAGAACCACATCGTCAACATCACTCCACCTGCTATGGAAACTAATGCTATCACTATAGCGATTACAAAAAATAGAAAACGTGAAACCCCCGCAAACCTTTTTGGTCGCGGTGTTTCTTTCCACTTGCGTGGTGGAGGTGGAGCAGGTTTATCTTTTATCGTTAACTCTACAGGTTCAACTTTCACCTTCGGTACTGTCGACTCGAGTGGAGCTTTAGTTGCAGGTTCTTCTTTAGTAGTAGGTAGGAGAGGAATTGCTGCTGGAGCTACAGATTTATCAGGGACTTTCTCTTCAGTGGCCGTCACTGCAACTGGTGCAACAGGTTTTGTTTGATTTTCCTCAAAGTGGCTCCAGCCAGGCTTGGCACTTTGTTCCTTCTTAACTATAGTCAACCAAGACTTTGTCGGTACTGGCTTCTCAGCCAGTTTTTTTGGTAGTTTGTCAGTAAGCTTTTTATAGTCATCCTTTGGAGCTTGGGCGCTTTGGTGAGCTGCTTTCTTTAGAATCTCTTTACGATCCTCAATTGTACTAACAGTAGGTGTCGCCAGTCGCTTTTTCTCGACGCGTCTTTCAATACTTTCTTTGCCTTCTGAAAACCAGTCTTTTATTGCCTCTACCATTGCGGGCAATAAGCTGAAGCGTTCTCTTTTTTTATCAGTAATAATTGTACCCTCTGTGATTACATTATCCGTATCCATTACGTTCAATTTTTCACCAGGACTATACTCGGTTGTTTTAGACAAAGTTCCAAGATTCGCAGACATTTCCTTAGAAATAGCTGAATGGTCAGATACTGAAGGCAAAGTCGGAACTAATGGCTGATTTACAACTTCGTTCGGTACGCTAGGTTTGATTGTTGTGACTTTAGGTGTTGTATGTAAGGGAACCTGCGGTATTTTGTTTGGTGTAGAAGGTGGTGGAGTAAATATTTCTGTAGTTACTTTTTTGGGGTTAAGTACAGATGTTAAGGACTTAGTAGGTTGAGTGGGTGCAGGGGTGTTTACAGGAGTTTCTGGTTTTGGGCTAGGTTTTATACGCTCCATATCAGAATGAAACGTTCGAAGCTTTTTTAATTTAACAGTGTTCGAGCCCATAAATATTTATATCTATTATCGCATGGCTTAAACGTGCTTTAAGGATAGGTTGTATAAAAAGCGCGAGTCAAAGACTCGCGCTTTTTATCTGTGGAGTAGAAGCTAGATATTGTCTGTGTCACTGCCAACTGTTTTGACTTCATCATCATCGGACAATTTCTCCTTCTGAGATTTGGTTTTGTTTGGCCGATAACCAATCAAGAATTCTGAAGGATCATCGTCCATATCAATAAAGTCGTCGACACTTTCACGAAGTCGCTGTGAAGAGGAACGACCAAAACTCACTACTTCTACCTGACAACCTTGTGACTTAATGTATTCTACTAGTGGCACGAAGTCCCCGTCACCACTTGCGATAACAATTGCGTCTACCTTATGGGCAAGCTTGATGGCATCAATAGCGAGCCCTACGTCCCAGTCGGCTTTTTTGGCACCACCATAAAAAATTTGTAAATCTTTTGTCTTTATTTCAATTCCGAGTTTCTCTAACGCTTCAAAGAAAGCAGTCTCTTCCCCGCTTTCCGTATTAACTACATAGGATAAAGCACGAATAAGTTTACGCTCACCTAGTACCGCTTTTACTACTGCCCCAAAATTTACTTTAGAACGATAAAGATTTTTTGCACTATGATAAAGGTTTTGTGTATCTATTAAGATAGCCACTCTTTGTTCTGGATGTCTTATTACTGACATATTTTGAATATAAAATTTAAGGTCTAAGTTCGATTTATTAAAAGGTCCTTTGACACATTTGATAATGCCTTCGCTGATTATAACAGTTACGGCATGGCCGAAGGCCACGCCGTAACTGTTGTGACCAAAGTAATTCAATAAAATCGATGAGCCGGAAGGCGGACGAGGAAAATAATGTGAGCGGGACAAAGAGTAGTCCAGTGAACATTAATTTCAGAAGTCCAACGTAGCGGATCGCGATTTTATTGAATTACTTCTTCAGGCCAAGCTTCTTGATAATAGAGTCATACTCCTTTTTATCCTTTCGCTCTAGATAGCGTAGTTGTTTGCGACGGTCTGCTACCATCTGTAAAAGTCCGCGACGGGAATGAAAATCCTTAGCGTTCTTGCGCAGGTGTGTAGCAAGGGCACTAATTTGCTTGGTTAAAATACCAATCTGTGCCTGAGGAGAACCAGTGTCTCCATCGTGTCGGCGAACATCTTTTAGTGCGCGCTGTTTCTGATTCTTACTTAGCATTTTTTGTGAAATTTGTGGAAAACGAGGGTTAGATGTCCCTTGAGTCCCTTTTTTAAACCTGCGAAGGTTGCGACAACTATAGCATACTTAAGGATAAATTTCAAGTGCCTACTCTCCCCTATTAGAAAACCGGCCATTCAGGCCGGTTTTCTGCTTAGATAGCTTTGCTATATATACCTATATAAGTACTTCGATAGAGGCCTCTTGTCGTAGACGTTCCAGCTCTGCGTTTATAGCAACTTGTTGCTTTTCACTAAGGAGTTGGCTACTAATTACGTCTCTAACATCTGCAAGTTCGGGAATTTCCTCCGCGTTTTCACTGCTGTTAATGGCAGTATCATACGCTGCTTCAATTTCTTCATCTGTTACTGTGATAGAGCTGACTTCCAACTTGTTTTCTAGATATTTGTTGATTAATAGGTCAGTTCGAATCTCAGAACGAAGAGTTTCTTCGCTTAAACCATTTTCACTTAGTGCAGTAGCCAAAGCTTCTTCACCACCAAGGCTAGTTACTGCTGCCTGGAACTCAGTTTCCACTTCAGAGTCACTAACTGCTATACCAGTAGACAAGGCAGCATTTGCCATCAGCATACGATTTATCAAAGTGTTTAACGCCTGGTCATTTACTGCGGCTATGACATTAGGGTCAGTTGGATCAGCGCCCTGAGAAGCGTACACTCCAGTAATCTGGGCGACGCTACGATTATATTCACTCTGGCTTATCTCCTCGCCATTTACACGAGCAACTGCCGAATCAGCTTCCTCCATAGTTTCGGCACTCTTGCTAGTATTTATAGAAAAATAAACACCAGTAGCTACGATTGCTAACACTGCCAATATCGCAAATGTTATCAAAAGTACGTTACTGCTACTTTTTTCCACAGTTTCTGTTGTTTTTTCGTTCATAAAGTTTAAAAAGAATTTAGAGAGTCCAACTATAAGTGTAGGTCTCAACATCGATTATATCATAAATGAAATTATCCAAAATTTAGCCTACTTTAATAGAAAATCACCATCGTATCCCAATTGGAATACGATGGTGATTTTCCTTTTCGCGTGTCTTATGCGCGCTTCACATTGATGGCAGAAGGTCCCTTAGGGCCCTCTTCAACATCAAAAGTGACTGCTTCACCCTCACGTAGATCATCATACATGATTTCTACGAGAGAACGAGCATGGAAGAATACATCCTTGTCACCCTGGTCTGGCTTGATAAAGCCGAAACCACGATCTGTAAGACGTGCAATAGTTCCTGTCATTTTGTTCTACTTATTTTTTAATTCGGAGTAATTTCTTACTCCGAACAAAGTCCTTCTACACCTGTTCGTTCCTTCCGCGACCTCTACGCTTTTGGCATAGAATTGGAAGTGCTCCCAAGGAGGGCTCTTTGTGAGACTATTAAAGCACGTACCTCCTACTTATTCAAGGGTTTTGATTTGCTTACGATAAGTACACCTTTTAATGTCTAGTTTTACCTTGTCCAAGTTGTATGCAGTTTGGAGCAAACAACTTAAAGAAATACTGTTACAATAACTGAAATATGAAGTCGCGGACTTGGCGTCTTAAAAACTTTAAAATAAGTAGACTAAATCAGAAGCGCTGGTATCGCCTACTTAAACGTCCTCTCTTTAATACCCGCATTACTTTTGTACTACGTTCCATTTACGGTTCTTTTTTGTTACTCCTCTTTTTATTTACGGCACTTACCATATTTACGGCACTCACTATTAGTTTCCCTCTTACTGAACCTAAGATAGCGGTAGCCCCGTTCCCTATCGGTGTTAATCCAGAGCTTAAAAAAATAACAGAGAATCCTGCCCTTGAGAGTTTTATTGCGAACGAAGGTAGAGCGAAGTGGAGCTTCCCTTCTTTAGTTCCTTCTGGTAAGTTTGCACGCTTCATTGCCAAGCTTAGTAACTCTTCTTGGTATCAGATGGCAATACCGGGCGGCCGTTTGTTGGTAATTTTTCCTGGTGAACGTAAAGAGCAGATAGCAAAAAACTTTGGTGACATCTTGGGTTGGGAAAGGGCCGAAAGAGACCGCTTTTTAGAACTGGTTACATCAGAGGATCCTGCGCTAGTAGAGGGAAAGTTTTATCCAGAGCGTTATTTGGTAGCCGTTGATGCATCTGCGGGTGACGTGGCCCAGATGGTAAATGAACGTTTTGAGAGCGAAGTATTAGATAGGTACGAAAATGGTGCGGGCGACATCCTTCCTCTCAATGATGTTTTAGTTATAGCTTCTCTACTCCAGAGAGAAGCATATGATTTTACTGATATGCGCGAAATATCTGGAGTGATATGGAATCGACTATTCATTGATATGCCCCTCCAACTCGATGCTACTTTGCAATATGCAAAAGGCAGTCGTACCGATCAGCCTTGGTGGCCAATACCTGTGCCGGCCGATAAATTCATAGAGTCACCTTTCAATACATATCGAAATAAAGGTCTTCCTCCGAGTGCGATAGCTAACCCCTCTTTAGAAGCAATTGTAGCTGCCCTTAATCCAGAAATCACAGACTGTCTCTTCTATTTTCACGCCAATCGCGGTGATTTTTATTGTTCCCCTACCTACGAAGAACACGTCTCTAAACTCAGAAGTGTGTTTGGTCGAGGAAAATAAATACTCCCCCACTTGTTAAAGAAAAAGCGCGGTTAGACCACGCTTTTTCTTAATTGTAGTAGTTCTTTAGAAGAGCACTTCTGCATTTATGGAAGAGTAGATGTAAGTGTGAGCGTTTAGCTCAGCAACTACCGCTTCCACTACCTGTGCTTTCACAGCAGCGTTTGCTTCTACTTCCGCGGCGGCCATAATAGTAGCGTTATCACGAAGACGAGATTCTATTTCAGACTCAGCGTGATTCTTCTTTGTAACCAAGAAGTTCCACCATGGGAGGTTGGAGTGAACCTCTAGTTCTCCGCCTTCGTTTACTTCAACAGTAGTTTTTGATTTAAGGGTGACCTGCATTAGACCAAAGAGCTTTCCTTCATGCTCATATGATACTTCTGCTTGCCAGGCACCATTCTCTTCAGAATCTACTTCTACCCCAGATACGTTTTCTTCTGTTTCAGAAATATTGTGTGCGAATACTTCCAAATCAGCATCGTTCTTTACGTCTGCTGCAAAGGCGATAGCATCACCATCAGCATTTACCCGAAGCGATGTAGAGTTTTGTGCTTCAGTTTCAAACTCAGTGCTGGTAGATTCAGCGCCTACTTCTAACTCTATGATACTACTAGCTGTAGTTGTGGAACCATCATCGGTACCGAACTCAATTGTGCTAGAAGCATCAGAACTAGTAGTGACATTGATCTGTGCGTGTGAGTACAATGGAGTTAAAGCCAGTGCTGAAAGTAGCATTAAACTCACTCCATATAGGGACAAGTAATTTAAGTTTATGGCTATAGTTTTCATATGTTTAATTTATCGGTCTTTATAAACGCATATTAGTCGCGTGTACCTACAAGACCGCCTATCTCCAAAAATATTACTAGCAATGTTTACGCCAGAAAACTTTTAAAAGAAGAGCTCTCGGTGGGTGTACAGATTCTGCAGGAAGACTCTTTAGCTAGAAAGAACACCTGGTCCACCCAAGCCCGCAGGCCTGGGTGGTGTTCGTCACTTTAGATAACAAAGTTACCAGGTCCTGCGAAGCAGGTAACTTTACTGGTAATTATAAATATACTTAAAAACTCAAACTTTCAGTGAGTGGGTTTGTCGTTTCTTTTAAGGTTTCGTTCGCTTCGCCTTCAATTGTGCCTTCTACTTCCTTTATTTTCTCTTCTACCTTGTCAAGAGATTTTTTAGCTTCAGTTACTACTTCCTCAATACGTTCTGTATTCTTTTGTAAACTTGTTTCTTCCTTTTCCTCGTCATTATCTTCTTCATCCTTATCTTCATCTTCCATTTCAGGCATCAATCTACCTTTCATTATCTTAGTCTCGAGTTGGAATGGTTCACTGATTAGACTATTGTAGGTATTAACACTGGTCTCTATTTCAACATTTACCCCATTTTTGTTATAAACCGCGCTGGCTTCAAGTTCAGTGATATTCTTTTCGGCTGCGTGATAACTTTCTTCTTCTGACGCTATGTTTACATTTGCGTTAAGTCTTAGTTCTTGCAATTCAGCCACGCGTCTTTTTAGTAACTCTATCTTATATTCATCTTTTGCAGTCTCGTCAAAGGTGAGTTGGAGTGCGAGAGGTTCAAGTACGTTTACCTTTATCCCATAGAGAGGGTCGCCCGGCAAACTACCGGCAGCGGCATAGCCACCACCTGTCAAGATTAAGACGAGGGATGCTAACGCTATCATTACCTTCTCTCGCATAAAGAGAGAGGAAAAGATAAACGGGCTCGCTATCGGAGAGGGTTCCGGTGCTATTTCTGTCCGGTAGATGTTTGATATCATTGCTGATTTCTCAGCTTTAGTTAACCTTACCCCTTTCAGGATCTCAGCTGATTTATTAAATTCTTCTTCTTTGATTTTCATATTATGTAAACAATTCACGTAACTTTTTCTTGCCACGATTAATTCTTACCGATACCAAGTTTGGGGAAACTCCCAAAGTGTCAGCGATTTCTTCTACGCCCATATCTTCAACAAAACGCATATATAGTACTTCTCTGTAATCTTGCTCAAGCTTGTCTATGGAATCACGCAATAGTAAAAGCTCAGACAACATTTCGGAACCAGCGGATGTTTCCCTAGCTTCAAAACCGTCCTCCTCCAAAGAGTCTAAAGATACAGCCTTAGCCTTTTTGTAATAATCGATTACTAAATTGCGAGCAATCTGATATATGTATTGCTTTGGTTTTTCTATTTCCGCCCCGGTGTTCATCGATTTCCATAGACGCATAAAAGTATCTTGAGTCAAATCGTGAGCTATGTTTTTGTCACTGGTTTTATATAGGCAGAACCGATAAATAACATCGGAATATTCTGCAAAGAGCGACTCAAAGGTCACTTTTAGCTCATTTGAATGTTTAGGGCGGTCCGATTCCATGACTCTACTTTACCACTTTTATTACTAGCAATGTTTGCGCCAGCAAACTTTTAAAAGAAGAGTTGCCGGTGGGCAACTCCTTAGCTAGCAAGAACACCTGGTCCATTTTCGCCTGCGGACGAAAATGGTGTTCTTACTAGAATGTCACGCTAGATAGCAATGTCGCTACATGTAACGTTAAGCCCAAATATCTAAGAAAACACCCAGATAATGCACCACTACATACAGGAAGAAGAAGTATCCTGCCACTCCCACAGCAATAGTGATGATAGACAGGTTGATTATTTCATTGCGACGCTTCACTGCCTCGTCAATAGTACAGATACCTTTTTGTCGACGCAGGTACACAATCAGTGATGCTAAGAGTGCCAAGAGTCCCACTGCGCGGAATATCCATTTATAGTCACCGTATAAAGTATCGGCTAAAGTTGAGGCAAAAGTAACGGTGCCGAGTCCAGCCAAAACTATGACGACTGGTGTTAAGCAACATAAAGATGCAATCACAACTGGTAGCGAAGAGATTTTTAGAATGTCTTTAATCATATATATGTATAGTCACTATTCAAACAAACTAACGTACTGGCTGTATCCTTCTTCGGCTAGTTTATCTATTGGTATGAAGCGCAAAGCTGCAGAGTTCATACAGTAGCGTAAACCACCTTTGTCTGCGGGCCCATCAGGAAACACATGACCCAGATGTGAGTCAGCGTAGCGAGAACGTACCTCGGTGCGCTTACCAAACAAACCCCAGTCATCTTTTGTGACAATATGTTCTGTATCAATTGGTTTAGTAAATGATGGCCAGCCGGTTCCGGAGTCATACTTATCGAGTGATGAGAACAGTGGTTCGCCGGACACGATGTCAACATATATTCCCGTTTCCTTATTGTCGTTGTATTCATTTTCGAAAGCCGTTTCAGTTCCATTCTTTTGTGTCACTTTATATTGGATGTCAGTCAGTGTTTGTTTCAGTATTTCGTCAGATGGTTTTTGAAAGTTTTTCCAAGGACTGTCTCCTTCTGGCCACACGTTGTTACCCCAATGTTTGGCAATAAAATCGTCACGACCTGAACCGTTGCGGTAGTAGCGGTATCTAACTGGATTGTTTTTATAATAATCCTGATGATATTCCTCAGCTGGATAAAAAGCTGTTGGTCTTTGTAGCACCGCTACAGTTAATGGTTTTTCGTACACTCCCTTCGCGTCTATCTTGTTGATCACCGCTTTTGCTACTTGCTCTTCAGTCTCGTCGGCAAAGTACACAGCCGGCGCATACTCTTTACCGCGATCTACAAAGGAACCATTAGCATCAGTTGGATCACTGTGCTTGATAACGTATTCAACTAGTTGTTCGTATGTGACGATAGTTGGATCATAAGTTACTTCCACTACTTCCCGGTGTCCACCACTCGCATAGTTTTTGTAGGTTGGATTTTCAGTTGCCCCACCTGCATAACCTGAGACTGCCTCAACTACTCCAGGTAGTTTTTCGAGGTCTGCCTCAACGCACCAGAAGCAACCTCCGGCTAAAAGTGCTGTCTTGGTAACTTCCGGTGTTGCTTTGTTTATTTCCTCAATATTTACAGCACTTTCATTAAGAAATAAGTAAGCTGCGACCCAACCTATTATTGCTAAAATTGCTACGATTAAGAAAAAAGTTTTCATTAATTCAATTATAGCAAATCTGGACTCTGAAAAGAAAAAGTGAGCGATTTCTCGCCCACTTTTTCTAATTAGTTACTACCAGTCTTGTCCTTCTTTGGTTTCTTCTTTTCTTTTTTGTGAGCGACTCTTTCTCCCATATTGTTTGGTCTTAGTGAATAAATTCTCCTCCCTTCTTTATTTAAATTAAATTACCATTGGTCGTTTATTATCTGGTGGGTAACGACTAAATTATAGCAGACCCCTACTTGGACAGTTACTTAAGCTTCTTATTTAGGTCCAGAATATGGTCGATTCTCACTTGTGACACGAACTCGGGTACGTGCGAAACAAGTATCATTGCACCCGGAAACTCGTCCAGTGCCTTCGCAATCACAGGGATATGTCGGAAGTTGATATGGTTGGTAGGCTCATCGAGAATCAAGAGGCCTGGCTCCATAAGCTTCAAGCGAGCAAAAGCCACTAGGCCCTTTTGACCTTCCGAAAGGTTCCCAATCTTAGCTTTCACCAGGTCACCAGTTAAGAGAAATCCGGCCGCTGTCGCCCTTGCTGTCTCTTCCACCTTCTTCCCCATTACTGAGAGTAGGCAGTCTAGCACTGACTGCTCAAAGTCGAGGTTTGAAAAGTCTTGTCGATAATAGCCAATAGTGACGCCGGGTGAAACTTTCTCACCATCAGCATGCCCTGACGCAAGTGATTCTAGAAGAGTAGTTTTTCCGATACCATTTGGTCCGACAATTTGCATATGATCCCCTCTCTTAAGGGTAATGTCACATTCAATATCCTTCAGCTTATGATTTTTAATAACTTTGTATGAAGTTAGTTTGAGTACTTCAAGTGGGACGCCACTTTGGGCAGGGATATTAAACGGGCGGATGGTACGGTCTTCTTTACGCACCTCCACTTTATTTTCTTCGTGTTCCTCCACTTCCTCACGCATACGTTTCGCAACCATACGCATCTTTCCACCCTTGTTGGCAAAGAAGTTTGCCTTCTCTTTATTGAGACGAATCTCCTTTTCAAGTTGTGCGTTCTTTCGCTTCTCCTTCTCTACTCGGGCCACAATCTCTTCCACTACGTCGTGATAGTTACCATCATACTGTTCCACAGTTCTTGTCTGTGTATTCAGATAGAGAACGCCGTGTGTGAAAGCATTCAAGAAATCAGCGTCGTGAGAAATCACCACTACAGTTTTTTTATACTCCTTCAAAAATTCTGTCAGGTGCTCGATTCCTTCACGGTCAAGGTTGTTGGTCGGCTCATCGAGTAGTAGTACGTCTGGTGTTTGGATAAGTGCTGAAGCTAAAAGTAGTCTCGCTTGTTGACCACCGGAGAAGCTACTGATGATTCGGTCTTTGAAAGTTTCACTAGCTTCGGCTGTTGGTTGAGCCAAATTTACAACTTCAAGTATGTCGTCAATCTTAGGGTCGATATCGTAAACGGTTTCTGAAAATTGTTTTCTAAAAAAATCTCGCACCGTGAGAGTGAGGTCACTGCGTGGAATCACCTGCTTTGAGATAGCGATGCTAGTGCGCGGCAAAATATTTATCGCACCGTCGTCAGGTTTGATTGAACCAGTAATGAGATTGAAGAGTGTACTCTTCCCTGCTCCGTTTTGTCCCATCAAGGTAAGCTTCGCTCCGCGACGAATAGAAAAACTCGCACCGATTAATATCGGTTTAGTCGGGTCGTACTCATACGACACATTATTAAAAGTGATGAGTCCGTCGCTTCGAGACATAGCGTCCTACAATACTATAGATGTCTGCTTAAGCAACATTTAAAATAATGCTGGTGACGATCAGTTCCTTTTTTAATGATGTAGGAGTGGTCTACAGCTTGACTCGTTTCAAAGTCATAGCATTAATAACCACGATCACGGTTGATAGACTCATTATGAGTGCACCAATCTCTGGCCGCAGAAAGAATCCCCCGAAGAAAAACGTATGAGCGAACACACCAGCCGCTGCCGGAATAGCGACAATGTTATACCCAAGCGCCCAGACAAGATTTTGAATCATTTTTGTGTAGACCTTTTTCGATAGTTTTATCAGACGAACAATATCTTGAGGATTATTCTGTGTCAGGATTACATCTCCCGACTCAACTGCTACGTCAGTCCCTGCTCCAATAGCAATTCCCGCGTCTGCTTGCGTGAGGGCTGGGGCATCATTCACACCGTCTCCAACCATTATCACTACGTTACCTTGTTGTTGTAACTCTTTTATGCGGGAGTATTTATCTTCTGGTAAGACGTTGGCAAAATAGTCATCAATGCCAAGTTCATCCGACACTGACTTAGCAACTCGCTCATTGTCACCTGTAAGTATGGCAACTTTTATGTTCATTAGGTGCAGCTCTTTTACCGCGTCATACGAAGATTGTTTGATTTCATCAGATAGGACAATGTAACCTAGGACCATTTCTCTATCAGCAACAAATACAATAGTTCCGGCGATATTTTTAGGTGCTTCAAATTTCAAGTCAACTTCTTTTAGCAAACGCTCGTTGCCAACAAAATATTCTCTACCATCAATTTCAGCTCGTATACCCTGCCCTGCAATATTTTGAAAATTATTTATTTCAGACAAAGTGCTTTGTTGCTCACGAGCGTACTTTAATATCGACTGGCCAATGATGTGTGAGGAGTGTTGTTCGAGCGATGCGGTAATGGAAAGTATTTTATCTTTATCAGGTTCATCTACACTAACTATCTCAGTTACACCAAATTCTCCAAGGGTTAGTGTGCCAGTTTTGTCGAAGACTACATAGTCCGCTTTACGTATTGTTTCTATTTTAGAAAGGTCTTTTATAAAGAACCCATTCTTTACGGCTAGTGAGGTAGTGATGGTGGTGACTGTCGGAATAGCGAGACCTAGTGCGTGTGGACAAGCAATGACAAGTACTGTGATAGCGAGAGTTATAGCAAATACAAAAGGTTCTCCGATGACGAGTGTCCAAACAAGGAGTGTGCCAAGCGCAGTAATCGCCGCAACAAAAGTGAGTACGGCAGATGCTTTGTCTGCAATCTTCTGTGAGCGTGGTTTGGTTTTTCCTGCTTGTTCAATAAGCTTTTGTATTTGTCCTACAGTTGAATGTTCACCAACTCGAGAGAGTTTGATGGTGAGTGATCCGTCAAGACAAATTGCTCCCGCGATCACACTCATGCCTTCTTTTTTCTCCACCGGTTTTGACTCGCCACTGATATGTGACTCATTAACATTTGCAGAACCTTTTGTGATTACACCGTCTGCTGGAATTTTCTCTCCAGGTTTTACCACGGCTACATCGCCTTCTCGTAGATTCTCGATGTCTACATCGACTTCTTTCCCATCCGTCAGTCTGTGTGCCTTCTTCGGAAGCAGTTTGGCCACTTCCGACAAAGCATCTCCGGCCGCTCCACTTGATTTGGCTTCCAGATAATGTCCGAACAAAAGTACCCAGATAAGGGTAGAAATTTCTAGATAGAACTCGACCAGAAGTGCAGGTATGAATGTAGAAGCAACTGAAAATAGATACCCACTCCCTACTGCAAGTGAGACGAGTGTCATCATGCCGTATTTGTGGGACTTTATTTCATGCCACGCATGCTGGAAGAATACGAGTGAAAAACCAAAGATGATTGTGGCAATACCAAATCCAATAACCTGGGCGTACGGCAACCTACCAATACCAAGTGACTCGGTTACCATTTCGTTTGTGAAAACAAGTGGAATGAGTAAGAAGGTAACAATCCAAAAACGTCTGAGATATTCGGACGCTGAACCATGGCTCATGCCATGAGCTACGTGGTTAGTGTGATTGTGGTGGTTATGCTCCATAGTTAGATTGTCATAAATACATTACCCTTCTGCCCCTCATGGGTGATTTCGTAGATAACGAAGTCTGAGTTTTTTGGACCAGGCATACCCGGAGAACCTGATGGCATACCCGCCATACCAATTCCTTTTATATCTGGTCTTTCAGTAAGTAGTTTTTGAACTGCTTCTTTAGGAATATGTCCTTCAACTACATATCCTTCGACTACCATGGTGTGGCAACTTTCGAGTTCGTAAGGCACGCCGTATTGTTCTTTGATGTCTATCATATCTTCGGTATCCTTCACTTCGACACCGTAGTTCTCCTCTCTTAAGTAAGCTGTATACTGTCCGCAACAGCCACAACTTGGTGATTTATAAAGTGTTGCGGTAGCTAATACTTCAGAGGTGGAATTAGTTTGAGGGGACAACTGCATCGCCATAGTGCCAACAATACCCAGTACCGCAACAACCAAAACTCCAATGAAAAGATTATTTTTCATACAAACTAATTTTTATTAAACCAAGTTCCCATCCACCCTTTCATCATTTCCACCTCACCCTTTTGGCTGTTAATAATATTATTGGCGAGTTCGATAAGCTCTGGACGATCGGTTTGTTCTAGTAGCTCCTCTGCCATACTTATTGCACCAAGGTGATGAACAATCATTCCGCGTAAGAACATTTCCTCGTACGCCTCACCCTCTAGTCCTCGGAAACCAAGCATCATTTCGTCCATGGCGTGTTGCATTGCCCCGTCATTGTTAATGATTTCGTTGTCATACATATGTTCTTCCATTTCTTCATACATCGACTCACCGTTAGAGAAATTTCGTGGTGACATAGTGTTTGTCCCGAAGAAGTACCCAAAGAGCAGACCTACAATAAGTGCAAGGAGACCGATAATGATTGTTTGATTTTTGTTTTCCATATTATTTATTTCTTTTTAGCTTTTTTAAAAATACTAATGATCTCACCAATAGCCTTAACTTCCTGCCCCTGCTTCATCTGGTGTATGACATGTTCTGTCAAATGATTTTCAAGCATTAAATCTTCAACGGCTGAGAGTGCACTCCGCACTGCAGACGACTGAGTGATAATGTCAACACAATATTGTTCGTCACCAACCATTTTTTGAAGACCACGAACTTGCCCCTCGATACGTCGGAGACGGTTTGTGATACTTTTCTTAATCTCTGCTTTCATACTAAAACAGTATACCCCCAAGGGGTATACTGTGCAATATATGCTACCAGCAAGACACATAGAATAAGTAGGTATTGAAGAGTATGCAGTTCACTTTCCTACTTTCGTGTTCCATCGCGCTTGAAGAAAGTCCGTATATAGTACTGCTCAACCTTCTCTCGTGCCCAAGGCGTTTTGCGCAGGAAAGTAAGACTTGAGCTCACGCTCGGACTTTCAGTAAAAGATTTAATTTTTATTTTCTGTCCCAGTTCTTCCCAGCCATACTTTGTGACCAACTCTTCGATAATGGTTTTTAACGTCACTCCATGCAAGGGGTTATTTTTCTGTGGTGTCATATATATATAGATCCAATTGCGTGATTGCCTTTTCCATAAGCGTAACTATATCAAAACTATAGCCGTCTGGGCGACCAATTTTTCTTAGGAGCAAAGCGAGTTAGAAAAATGGAAGTAGTCTTGTGCTGCGACCTAATTTTCAAGGAGTGAGAACGACTATGAAAATGGAAGTATTCTTGTGGTGACGAAATTGGAATTTTTTTGATAAACAGCTATGATTCACCTGGAACAGAAAGGAGTCCAAATGACCGAGCGAGCTACTACTAATGTACCTGAGAAAATTCGAATTCGAATGGGAACATTTGAGCCTTGTGTTGTGGATGATACACAAGCTGACACGTTTTCTTTCTACGAAGAAGACTGCTCCATCACCGAAGAGCAAGTTCCTGGAAGTTGTTTCGTGGTGTTTCGGAGTAACCAAACCGGCAAAGTGGTCGGCGGACGCATCGAGAACTACTCGAAATTTCCGTTGCATCAAGTTTGACTGACGTCATTGTCTGTTCAATTAAGCCGCCCAACCATTGGGCGGTCTTTTCTTTGGCAGACTTGTACTCGAACTAACTACATCAAATGTTAGAATATTTAGATGAAAATCTATTCATGGAACGTTAATGGCATACGGGCAGTACATAAGAAGGGCTTATTTGAGCCATTTATCCAAAAACACCAACCAGACATACTTTGTTTGCAGGAAACTAAGGCAGAACAAGGTCAAAGTGAGGTGGATCTGCCCGATTATGACGAATATTGGTCTTCAGCTGTGAAAAAAGGCTACTCTGGTACCGCCATTTTCACTAAAATAGCTCCAATTGAAGCCATTTATGGGTTACCAGATAATGTGAAACAGAAATTTGCCCTAGAAGACAAGTATGGAGATACTACTTCCGAGGGGCGCGTAACCACTCTAGAATTTGAAGCTTTTTACGTGGTTTCAGTCTATACGCCAAACGCCAAGGAGGATCTCTCTCGTCTACCGGTGCGGACTGAATGGGACCAAGCATTCATATATTATATGTATGAGTTGGAGGCAAAAAAACCAGTCATCTTCTGTGGAGACCTAAACGTGGCACATCAGGAACATGACTTGGCTAGACCAAAGGAGAATAAAGGCAAGAAGGGGTTTACTGATGAGGAACGTGCTGGAATTGATGAAATGTTAAAAGCTGGTTTTGTCGATAGCTTTAGAAAGTTTCACGAAGGTAATGGTTACTACACCTGGTGGTCACACTGGGGTCAGGCGAGGGACAGAAATGTTGGTTGGCGTATTGATTATGTGATGGTGTCAAAACAATTAGAGCCCCTGATTAAAAAAGCTAATATCCACCCTGACGTTTTAGGGAGTGACCACTGTCCTGTTTCTGTAGAATTGTCGATATAAAAGACAAATTATTTCAATAAAGGACAATTGTGTGCACTTATCCACAGTTATGCACACATTGTGTCCTTTACATAAAAAACTAAAGGACATACACTAGGGAAAGGTCCAGAAAGGGCGGGCGGTCGCTACGGAATCTTGTACGGAAAAACTTCTATTCAAGATTCCGGAGCGACCCCTAAAGAGTTCGTTCCACAAAGTTAGAATACCTCCAAATAATCTAACAACGTTCATAACACCACACTAGAGTATGTAGCCATACTCAATAAGAACTCATTGTCAGGAGCATGAGTCGCAAAGAAGGAGAGTCTAAAGGACATAACTTTTAGATACCCTTCCGACTTGCGCATCTGGCGCAAAACAAAAACTACGTGAGTTCTACTGGGGGTCCTACTATAGGATTCTCACTGTCCAATAGGTACAGACGAGCACAACGTATGGAGTCTCGGTCAAAAAGGATCACCCCATGTCGTTCGACTATAAGTGGGTTCCACTTGAGGCACATTGCCTCGAAAATATAGAGACCCAAACCTAGAACACATATGTGTCGCGAGACACATAACAAGGCCTGGAGAGGTAGGTAGATGATTAAAATCGTCTCCCCACCCCTCCAGGCCTTTTTTATACAAAACCTCAAAATCAGCGCATTTTCACTGGCTTCAGTCGCTTTGTTCAGTCGCCGTAGGTCTATCTACGCCTCCCTCTCAAAGCTTCCTCCAGCCAGCAAAACTGCATCCGATTTTGAGGTTTTGTCTTCGTTGGAAAAACTTGTTAACCAACCTTATGACTCCGTTCAATCTCCTTAATCGCCGCTTCCTCCTCCTCTTTTTGGCGTTCTTTACCAGCTTCTCCTAGTTTTTTAAGCTCAGCTTCGTCCAGTTTTATTAATTCTGCGACTTTTGCATCAAGGTATTCCTCTGTATTTCGGGCTGGATCTTCCAAAACTTCCTCTAAAAGGGCATGTAGGATGAAACCTAGTTTCCTGCCTGGCTTCTCCCCTGTTTGCTTCATTATCCGTTCACCATCAGTCTTCAACATTTTGACTGAGACTGGGTCACGCCTTGCCTGATCTACCATAGCCTTATACTTTCGGAATCGAAATGGTTGTTCCTTTGGTCGCCCGGTACCGATACGGTCACAAATACGTAGAGTTAGTAAATCTTCTATATTCTCCTCCCCCACTCTCACTATAGTGCGGCGTACAGCCGCCAGAGTAATAAGGTCAGGGTCAGCAAAGAACATATGCCAACGCACCATCATCTCTACTTTCTCTGCTATTTCCCTAGGCATCTTCAGTCGTTTCATTATTTTGGCTGTCATTCGAGCTCCTACCACCTCGTGTCCGAAGAAAGTGTATTTTTTAGACCGTCCGCCTTCCCTTCTGGTGGCTGGCTTAGCGATATCGTGCAATAAGGCTGCAAGACGCATTTCGGTCGAATAGCCTTTGTCAGCAGCAGCCTGAAGACTACGGAGTAGGTGCTCATAGACATCATATGTATGAATTCCACCTTGCTCGCAACCAATACTGTCCTTAATTTCAGGTAAGACATAGTCAATTAAGCCTAATTTCTCAAGCATCGCTACTCCAAGCATTGGATTTGCAGAATCAATAATGCGGAGAAACTCATCTCGGATACGTTCGGTTGAAATATGTTCAAGTAAGGCAGAATTTTTAGAGATGGAAGCCATTGTTTCTGACTCAATGGCGAAATTTAACTCTGCAGAGAGTCGCACCGCTCGCATCATACGTAAAGCGTCCTCTGTGAAGCGTTTATCTGCTTCACCAACCGTTTTTAAACGCTTCTTGCGTATGTCACCCTCTCCATCAAAAAGATCCACCAGTGTGGCATTTTTGGCTCTAAACGCGATTGCATTTACTGTGAAGTCTCTTCGCTCCAAATCTTCTTCTAGAGACACACCAAACTCCACGCTATCAGGACGACGCTTGTCTGAATATTCACTCTCCTTACGATATGGCGTTACTTCAACTACCTTGAGTCGTAGGTCTTCCACATCTTCATTAACTACCCCAACTGTACCGAAGTCATTATTGCAGTATGTTTCAGGAAAGAGCGCCTGAATTTGGTCAGGCGTGGCGTTGGTGGTGATATCCCAATCCTTTGGTTCACGTCCGAGCACTAGGTCACGAACACAACCCCCGACTAGATAGGCTTCAAGCCCGGCGTCTTCAAGTGTATCTGCAATCCTACTTACCTCTTTAGGTATGTCTTCTCTGGTTATCATGTTTGTGTATTGTATTTGCTTATCCACAATTTGTATATGTGACTACTGTGAATAATATGAACTATGATAGATTGGTACTAATATGAAAGCTTTGGTTCAAGAAAAAGAAAGGGCTATATATTTGCGGAAAAAAGGATATAGCTATAAAGAAATCCTTGCCGAAGTGCCTGTGGCAAAAAGTTCTCTTTCATTGTGGTTGGCCGAACTTCCCCTTACAAAAAGTGAAAAGCTTGTACTAAAAGACCGCAAAAATACTAATATAACTCGTGGTCGTATTAAGGCAGCTTCTGAGTTGCGTAAAAGGAGGTTGGAAAGAGAGGCTCTTTGGCTACAAGAAGCTCGCCAGATATTCCAAAAATATAAGGATGATACTTTATTTCAAGTTGGTTTGGCTTTGTATTGGGCAGAGGGCGCTAAGAGAGTAAATCAATGGAGTTTTTCAAATTCTGACGAAGATATGATACTAGTGATGCTTCAGTGGTTACACGAATATGCACTAATAGGCCCTGAGGATATCTTTTTTAGACTTTATATCCATAAACCTTACGCTCACGAAAATTGTGAAGGCTGGTGGGCGGAAAAGTTGCAGGTTACTTCCTCACGATTTGTTAAAACGATTTACAAGCCGACAGGACTTGGTGTCAAAAAGAGACCAGCTTATATGGGATGCATTAAGATTGAAGTGAGGAGAAGTAAGAACCTGCTTTGCAAAATGCGCTTTTGGCAAAATATGCTTGTTGAACATCACCTAAAATGATAGTAGACTGGCCTCGCTTGCACCCGTAGCTCAACGGATAGAGTACTTGTCTTCGGAACAAGGGGTTGGGGGTTCGAGTCCCTCCGGGTGCACATGGAACTATCGGAAAGATGGATAAAGACTTTTGAAGAAGAGGGCTTTGCTTCTGTCTATGAATGGTCGGACCCTGCCGATACAGTTTATAAACCTCACTCGCACAAGGGTAAAGTGTCACTGTTTATTACAGACGGAGAAATTGAGTTTGATTTTTCTGGTGAGAAGAAAATAGTTAAAGTCGGAGAACGTTTTGATGTTCCGATTGGCGCCGAACATTCGGCAGTAGTTGGTCCAAATGGCTGGATAGGTATAGTTGCTGAAGAAATTGAAGAAGATTCATAATTGAACTACATCCAACACAATAAAACCGCCTCTAGGCGGTTTTATTGTGTATAACTATTAAAACTGAACAATTGTAACGGTATATAATATAATACTCTTATGATTCGAAACGCAGAAAAGCACGCAAAAGCTAGGGATTTTAGGAAACGTGGGTTTACCTACTCTGAAATTTCTAAAATGGTAGGTGTATCCCCAAGCACACTTAGTCTTTGGTTTGCTAAGCAATCCTTCTCTAAGAAGGTACGAGCGGACAATGAAAAGCGAGCTCGTAAAGACAATGTTAAGAGACTGGCTGTTTTAAATAAGTATCGAGGTCGTGAGCGAGAGCGCCACTACAGTGAAGCGGTTAAGAGTGCCTCGGTTGAATATAAGCATTACAAGCTCTCCCCTCTTTTTATGGCTGGCTTAATGCTTTACGCTGGTGAGGGTGACACTAGTGATGGCAGATTGATACGTGTCACTAACTCTAAACCTGCCTTACATACGATTTTTATTAAGTTCGCTACTGAATTCTTAGGAGTGCCCAAAAAGGACATACGTTTCTGGCTACTTCTCTACCCTGATCTATCCGAAAAGGAATGCAAAAAGGTTTGGATGAAGGCTGTTAAGCTACCAGAAAGCCAATTTTATAAAACTCAAATTGTCCAAGGGAAAAGTCACAAAAGAACATTGCACAATGGTGTTGGAAATACTATAATCGGGAACGCTTACTTGAAGCGAAAGCTCATGAAATGGATTGAACTGGCTTCAAAGGAGTTGTCCAAATAAATGTAAATGCGGCCATGGTTAAGTGGTATAACGAGTCCTTGCCAAGGATTAGTCGGGGTTTCGATTACCCCTGGCCGCACACAGAGAGACGCCCGTAAGGGCGTTTTCTCATATGTGCGGCCAGGAGAAAGGTGCCTGCGCACCTTTCGGGGTAATCGAAACTGCCGGAACGGTGTATTTAGCCCTTTCCTAAGGCAAAATGCGAGTGAGGCACGACCAGCGTTCTTATGAGTGTAACGAATTAGAAAAAGCGGGTTTCGATTACCCCTGGCCGCACAAAAAGACGAAAGGACCTGAATTGCTTCAGGTCCTTTCGCTTTTTGTGAGTCAGAGACATGTTTTTGTTTCATTTCCTAGAAACAAAAGCAGTCGAGGCCGGGGAGGAAGTGCTTAGTATAAATTGGAGCGAAGTGAACAATTTTACTTAGCAACTTGACCCCAGCATAAAATAGCGACAACCAATACAGAAATCACGCTCTCGGAAAAACGCCTTTTACAGGTCTTTTTTCGACTATGAATAGAAGGATATTTGCTGTCTACTCGTCACTTATTACCAAAATCATCTTCACTCCCCTACTTATCCCCATAAAACGACAATTGACAATCAGAACGCCAAAATTGTGGACAACTAAGGGGACAAGTGGATAAAGGACATTAGATTTTTTAGGGCAATTTATCGAAAATGGCTTAAAATAAGGGTCTTTTATGACTTTAATGTATTTTACTATGTTTCACGTGAAACGTACCGAGTGACGTTGCACATGAAACGTTCCTCAAATCTACTTGTATTGTGGTTATAATACTTAAAATGGAACAAAAGAAGAAAAATACCAAGAAGGTAGGGGATTTAGGGGAGTCAATTGCAGTAAAATACCTTAAAAACAAGGGTTTTTCTATTATTGATCGTAATTATCGGAAGAAGTACGGTGAAATAGATATTGTTGCACGTGGAACAAAACATATTTCTAAAGATGGGTTTTCACGTGAAACAGTCCATTTTGTAGAAGTAAAGAGTGTTTCATATGAAACCAAGGAAATGCTGGAAATGAGCGTTTCACACGAAACATACAGGCCAGAGGAGCAGGTCCATAGCTTTAAACTAAACCAAATACGAAAGACAGCAGACATTTGGATAAGTGAAAATGAATGGAATGGGGAAGTGCAGATTGATGTCATAGCCGTACATATAGTTTCACGTGAAAAGTACGCTTTAGTAAGGTATATAGAGCAAGTAGTTATAGATTAATAGATAAGGCCTAGGGATGCGGGAGATGTCCTTTATAAAAGACATTGTCTTTTATAAAGGACATCTAGGGAGAGACAGAAGGATGGAAGGTAACAGTCATAATATGGTTTATGGTCAATCTCTGGCTGGATATAGAGTCTCAATGAATTTTTTGTATGGCAAATCAAAAGACCGACTATTTTAGTCGGTCTTTTGATTTTCCTTACTTTGTCGGGGCACTGAGAATCGAACTCAGATCTTACGGTCCCAAACCGTATATACTACCACTATACTATGCCCCGATACTTCTTATCTTGTTCGGGCAAAATCATAACATTTTCCGCAGAAAAAGCGACTAATAGCAGGATAGGGGTCTTGTGAAAGACTTCGGCTTTTCGTACGTCTTTAGCTATAATGGTTACCACATGCCAGATCCGCATAAAACAGGCAAAGTAAGTGGCAACCAAGAAGAACAATTTTTGGAAGCTTTCGATGAATATGCTGACGCACTTTTCCGTCACGCCTCCATTCGTCTAAGTGACCGAGAAAGGGCTATTGATTTGGTACACGATGCTTTTACTAAAGTGTGGTCGTACGTAAGATCAGGCCAGGAAATAGATTCCTTCCGCCCATTTTTATACAAAGTACTCAACAACTTAATAATTGATGAGTACAGAAAGCGAAGAGAGTCATCTCTTGACGCAATCCTGGAAGTGGAAGGAGTAACTGAAGGTTCTTTTGAAGAATTGGTAGACGACAACACCGAAGCCCTCGCGGCTACCATTGACGGACGCAAAGCGTTTGAACTTCTGAAAACTCTTTCTGATGAATATCGGGAGGTAATCACACTACGTTTTGTGGACGGGTTGGGACCAAAAGAGATTGCCGAACTCGTCGAGGAATCGGAGAACGTAGTGTCAGTACGGTTACATAGGGCACTGAAGGCCCTCCGCTTAGCCATTGAGACGGAAGAGAAGAAGAGGGAAGATAGACGTCTTGGGGGAGCGGAAGATGAAAAACAAAAATGAAAAAATTTGCAGAACAATTTAAGAAACGATCAGAAAAGCTCAGACTGAGCTCTTACGAACGCAATGAATTACGCGAACGCCTCTTGTCGTATATGGAGTACCATCCATTACCTGGTGGGGTAGGGTCTACCTCTGATTATGTTAAAAGCAAGAAGCGATTTTCAGTTTCTATTAACGGTTGGTTGGTGGGACGCTTTGCTGGTGTGGCTGCGGTTTTGGTATTTGTGGTAGTGCCAGTAATGGCTGAAGATGCTTTGCCAGGGGACACTCTCTATCCAATCAAGGTACGTTTTAATGAAGAATTGCGAGGAGCGATGGTTTCTTCCCCTTATCAAAAAGTGGAGTGGGAGACAGAACGCTTAGAGCGTCGACTAGCTGAGGCTGACTTATTAGCTGACAGCGGTCGCCTCACCCCTGACGCAGAAGCTGACGTGGCAGAAGCTATTAAACAACACAGTGAAGCCGCTCGTGAAGGTATTGCTTCTATTCGTGCTACTGACAATGACGAGGCGACTTTGGCTGAAATTTCTCTCACTTCAACCTTGCAGGTTTCAGCTGAAATTTTGACTAAGAAGGGAAGTTCAGATTCGGCCACTTCATCAGTATTGTTTGGAGCTGTAAACAAGGCGGCTACCACTCAACTAAGTGGAAGTACAGTTTCGTATGAAAAGATTCTTTCAAGAATTGAAGTTGAAACAACTCGTGCGTATGAATACCTTAATAGTTTGGGAAATGTAGCAAGTCCTGAACAAAAATCTGATATCGAAAGACGTTTGAATGATGTAAAGACTAAAGTAGAAAGTGCTAATAAATTGAAAGAGCAAGATAAGGCTGGTGCCACTTTGCTTCTGACTGAAGCCCTCAGTAATACACAGAAACTGATTAGTTTTATGACGAAACTCGAAGTGCGTGAAAACGTAACTATTGAAGATTTAGTGCCGATAGTGCCAACTGATGAAGAAAAGTTTAATGCAATGCAGCTGAACCTTTCAAATGCCTCAACAACCATTGCTATGGTGGAGACTGGTCTTAAACAACTCAAGCCCTCCTCTAATGACTACATAGCTATAGCGGATACTATTTCGCAGTATCGTTTAATAGAAATTGAAGCAAAGAGATATTTGACAGCTGGTGAGTTGAAAAAAGCTGAGGCTTTAATATTGGAAATTCTGGAAATAGTTAAGGCTCTAGAGGATACAATGGTAGGTCTAGGAATTGATTTAGAAGCTGAAGAAACAGGAGAAAAGGGGACTTAATAGTATTTCTCCTAACTCCGGTATCAAATACAAGAAAACCGCTTGAAGGCGGTTTTTTCTTGTTCTTTGCAAAGATAGAAACCATCAGAAATGATGGCGTAGATAAAGAACAGTGCGTCGTTCATAACAACCGACGCGAGGGTTATCCTAACCCGAATAGTCACATTGGTTCAAGTTTTTTTAGTGGATAACAACACTTTTCGCCACTAGTCGTTACTTTTGACTAGTATTGCTTGCAAAATAGGTGATATTGTCTCGTTAAAAAGAGTGGCTCGTTGATTGAGGTCCCCTTGCAAAATTGATATAAGATCAATACCCGTCTCGCTTTTAATTGAGCGGTCAATGTGAGCCATTGTAATGGCGTTTAGAATGGTCGTACCAGACTCCTTGGTCGTGATTACACCGATTGATCTACCAAAATGGTCAATTACTGGTCCTCCAGAAGTACCAGTATGCCCAAGTGGTGAGGAACCCAAAGAAAAGATATCTGCACCGCCACCAGTCTTGAAAGTATAGAGTTCAGTTACTGTAGTTGTGGCGGTAGTTCTCTTTCCAACCTTAGCGCCGTCTTCTTTTGGATAACCAACTAGAATGACTGTATCGTCCTTAAGGGCTTTGGAAAGAGGGTTGGTAGCAGGAGGAAGGTAAGAAAATGATGAGTTGGGTAATTCATTCCCCGTGTTACTGGTTACAAACAATAGTGCGAAGTCATTTTCGCCAGTACCACGAGGGTTATTGTCATTAAGTGAGTTAGCGTTCTCAAGAAGCCAAGTGGGGGAGATGTATAACAACTTTACATCATAGGTTGGCGCTCCCTCTATACCTGTAGTGGCAGAGCAAGAAGTTTCTCCAAATGCTTCCACGCCAGCCAAGAGAAGAAACTGCCCCACATGAGCGTTGGTGAGGATTACGCCTCGGGAACTTATAAAGAAACCAGTACCTGAAATGCGACGTTTGTATTGATCAGTGGCTTGTACACAGACGATGTTCACTATAGCATCGCCAAGATTTTCAGGAGGTGTGATCGATGTGTCTGACTCTGAGTTTTCTTCGGGGTCATTATCTACTTCTTCTGTAGCAAAAGAGTCGTGTTCAGTCACGTCGTTTTGTTTCAGTGCCTTATCGATAATTTCATTAAACGCTATAAAGTCATCCTCATTTTTCTCCTCTCTATAAGCATCATTGCTATTGGCCACTGCGGCTGCATTATCAGACTGAAGGAAGACTCCTTCTTGATTCCATACTAGTAAGGCTCCAGTTGTTAAGACAGTACTGGATAGCAAAATAAATATTGAGTTAATGATCAGCACTTTCATTACCTAAAATGTATGATGATTCGTATACAAACACAAGTTTTAATAACTGGAATAAGCTATGGTTTCGTGCTAGAATCGCCGACGATGCGGGCATAGTTTAGTGGTAAAACGTCTGCCTTCCAAGCAGAATATCGGAGTTCGATTCCCCGTGCCCGCACTGCATATGAAAAGCCGCCCTCTAAAGGGCGGCTTTTCATATGCAGTGCGGGCAAGCAAGACACCTGCGTGTCTTGCGTCGGGAATCGAAGCGCCGGACGATGTTTCTTCTCCTTCCAAAGAGAAGAAACGAGGAGGCGCCGACCAGGAAAGCGAGCCTAGTTTGCGAATGAAATGAAGCAAAGTAGCCGCTATTCCGGGTAGATTCCCCGTGCCCAAACAAAAACAGCGACTTCTCAGCCGCTGTTTTTACTTCAAAGGAGCAACTATTTAACAGCGTCCTTCAATCCCTTTGCAGCGCGGAACTTCGGTACACGCATTGCCGGTACTTCAATAGCTTCACCTGTACGTGGATTACGCGCAGTGCGCGCCTCACGCATCTTGGCTGAGAAAATGCCAAGTCCAGCGATAGATACTTCCTGACCACTCTTAAGAGAGTTAGTGATAGAGTCGATAACACACTCCACAGCTCTTTCTGCATCAGCCTTAGTAGTGTTTAGGGTTTCGTGTACCTTTGTGATGATATCTGCTTTGTTCATAGTTAATATTTTATGAGTTGTTAATGGTGACGATTAGATCTTTAGAGATCACGCTTGCCATAATTGTTGGCTTAAACACATTATATAGCAAGGTTTTATACGGGCAATCACTTCTCAAAGCCAATATATTGTGTTGCTATTAAAATGCTTTTGCTACGACAATCTGCTGTGGTAATCTACTATTTATGTCAATTAAGATTGGTGTGATGGGAGATGTTGGTAGTTTTTCGGAAATGGCTGGAGAACTCTATGTTAAAACCGAGCAGCTAGAGAATACTGAAATCCTTCCTTTGATTACCGCTGAAATTGTATTATCGGAATTAGAAAAAGGCTCTATAGATAAGGGTATTTTTCCGATAGAGAACTCCAATGGTGGAATAGTTATTGAGGCAGTCTGCGCTATGGCTAAACATCGGTTTGGTATTGAAAAAATGTTTGAGCTGGATGTACATCATCATCTTTTAGTGAAAAAAGGAATCACAGCTTCGGAGATTAAAACTATTACCTCACACGATCAGGCGCTGAAGCAGTGTCGAATGTATATAAAGAGAATATGGCCAGAAGCAGACATTGTCCCATTTAAAGATACTGCTGCTGCCGCTAAGGCACTACAAAGTGGGGAACTACCAGATACTACTGCGGTAATTGCGTCACGTCGTGCAGCCGAGCGATATGGTTTGGATATTCTAGAAGAATCGATACAAGATTTGAAGTATAACTACACGATGTTTTTGGTTGCGACCAAGATATAACAAAACCGGCACTTGGGTGCCGGTTTTGTTTTATCTTGCGTACGAGATAACTCTTGTTTCGCGTATAACGTGCACTTTAATTTCACCAGGATATCGCAACTGTGTTTCGATATTTGTGGCGATAGTGCGAGCTAGTTCGTGTGTGGCCATATCAGTTAGCTGGTCTGGATTAACCAATACTCTAATTTCGCGTCCAGCCGAAATGGCAAATGCCTTATCTACCCCCACTATTGCAGTGGCAATAGCTTCAAGGTCAGTCAAACGTTTGATGTAGTTTTCCATAGAGTCTCGACGAGCTCCAGGGCGACTACCTGATAGGGAATCAGCAACCTGCACAATTATTGATTCTGGTGTTTCGTATGGATATTCTTCGTGGTGAGCGCGCATCGCTAAGATAACTTTCTCATCCACCCCATATTTCTGCAGGATGCGGATACCAATCTCAACGTGGGTACCTTGCACTTCATGACTTACGGTTTTACCAATGTCATGTAACAATGCGCCAGCTCTAGCAACTGCCTCGTCAGCTCCTATTTCTTTGGCGATGATACCGGAGATGTGTGCCATTTCTACTGAGTGCCACAATACATTTTGCCCGTAGCTTGTACGGAAATGGAGACGGCCAAGAATAGTGATAAGGTCGGGATGGAGATTTGGAACTCCAGCTTCGTAAGCGGCTTTTTCACCCATCTGGCGAACTGTTTTGGCCACTTGCTTGCGGGCCTCTTCCACCATTTCCTCTATCTTTGCTGGCTGAATTCGACCATCTTTCAATAACAACTCTAGGGCGACTCTCGCTATCTCACGACGAATCGGGTCAAAAGAGGATAGAACGATGTATCCAGGTGTGTCATCTATGAGTACGTCCACGCCAGTCATTCTCTCGAATGCTCGCACATTACGTCCTTCTTTACCAATTATCTTTCCCTTGAGATCGTCACTTGGTAGCTCGACACTCGCGGTCATTACGTTGCCTGGCATAGAGTTACCTACTCGGTGGATAGCGGCAAGAAGTAGGTCGCGAGCACGCTCTTCATATTGTTCTTCACCAGATACTTCTAACTTGCGGATACGACCAACCAGATCGCTTTCGCGTTCCTTTTCAAGATTATCCAGCAATCGGGCGTATGCCTCATCGCGGGTTAGTCCAGCAATTTCTTCGAGTTTTTGGTCAAGTTCACCTTGGCGACTATCAAGACGTGACTTGATAGCCTTCACTTCCTCGATTTTTCCGCGAACGTTCTCGATTTGTGAGTCGACGTCTATTTGGCGTTGGTCCAAAAGCTCTTCCTTTTTATTCAGTCGGTTCTCTTTCTGTTCTAACTTTTCCTCCAGGGTCCGGCAGGCGATCTTGGTTTCCTTTTCGATGGCGGCGGCCTTCTCTTCGGCTTTCTCGATTATTTTCAGGGCTTTCTCTTCTGCGTGGAGCGACTTTTGCTTAATGTCCAACTCCAAAGATGAGCTCTGGAAGATAGCGTGCCAGTATCTGGCTACGTATCCAATTGCGATTCCAGCTAGTATGGCCGCGCCGACGACTATTAATGTCGGCATGTTTAATTGGTTATGGTGATAATCCAGCTCTATGTCGTGTCTGTCGTACTGTTATCTTACATTAGCAGATTAGGGGGTAAATGAAAACCAGCCCGACGCCAAAGGCGTCGAGCTGGTTTTGGTTAGTAACTATTTATAAACTTGGTCGATGAACGTCAAGTTGCTAATTCATTTCATTCATAAGCACTTCCTGTCCGGACTCGCGGTTCGTCACGACAGGACATTAGTCGTGCCTCACAACGCTCCGTCTCATCATCGTCACAAGTTTATAAAATTATTTGTAGACCTGGTCGATGATGCCATATTTCTTAGCATCCTCTGCCAACATAAAGAAGTCTCGGTCCACATCCTTTTCAATCTGTGCGATCGGCTTACCGGTGGCTTTCGACAACATTTTGTTTAGACGATCACGAGTGGCGATGATATGACGGGCTGTAATTTCAATGTCGGAAGCCTGACCCTGCGCACCTCCCAGTGGCTGATGAATCATCACCTCAGCATTAGGAAGCGCAAAGCGCTTTCCTTTAGCTCCTTGAGAGAGGAGGAGAGCTCCGCCGGAAGCGGCCATACCAACACAGACAGTCGCCACATCTGGCTTGATGTGATTCATAGTATCAATCATTGCCAAGGTTGAAGTTACGCTTCCTCCTGGGGAGTTGATGTACATATATATGTCTTTCTTTGGGTCTTCAGCCTCTAGGAATAGTAGCTGTGCTACCACCAAGTTAGACATATGGTCTTCAATATGACCAGTTACGAAGATAATACGCTCCTTAAGCAGTCGTGAGTAGATGTCGTAGGCGCGTTCACCACCAATGGTCTTTTCAATCACCATCGGTACCAATTGGCTCATTATTTCACTGTTATTTTTCATTTCCATATTTCAATTCCAAATTTAAATTATCTAAGAGCCTAGCCACTTTGGGTTACGATGAGATCGTGGATAGGCTCTGACTCTGCAATCCTAGCAGAAAGTTTAAGTAGATGCACTTATCTTGATATCAAGCATTGCACGATAATAAAAACCGCAAGGATTTATTCTTGCGGTTTCTATGGTGGTTGGTTACTGGCTTTCCAAGAATTTCATCACCTCGTCGTTCTGCATCACAGACGCCACGTAGATTTTTACCCTAGTAGCATCAGCATTTTTGTAGTGCTCTAGGAGGTGTTTTGCTTCTTCTTCTACCTTGGCTGGGTCTGGCAATATCTCTTCAGACTTAGCTATTTCATTTAGGACTAATTGAAGTCGGGCACGCTTTTCAGCAGTCGGTGCCCATTCTTTCTTTAAGTCCTCACGAGTTTTCTTCATATGATTTAGATAATCATCCATCGACAGATTGGCCCGCTTAATATCTTCTTCCATTTGAGAAAACATTTGCCCGATTTCAGAGTCAACTAATACCTGAGGTATTTCAAATTGACTTTCTTCGATTATTTTGTCCGTCACCGCTGCTCGATGCTTTGCTTCAGCTTCGCGTTTCTTTTCGATTTCCAAGTGTTCGCGTAGCTTGGTCTTAAAATCATCTACTGTTTCAAACTGGCCAGGTGCCCCCAAGGTTTTAACTACCTCATCTGTGAGCTCTGGAATCTCTAGGTCATTTATATCCTCAAGTGGTTTGCCAGAATCGTCGTGTGCAGGACCTTCATGGACTGTGCCGTCAGCATGGGTATGGGATTCCTTTTCGCCAGATTGTGCCTTCTTTTGTAGGCGCTCGTAGGCAGCTTTTTGACGAAGGATATCGTTTACTTGCTTCTCTACGTCTTCGTCAGTTACAAGGACATCTTCCTTCTCCTTGTTTAGAGTTTTAGCGATTTTCTTGTAGTCAGCCAATTTAATTTCTGGTAAAACCGCTACGTGAGCAGTGAAGCCAAGTGGGTTTTCTAGAGCAATCTTAGTTATTTCAATTTTAGGGTGACCAATGGCGTCAATTTTGTGTGCCTTTAATATCTCAGGATAAGTAGCTGCGAGAGCTGATTCAGCCATCTCGGTTAGAAGGGCCATCTCACCGATTTTTTGCACTACAATAGCCTCAGGCACATGCCCTTCACGGAAGCCATCTACTTTCATATTCTTACCCAATGCCTTTATGGTCTTGGCACGGTGCTTTGCTACCTCTTCGTAAGGTATTTCACCAGTTATTTTGACTTGTGAGCCCTCTACCTTCTCTACGCCAAAGTCTTTTTTGAAGTCCATATAGTATAAAATTATTAAATAAAAACGTCATTCGTCAAATGCCTTGGCTTACGCCACAGGGCATTAGACGAATGAACCAGGCGTCTTTTTCTGGATAAGGAGTCGGCCTCCGCCGACCCTTGTTATATATGTCGCATTCAGCCCCGAGCGGATGCTCGTGGCCGAATTCGACATTCCAGTAAAGCCAAGTTATTTGTCCGCGGTGACCAACGTTGGTCGATTAGCCGTGATCTCTATAGGATTTAAACGGGACAAGCAAGGGCGCATTAAAGCATGTCAGACGGGCTTCTTCAAGGGTTTGTACTAGATGATGTAAGCAAAAACACCGGCAACTCATAGTCACAGGTGTTTTTAAGATTAATCCTTTGTCACTATTGTGTGGTTGAGGTGGCAGTTGTCTCTGCTTCTATTTCAGCTTCAATTGAAGTCATCTCAGTCTCAATCCCACTTAAGTCCATTTCATCTATTTCTGATTCCCATTGTTCAATTTCGCTAGCTTCATTATTGGACACCTCCCCCTCAGGTAGTTGTTGTGGTTCTGCTGTTTCTTGTGGCCATACTATTTCAATTAATTCTTCTCCCCAGATTATTACTACAGCTAAGATAGCTAACAATATTACTAACAGTGCTACTAGCAGTGGATTAAATAGGTGACCTTTAGGTGCTGGTGTTTGAGGGGCTCCATTTAATGATTCTTCTGGTAGCTTCATTTCAGATTCTGGGATCATTGGTGCTTCGCTTGGGGTGTTGTTATTTTGTTCCATAATCGACTGCTTACTAATTAATTATCGTCTGCTGAACTGATATTGGTTTTGATAATTGTGGTTGCCTCACGCATAACCTCATGAGCACTTTTAATCAGGTCACGTACTTCACTGAATTGTTGGCGTACAGCCTCCCAGTCTGCCAATGGGTTGTCTGAGGTTACTGCGTACTCTGTGTTTATGGTAATTCCCTCTAGTGCTTCCATAGCTAATCTCAACAACTCATTCGCTTCCGACACCAGTGTGTTCACTGCAGACATATCATTGCCACGAGCTTCCAATTCCCCAGCCTTACTTGCTAGTCGTTCGTTGATACTGATGCTCTTTGCTATGGCGTTACTTAAGACAGTAGTGATTCTACTAGCTCCAACAGTAACGTTAGACCGTACGGCGTCACCAAGACGTGCTTGTCGAGTAGTGCTGGCGTTTTGTAAGGCGATGCGTTTTTCTTCCAATCTTGCCTTACGGCTCGTAACTGCTTCGTGCCAAGCGTGTATTCGGTTAGTAGTTGAGGCATTTGTTGGTAGGGCATCCATCAAAGTCCCGTTGGAGTTTGCTGGTCTAACCTCTCTCATAGCATTGCTCGGTAGTGGTGCTACGCCGTTGACCCTATTTGTGGTGGCAGGGTCACGCATACGTGCTGGAGGTATATTTGCTGGGGGAGCTGGATCTACCTGGTTAACATCGCTAACTGGAACTGAATCATCTGCTACAGCGTCGTCGGTCTGGGCGCTTGCTGAAGCTGCTACTAATAGAACTACAGCAGTTACTAATAGTGCCCAAACGGTTGAAGACACAGAAATAGGACTTTGTTGTTTATGCATAAAGCTTAGAAGGATTCAAATGAGAGTTACAAATTAGAACGGCTTAACTACCGCTTGCCCTTGATTATAAGGCGCCTTAGTAGTAATTAACTAGGTGTTTTATACACAACGAAAAAGCTAGGAGTCGAAGACTCCTAGCTTTTTCGTTGTGTGAAGGGTTATTTTGCGTTTGTGTACATTTCACAACTCTTTTGAAATGCTTCTTTTGCTTCTTTTGCGCCATGCCATTCTCCAATAGAGACTTCTTTATTCTGTACCTTTTTATAGGTCTCGAAGAAGTGAGTCATCTCCTTTTGGAAGTGAGGATTGAGGTCTCCTATGTCTTTTATGTGATCAAAACGTGGATCATCTACTGGTATAGCTACCACTTTGTCATCACGTTCCCCTCCGTCCACCATTTCCATAATGGCCACTGGTCGAGCCTTCACTAGGATACTTGGTGCTAGTGGGTAAGTAGTGAGTAGTACTACGTCGAGAGCGTCACCATCGTCAAATAACGTTTGAGGAACGAAGCCGTAGTCGAAAGGATAATCCTGCGCTGAGTGCATTACGCGGTCAAGCGCAATGATGCCAGTTTCCTTATCAATCTCGTACTTGTTCTTAGAAAATTTTGGTATTTCAATGATAACGTTCATCTCATCTGCTGTTCCGGCGGGAATGTCGTGTAGAAGATTCATAGATTGTTAATTAATTATTAGTTAAGTATACAGTTTTCTATTTGGAATCATTAAGATTTTCTTCAGCTTCCTCTGGAGTGTCTACTTCGTCAGCTTCATCAATGTCGAGTTTATCACGGTCTTTGGTCGGCTCATCTGCCTCGGTCTCAACAGTCTCTACCTCGCCAATGTTAGGTGTTTCTACTTCCTCTGCGGTTGGTTCTTTTACTGGAAGCTCTGCAATTTTCACTTCCTCAGCATCAGCTTCAGCTAACTCTTCACCTTTCTGAGAGACAATGTCGATTTTCCAGCCAGTTAACTTGGCAGCCAAACGAACGTTCTGTCCGCCACGTCCAATAGCCAAAGACTGCTGATCAGAAGCTACTTCAACTGTGGCGTGTCCGTGGGTACCTGTCTCTGCATCTGGTTCGGACTCAATCTTAACTGACAATACGCGAGCAGGGGAAAGTGAGTCTTCGATAAACTCAACCGGCTTTTCTGACCATTCGATGATGTCTATTTTTTCACCACCTAGTTCGCTCATTACGGTAGATACACGTACACCACGTTGTCCAACCAGAGAGCCGACAGGGTCTAGGTGCTGATCTCGAGAGGCAACAGCAATTTTAGAACGGCTTCCTGCTTCGCGAGCAATGGCCTTTACTTCAACAGCACCAGTTTGTAGTTCAGGCGCTTCAATAGCGAAGAGCGCAGAAAGAAATTCTGGGTGTGAGCGAGAGAGTTTAACGAAAACACCACGTGATGTCTCTTCTACTCGTAGTAGGAGGGCACGGATTCTTTCTCCTGGCTTGAAACGTTCCCCAGGGATTTGTTCTTCATAAGGCATTATGGCAGTGATGCGACCAAGGTCTACATAAAGATTGCCACGTTCAAAGCGTTGAGCGTGCCCCATCACAATATCCCCTTCCTTCTGACCAAACTCAGAGATAGCAGCATCCTTTTCTGCTTCGCGTACTTTCTGAATAATGACCTGTTTTGCAGTTTGAGCTGCGATACGTCCGAAGTCGTCTTTAGGTTCAAGCGGAAAAACTAGTTCCTCACCAAGGGTGACGTCTTTCTTAATCAGACGAGCACTATCAATCATAATATGCTTTTCTGGGTCAAAACGAACCTTACGATCTTCTGAAGGAATCAATACTTCTTCTTCCTTATGATAGTCCTTACGATGGGTCTCTCTTTCTTCTACCTCCTCTTCTACCTCTTCATCAGACTTGAGCATTGTATCGTCCACAACAATCTTCACTTGTTCAAAGTTTGTTGTGCCTGCGGATATATCAAATTTGGCACGAATAATCTGCCCGCGCTTCCCGAACTCTTTCTTGTATGCAGTGGCGAGTGATTGTTCAATCGCCTCCATCATACGCTCACGTGGAATTCCACGCTCTTCTTCCATTTCCGTTAAAACGGAGTGAATTACCTTTAAGTCAAACATATTAAAAATTAATTTGATAAAAGAAAGCCCGGCCGAGTGGCCGAGCGTTTCAGTCGTGTTTGTACTATATCACTCTGCTGGAAAAAGGCAACTGTATCAAGGTAAAAGCTAGGGTTTTTGCGCTATTTCCATTAAATGGCTTTAAATATGGATAAAAGGAGAAAGAGGTTAGGTTAGCTATTGACTCGTAGTGTCATTTGTGTTATGATAAAGATTGTATAAAACCGAGGAGAATAGTAATGAGTACCTGGGTAGCAGCAATCGCCGTCGTTGTTTTTGGAGCCTATGCCTATATGGATGCCCATATAGGCAGTGAGTCCAAAACACCGTCTCTCTCGATTGAGACAGTCATCGAGGCGGACCAGACCGAAAGGGCTGTCGAGACAGCCTACTCTCGGATCCTTCCTATGTTGGGAGCGTTCCAAGAATGAAGAACAACAAGTGCCGGCTCGCAAATGCGAACCGGCCTTTCTTTTTATATATGTGTGCAACTCTCACACGATTAGTCAAATATGAATGATACAATGTATGCACAAACTGGCTGGAAATTAGTCAGTGGATATTTGGAGGAATGCGCATACAAGATTCACAACTTAAGCGTTTCATCGCCGATGCTGGTCTGGTTTCAAAAACCGACCTGTCTTCTGCTGAAGCAACAGCAAAACGGGAGAGTCGTACTCTATCCGACGCTCTTTTAGCTGGTGGCTATTTAAAGGAGGATGATTTACGCCGTATCGAATCCTATGTGTTGGGTATTCCTTTCGTATCTCTCAAGGGACAGAAGATTGATTTTAGTATTTTATCGTTGATTCCAGAACCAATTGCTCGCAATCATAATATCGTTCCATACAAGAAGACCGACAACACTTTGGAGGTTGCGATGCTTAATACCGCCGACTTACCAGCGATTGATTTTATAAAGAAGAAAGTAGGGTTGAAGATTTTGCCTCGTCTAACTGACAATGACAGTATGCGCGAGGTGTTGCTTCAGTACCAGAAGACCCTCAAAGATGAGTTCGGTGACATTATTGCTGGAGAAGCATCTACTCTAAAGGTTGCCGGAGAACCGGCTGAGGAAATGAATGAAGCTGACTTGAAAAAGTTAGCAGAAGACTTACCAGTAGTGCGAATTGTAGACACACTGCTTCGTCACGCCATTATTCAAGGTGCATCTGACATACATATCGAACCGATGGAGACTGAAGTCTTAGTGCGATATCGCATAGACGGTATATTGCATGACGCTATGACTTTGCCAAAAGTAGCTGCAAACAGCATCGTGGCGCGTATTAAGGTTTTGTCTAACTTAAAGCTCGACGAAAAACGACTACCACAAGATGGACGTTTCAAAATGGAAATGGATAGCCAGAAAGTTTCTTTCCGTGTATCGATGTTACCGATTTTCTTTGGAGAAAAGGTGGTAATGCGTCTTTTGCGTGAGAATAGAAGTGGCTTTACCCTCGAAGGGGTAGGGTTTCATGGCGTGTCTCTAGAGCGAGTGCATGGCGCGATGAAGCAAACTACCGGAATCATTCTGGTTACTGGACCAACTGGTTCAGGAAAGACCACTACACTCTACACGGTCTTAGACCTACTCAATACTCCAGAGGTAAATATCTCAACTATTGAGGACCCGATTGAATACCAAATGCCCCGAGTGAATCAAACTCAGGTTAAGCCTGACATTGGTTTTACTTTCGCCAATGGTTTACGATCTCTAATGCGTCAGGACCCAGACATTATTATGGTTGGGGAGATTCGTGATCAAGAGACTGCCAATCTTGCCATTAATGCGGCTTTGACTGGTCACTTGGTATTGGCGACTGTACACACGAACTCAGCGTCTGGCACAGTAGCACGTCTGATGGAGATGGGGGTTGAGTCATTTCTCCTTGTTTCCACTTTGCGAGTAGCTGTCGGTCAGCGTTTGGTGCGTAAGCTCACGAGTGAGAAAGAAGCCTATACACTTTCTGATGCGGAGAGAAAAAATCTTGAGCGTCACGCGAATCTCGAAAAAGTATTAACTTCTCTTAAAGAAGAGGGAGTGGTTGCTAAGGATGCTACCTGGTCTTCGATTCCTTTTTATCGACCTAAAGAAGGCATAGATGACGAGGTTGCATACAAAGGCCGAATGGGAATCCATGAGGTTTTGTCGATATCACCAGCTTTGAAAGAGAAGGTGACCGCCGGCGGAACTGCCGATGACATTGAGGAGATAGCCAGAGGTGAAGGAATGCTTACGATGTTGGAAGATGGAATTTTCAAAGCTGCCAGGGGAGTTACTTCACTTGAAGAAGTTCTCCGTGTCATCAACGAGTAATATTTAATATGAAATTTACATACACAGGCACAACTAAAGACGGACAGGATGCTCGCGAAACCGTCGAAGCTCCGGACCGTTTTGCTGTGTATGACATTGCCCGCGAGAAAGGTGTAGTGGTTACCGAAGTCGTAGAAGAAGGAAGTTTTTCCATCAAGAAGTTATTGAATGTGGACAAGTTCAACGCACTCATAAGCCGCGTCTCCACTGACCAGTTAGTTTTAATGACACGAAACCTAGGTGCAATGCTCACGGCAGGTCTTCCGCTTTCGCGCGCGCTTTCGGTTATTGAGCGGCAAAGTAAAAACCCGAAGCTGAAGGCTGTGATTACTGATGTACGTGAACGAATTCAGAAGGGAGAGCAATTTAACGAAGCAATTAAGGCACACCCACGTGTATTTGATGATCTTTATGTAGCAATGGTCCGAGCGGGAGAAGAGGGTGGAGGACTTTCTGAAACTCTAAAACTCCTAGCTGTCCAGATGGAACGGTCATCAACACTTAAAAAGAAGATTAAGGGAGCAATGGTTTATCCTGCCATCGTTCTTACCATTATGTTTGGTATCGGAATCGTGATGATGATTTATGTGATGCCATCCATTACCGGTACCTTTAAAAGCCTAAATGTAGATTTGCCGGCTACTACTCAGGCGCTGATTTCAGCCTCAGATTTTATGGCTAACAATACTGCAGTGGCTTTGGGTAGTTTCTTTGGTTTCATCGTAGCTTTTATATATTTCCTGCGCACCCGAATTGGAAAATTGGTATTTCACTTTCTCATTCTACGCCTTCCTATTATCGGTATGATGGTGAAGGAGGTTAACTCTGCTCGCACTGCCCGTACTCTTTCATCTTTACTCACTTCAGGTGTTGATGTGATGCGAGCACTCGAGATTACTAAAGACGTAGTACAAAACGTCTACTACAAACCAATTTTGGATAAAGCTCGTAAGGCAGTAGAAGAAGGGAAACCTCTCTCAAGCGTTTTCTTAGCAAACGAAAAACTCTATCCAGTCTTTGTCGGGGAGATGCTTTTGGTGGGAGAGGAGACAGGAGAGGTGGGTAATATGATGAAAGAGTTGGCGGTTTTTTACGAAAATGAAGTAGAGAGAAAGACTAAGGACTTATCAACGATAATCGAACCACTTTTAATGGTGGTGATTGGGGGTACTGTTGGTTTCTTTGCGTTGGCTATGATTGCTCCAATCTACTCTATCTCCGACAGTATCTAAAACTTTTAAAAGTGGCGCATTTGCACTGGTTTCATAATTTTGTCTTGGTCACCTTAGTTTGTTCTAAGGCTCTGTCGCCAAAATTCCTCCAACCAGCACAACTGCGACCTAGTTTTCAAGGAGAGCTTGCTCGACTATGAAAACGGAAGTGCCCGTGTGGTGCATCCACTTTTAAAAGTTTTAGAAAATTGAAGTTGGAAGTGAAAGAAAAGTGTATGACTCTAATCTTTATCAAGTGAGTGTAGCCAAAATAACGACGCCGACGTTGTACTATATATAGAATGGTAATAGGTAGAACTCGTTCTGGAGGTTTCTCACTTGTTGAAGTGGTGATTGCGTCCGCAATCCTTCTTTTGTTTTTTGGTGGACTACTGAGTGGTGTGAAGTTGATGGTTGAACTTATTGGACACAGTAAGGCGGAAACTGGTGCTCGTTCCTTGGCACTGTCTAAAATGGAATACATCCGCTCTTTGAACTATGACGCCATTGGGACGGTAGACGGAGTGCCGTCGGGAGCAATACCGCAAACTAGCACTAGCACTTTAAATGGCATTGATTATACCGAGCGTGTGTTAGTGCTGTATGTCGATAGGCCTGAGGACGGCCTTGAAGGTAGTGACGAGAACGGCATACTTGAAGATAGTAAGCGGATAAAGGTTGAATACACTTGGGAAATTAGAGGAGAAGAAAAAAATCTCTCCCTTGTTACTGACATATCACCAAAAGGTATGGAGACTTCTTCCGGAGGAGGTACTCTCATAGTAAATGTATTTGACTCTGTGGTCGAAGCAGTAGATGGTGCTTCCGTCAGAATCTACAACGATGCCTTGGCCACCAGTACTGTGGACGTGACGGTAAGTACTAATGTATCGGGACGTGTGATTGTGCCAGGGGTGCCACCGGGTGGCGGTTACCAGATTACTGTTACGAAAAGTGGTTATTCCACCGACCAAACTTACGACGTGACAGTAGAGAATCCTGATCCTAGTCCGCCACATGTGGCAGTAGCCTCTAGCACTATCACTACAATGTATTTTAGTATTGATAAATTGGCAGACCTTACTTTAAGAGCCTTTGGAGAACCGGTAGTACAAGAATTTATTGATGAATTCACCAGTTCAGATTTATTAGCACAGATGAATAATACAGAGGTGTCAGGTGGAAGTGTCAGTCTGACTTCAATAGAGGGTAGCTATTATTCATCTGGATATGCCTACTCGACCACCACTGCTCCTGCCGAATTCTCTTCCTGGGATACGTTTGAGTGGAGTGTTACAACTTCGACCAGCACCTCAGCAAGTGTGAGTCTCTATCAAGAGTCCGGCGGTGTTTATACTTTGGTAGATGACACGCTGTTACCAGGAAACTCCGTTGGCTTCACGTCTGGCTCTGTCGACATTTCTCATTTGGCAAGCAGTACTTTCCCACGCCTTGCCCTCCGCGCCAATTTGGATAGTTCTGACCCGCTTGCTACACCTTTAATAGAAAGTTGGCGACTTGGTTATGTTGAATCTGAACCACCGATTGCGGACCTTACCTTTGATTTGACTGGTACCAAGACCATTGGTAGTGGGGTTCTGAAATATCAAGATTCCACTATTACTGATGCGGACGGTCTTAGCCCGTTATCATTAGAGTGGGATGTTTACACAATTACCGTCGACGGTGCGACAGAAGGTTACGATATTAAAGAAGTGAGTGGAGTTTTGCCTTATACCATTGCCCCAGGTGCAAATACTATTTTGGCCTTTGAGTTGGTTCCACATACAACTCGTACGCTGCATATTACAGTGACCGACCAAAATGGCTTGCCGTTAAGTGGGGCAACAGTTCAGCTTTCAGGCACAGGTTATAGTGAGACAGTGTCTGCTTCTGCTTATGGTCAAGCTTTCTTTGGTGACTTACCGCTTCTGGATAGTTTCACTGTTGATGTTTCACAAGCCGGTTACACTTCTTACTCTGGTACCATCACAGTAAATGGAAATGTAATGACAGTCATTACCCTAAGTCCGAGTAGTTAATATTTATGCGACTTACTTTTTTAAATAACAAATACACACAATCAAGAGGGATGACTCTAGTGGAAACTGTAGTAGTCCTCGCCCTCTTCAGTATATTGTCTATCGCCATTATGACGGTGATATCCTCTTTTTATCGCTACAATGCCTACACCATAGCTCAGGCTTATCAGGTAGACAGTGCTCGAAAGGGTATTGAACTTTTAGTTCGTGACCTGCGTGAAATGACCTACTCCGACAATGGTGCTTTTCCATTAGTGAATCGCGCTACTTCTAGTGTGGAGTTTTATAGTGACATTGATAGAGATAATAGTGTAGAGCTGGTGCGCTACGAGATAGTTGATCAAACTCTATTTAAATACATATATGAGTCCAGCGGAATTCCGGCTGTCTATGCTAGTGAACCAAGTCGTACGGAAACAATCTCTGAATATGTACATAATGACCTTGAGGGAGTGATAATGTTTACCTACTATAACAATCAGGGAGTAGAGTTGTCAGGGACTGGTGTGAGTGAAGTGAGGCATATTGATGTGGCAATGGTGGTAAATGTTGATCCTATTAGAGAGCCGGGCAAATATCATTTACGCTCTAGTGCATCACTTCGAAACTTAAAAGAATATGACATTTAAATTTAAAAGTTCAGATCAACACAACGAAGTAGCGAACCATAATCTTTCTAGGGGCTACTTAGTGGTATTACTCTTAGTGTTTGGGGCCGTGTTCTTCACTATTTTTACAGCCTTTATGGGTTTTACTATTACTGGCTCGAAAATATCTAATGCCAAATTAAATAGTGAGCAAGCCCTTCAAATTGCAGAGGCTGGGCTTAACTACTACAAATGGTTTCTAGCTCACCATCCTGATGATATCCAAAACGGTACTGGAGAAGCTGGCCCTTATGTAGTTCCGTTTAGTGACCCAGAGGGCGATGTAATTGGGGAGTATTCTTTGGAGGTGGATGGCAACCTAGCGTGTGGAGCGGTGACTTCTATTGATATTACTTCGACAGGTTATACAACCAAAGAACCAAATATAGAAAGAATAGTCTATGCTCGTTATGCTAGGCCCAACGTAGCAGAGTTCTCACACATCGTTAATGCCAATGTCTGGGCCGGTCCTGATCGTATTATCTATGGACCATATCATTCCAATGGCTTTGTGCGTATGGATGGACTCAATAACTCTAAAGTGACTAGCGGACAAACGAGCTCATGGTGCTACTACCTTGATATTTGTACTGCAAGTCCACAATTTGCTAGTAATTGGACCAGTGTCAATGGAGTGTTTGGTGACGGGGATGGTTCTGATTTGTGGCAATGGTCTGTACCACCAGTTAGTTTCACAGGAGTAACGGTAGACCTTTCTGACATAAAAGATCGTGCTACCAATTCAGGTGGTCAATACTATGGACCTTCCGGTGAGGCTGGTTATTATGTTGTATTTAACTCAAATGGTACATATACACTAAAAAAGGCAAAGTCGAGTAAGGCCAAAGGTAATGCTTGGGGTCACAGTAAAAACTTTTTGAACAGTGCAACGACAGTGGGGACGTACTCTATACCTTCTTCTTGTAGTGTTATTTTCTTTGAGGACAATGTGTGGGTGGAGGGCGTGATAAATGGACGAGTGACAGTTGCCGCTGCCGCACCTGACTCCACGACAGATCCAAGAGTAGTTATTGTTGGTAACCTCACTTATGCTAATGAAGACTCAGGCCTCCTACTAATCGCCGAAGAAAACATCAATATTGGTCTAGATGTACCAGATAATATGTCGATAAACGGTATTTTTTTGGCGCAGAAAGGAAAGTTCCATCGGCCATACTACTATGTTAGTAATAGTAACTCTGCTGATTCTAATCCTGATTACGTGCGCATTCAAAATTCGATGAGTGACTATATGTACCGCAATTCACTGACCACTAATGGAACAGTGGTCTCGAATGGTCGCGTTGGTACTAAATGGGTATGCTCCGGAGGTGTGTACTGCAATGGCTTTGAGTATCGCTACGACTACTATGACCGTGACCTAGCTATCGACCCACCACCTTTGACCCCAAAGACTTCTGATAATTATCAGTTCATCGAGTGGAGGGAACAAGAATAGTTTCTTGTTCCCTCCGGTCCTGACCTGAGTCAGGAAACGCGTTGTGAGTGAAACGAGCAAGCGTTAGGTGGGCAGAACAAGAATAGTTTCTTGTTCCCTCCGGTCCTGACCTGAGTCAGGAAACGCGTTGTGAGCAAAGCGAACCAGTGCTAGGAGGAAAAAGGAGGCACAAAACTCCAAAATGAGCACCTAGCTTTGTCGTTTGGGAATTTTGCCAGTAAAGCGTGATACAATTTTCCTATGAAAAAACGGGTAAGACCCTTTATTGTTGGTAACTGGAAAATGAATCCGGCCACCTTGGCTAGAGCTGAAAAGATTTGGGTGGATGTGCAGAAGGGTTTGGTGGGAAGAAAAGGCCAGTCTGATGTAGCTATTGCTCCACCTTTGCCATTTATTATTGACCTTAAGGAAATGGCTGGTCCCCAAAAAATTGAGTTTGTTTCTCAAGACGTGTCTTTTCATCCGGAAGGTGCTCACACTGGAGAAGTTTCAGTGTCACAATTACGTAGCTTTGGTGTGAAGTGTTCCATTGTAGGACATAGCGAACGACGTGCCGATGGTGAGACCGACCAAATGATAAATCGGAAAGTGCTCGCTCTTCACGAAGTGAAGTCCTCAGCAATTATATGTGTGGGTGAAAAAAGTCGTGATAGTACGGGTGACTACTTCAATGTGGTAGAAGACCAGCTCAGTGCCACCCTTGCGGGTGTTAAGGTTGAGGACTTGAGTCGGGTAATCATTGCCTATGAGCCAGTCTGGGCCATTGGTAGTGGAAAGAATGCAAACGCCTCTCAGGTAGAGGAGATGAAGTTGTTTATTCAAAAAGTTTTATCTGACATCTATCCACGCGAAAAGGCTTCGATGGTCAGAATTATATACGGTGGGTCAGTGAATGAGGATAATGCTGAGGAGTTACTCAAGGTAGGGACAGTCGATGGCTTCCTTATAGGTGGGGCCAGCTTAGACGCTAAGGAGTTTGTTTCAATCATTAAAATAGCTGATGACTATGCTCGATTTGTTTAAATTTTTCAGGACTAAAAGTGAAATAAGCTCCAACACACATACTCTTCCTTCCATTGAGGGCATTAAAGACTTAAAAGGAAAAAGGGTTTTGCTTCGGGCCTCTTTGAATGCTCCGGTGGAAAACGGAAAAGTAACTGAAACATTCCGTCTTGAGCAAGCGGTAGAGTCGATTGAGTTTTTAAAGAACGCTGGAGCTAAGGTTGTCGTTATTGCACACATCGGAAGAGAGAAAGATGAGAGTTTAAAACCAGTCTGTGAGGCACTTGGTCTTCTTACTCCAATAAGGTGGGGAGGTGAGATAAGTAATGCTGGTGAGAAAGTGTCACATTTAGAAAATGGTGAAGCAATTCTTCTGGAAAACCTGCGCCAAGACCTACGCGAGGGAACCAATGATGAGTCGTTCGCTAAGGAACTTGCATTACTTGGGGATTTATATATCAACGATGCCTTTTCTGACTCACATCGCGAGCACACTTCTATTATTGGGATACCTAAATATTTGCCGAGCTACTTCGGGTTTAGTTTCATACGTGAATACGACGCTCTTTTGAAGGTAATGGAACCGAAACATCCGGCGGTGTTTATACTAGGTGGAGCAAAATTTGAAACTAAGCTTCCTTTGGTCACTCGTTACGCACGTATTTACGACAGGCTTTTTATCGGAGGTGCCTTAGTCCACGATATATTAAAAGCCAGAGGTTACGAAATAGGAAAGTCGTTGGTGTCAGACGTAGATTTAACTGGTAATCCAATTTTAGAGCTAGAGAACATCTCAGTACCGAGTGATGTGGTGGTGACGGATGGAGTAAAGAGAAGGGAGGTGGGTATTCAGGCTGTTTTACCAGAGGAATATATTTATGATGCTGGTCCGAAGACCTTGAAAGAGTTGGAACGGCTAACTAGTGACGCTAAGACGATTTTGTGGAACGGGCCACTCGGTAATTTCGAAAAAGGTTTTTCTTTTGGTACTGAAACCTTGGCGCGGATGTTAGCGTCTTCCTCTGCTTATAGCGTAGTCGGTGGAGGTGACACCATTGCTGCTATCCGCTCACTTGGCCTGCAAAATCGTTTTGGTTTTCTCTCTACTGCCGGAGGAGCTATGCTCGTGTTCTTAGAGAAAGGAACACTGCCTGCCATTGATGCAGTTTTGCACTATCAAAAATAAAATAAAAAATCCGCGACAATCAGTCGCGGATTTTTTAAAGACATTTTTTAATCTGTTCTGCGAGACTGGCTAGTTCTGTGTCATCAGCCATTTCTCCACTGGAAAGAAACGGACCAAGGCCTCGACTTGTGTCATAAACAGGATAAATCTTGATATGGGTATGAGGAACTTCAAAACCTTCGACGGCCAGGCAGGTGCGCTTGGGATGGAGTGCTTTATCAGAAGCTAAGGCAATCTTCTTAGCTACACTGAAGATGTGTGAATAGGTAGAGTCGTCTAGGTCAAAGACATAGTCCACTCCTTTTTTAGGAATAACTAAAGTCTGTCCCTTTGTACTCGGGAACTTATCCATAATGACCACACAAACCTCGTCTTCATATACGAATTGTGAGGGGATTTCGCGGGCAATAATCTGTGAAAAAATAGAATCAGTCATAAATGTTATTATAGTCACCATATTGACTATGTCCAAGTACACTTTGATTGAGCGAAAGGAGGAAAATCTTTTGAACCATTTGCTTAAAGTGCGTGGAGTTTCGGTGGAAGACACAGAATCTTTCTTAAATCCAGACTACGAAAAAGGACGTCATGATCCGTTTCTACTTAATGATATGGAAGTGGCAGTAGAGCGCCTGCTTCTTGCTATAAAAAATCAAGAAAAGATAGCGATTTATTCTGATTACGATTGTGACGGTATCCCAGGCGCCGTGATACTTCACGATTTCTTTAAAGCGATTGGCTACGACAACTTCATTAACTATATTCCTCATCGTCACTTTGAAGGTTTCGGTCTAAGTGAAATGGCAGTCGAAAAACTAGCCAATGAGGGAGTTCAGCTAATCATTACTATAGATTGTGGAACTTCAGATTTGGAGGCGGCTGATAAGGCAACTTCGCTTGGTGTGGATTTAATTGTCACGGACCACCATGAACCGAAGGATAGGTTACCTATAGCTGTGGCGATAGTGAATCCACGTGTTGGAGATAGTTACCCATTCCCACATATTTGTGGAGCAGCTGTGGCTTTTAAGCTTGCTGAAGCCACGCTCACTAGAGGAGATTTTGCAGTTAAGCCTGGCCATGAAAAATGGTGGCTTGATATGGTGGGTATTGCGACCATTGGTGATATGGTGCCACTTATTGGTGAAAACCGGGTCTTTGCTCACTTTGGCCTTCAAGTCCTGCGCAAGTCTCGTCGCCCAGGACTTCAACATTTGCTTCGCAAAGCCAGAGCCGACCAAAGATATTTAACCGAAGACGATATCGGTTTCACTATCGCACCACGCATTAATGCCGCCTCACGGATGGACTCACCGGAAGATGCCTTCTTGATGTTATCTGATAAAGAAGAAGGGAGTGCCGGAGCTCGTGCTACACATCTTGAAAAGTTAAATAATGAAAGAAAAGGAATGGTTGCCTCAATGACTAAGGAATTAAGGAGACGAATGTCCGAAATAATTGATTTGCCAGATATTATCGTGATGGGAAACCCGGAGTGGCGACCGGCACTTGTTGGACTATGTGCTAATGGGCTGGCAGAGGAGCATAACCGGCCAGTGTTTCTGTGGGGACGGGATGGTAATGGTGTAATAAAGGGCTCGTGTCGCAGTGGTTCTTCGATTAGTGTGGTGAAAATTATGGAAGGGGCCGAACAACATTTCTTGGAACACGGTGGACACCACGCTTCAGGCGGTTTCGCAGTCAAAGAGGACTCGGTTTTTCATCTGGGACAAGCACTAAACGATTCGTACATTTCTTTAGGGGACAAAGCTTTGGCAAATGAAGAAGTTAGTATTGATGCGGTCTTATCGCTTGAGGATATAACCCGCGATTTATTATCTACATTGCGGTCAGTTGCACCATACGGAGCTGGAAATAAGAAGCCATTGTTCGCTTTTAAAAACGTAAAGCCGTTGCAGATTGAACAGTTTGGTAAAACCAAGGAGCACTTGAAGCTAATTTTTGAAACGCTAAACAACAAAATTGAAGCCATCGCCTTTTTTGCAAAGCCGGAACAATATCAAGTTACTCCAGCTATTAATGAGCCTTTAAATCTTCTGGCGCACGTAGAAGAATCATTTTTTATGAATCGTTGGCAGACGAGATTGCGTATTGTCGACATAGTCGAAACTATCTGATGATATAATATTCCTAAATGGAATCTTTACCAGAAAGAAAATTTCCGGCGCCTGAAGATGAGATTGCACTGTTGCGTCAAGAAGTGAAGCGCTTGCAGAGCGAGCGTGATGGAATGCCGAAAGAAGATGCAGCAGCGGAGGCCGTGGAGACTTATCGGGTGATGCCGACTCAGGCCGCCTTGCCTGAAGATCGCAAAATGCCAGACCGGCTTGTGAATATGACAGCGATGGGACTCAAGGAGGAGACTCACGATGACCAGATAGAGGCGCTTCTGGCACTCTTGCCTTTGAAGGGGGTCAAGAATGTAATGTTGGTCGCTGAGAAGACGGGAAACCCTCACTTAATAGACGACCTACATCGTGCCCTTGTACGCTATATCGCTTCCGACTTACCACTAGCGAATTTTTCAGAGAAGGATCCTCTATGGAAGCCCCTCCATATGTCACTGTATGAGATTCGCCTACCAGAATCAGGTGAGGAAAATAAAGAAAAGTCTCTTCAAGAGCTTGTTTCCGGAATGGAGCAATTTTACTCAGGTATGTTGGCCAATGTAGCAAATAATACTGGTACCAATTTCACCTTCGAGATAGCAAATGAAAATGGTAGCAATGACTTTGTTTTCTATATCGGCATTGCGAGAGACCAATCAAGACTGCTTGAGAAACAAATACTTGGTATTTTCCCAAACGCCACTGTCTCAGAGTGCCAAGACGACTACAACATTTTCAATGAATCAGGAGTGTCTGTTGCTAGTTATGCTCAGTTGGAGAGACATTGGCTATATCCACTTTCTTCATACCAAGATTTTGATGTAGATCCACTCGGCGTCATTCTCAATAGTTTTTCAAAAATAAATGAGCAGGGTGAAGGTGCGGCAGTGCAGTTTGTGGTTGGTCCGCGTCGTGACGACTACTTAAGGAAAGGTGAGGGAGTACTCGAAGACATTAGAAAGGGTGAAAGTTTGGATGCCTCTCTAGCTAAAACTGAAGCAGGAATTGCCTCGAAGGCAGTGAAGGAAATATTTGGCGCCTTTAAAAACAAAGAAGCCGAAGAAAAGGAGAAGGCTAAAAAAGCCGAACGAGCAGGTGCCATCGACCAAACTCTTTTAGAAGAGTTTGGTAAAAAGCTAAAGAGTTCAATGGTGTCGGTTTCGCTACGGGTCGTCACGTCAGCCGCGAGTGAAGCAGAAGCAAAGGCGATACTGGGAGATATTAAGTCAGGCTTTGGTCAATTCGAAAACGGTCGGGGCAATCGTATCACCTGGAAGGACCAGGTAGGGAGTGGAGCGGCTGAACTCTTAAAAAACTTCTCTCTTCGTATGTGGAATGAGCGAGAGAGAATGATTTGGAGTATTGAGGAGATGACTACCGTAATGCATTTACCTGCTTTTACAGCTTCCAAAGATTCTCCGCAACTTCGTCAAAACCAAACTACCGCAGCACCAGCACCAGGTGGTTTACCAAGCGAGGGAACTTTGCTTGGTGTTAATGATTTTCGTGGTACTGAGACTAAGGTTCGCATTTCTCTTGAAGACAGAATGCGCCATTTCTATATCATTGGTCAAACTGGTACTGGAAAGACGACCCTGATGAAGAATATGCTCATTCAAGACATCAAAGAGGGTCATGGGGTATGTATGATTGATCCGCACGGCACTGATATTGCTGATGTGCTTGGTGCTGTACCTCCAGAGAGGGAGAATGACGTCATTTACTTTGATCCAGCTCGGACCGATATGGTGCTTGGACTCAATATGCTCGAGTTTGATGAGTCGCATCCAGAGCAGAAGACTTTTGTGGTTAATGAACTCTTTTCAATATTCCAGAAACTTTACGGTGCTGTGCCGGAAAGTATGGGTCCGATGTTTGAACAATACTTTAGAAATGCTACTTTGCTCGTGCTCGAAGACCCAGCTAGTGGTTCTACTCTGCTTGATATTTCACGAGTGTTTGCCGATGAGTCATATCGAAAGATGAAACTTTCGAAGACCAAGAACCCAGTAGTAGCGCAGTTTTGGAATGATATTGCGACCAAGGCCGGTGGAGAAGCGTCTCTTGAAAATATCGTGCCGTACATCACCTCTAAATTTGATGTATTCACCGCCAACGATTTCATTAGACCGATAATTGGGCAACAAACTTCGTCATTTAACTTCCGTCGTTTGATGGATGAAAAGAAAATTTTGTTGGTCAACCTCTCTAAGGGTCGCTTAGGTGAAATCAATGCCAACCTAATTGGTATGATTATTGTGGGCAAGATACTGATGGCGGCGCTTTCTCGTGCTGACGATATCACCAAGGGTTATTCTCCGTTCTTCCTGCATATGGATGAGTTCCAGAATATCTCTACCGACTCCATTTCCGCCATTTTGTCAGAAGCTCGTAAGTACAAGCTTGGTCTCACAGTTGCACACCAGTTTATTGCACAGCTGGACGAAGGAATTCGTGATGCTGTCTTTGGAAACGTCGGTTCTATGGCTTCTTTCCGAGTCGGTCCCGACGATGCAGAATTTTTAGAGTCACAATTCGCTCCAGTGTTTACCTCTCGGGACTTAATGAATGTAGAGAATCGCCAAGCTTTCGTACGTATCCTAGCTAACGGCAGTCCGGTCAAGCCTTTCAATATAAAGACTCTTCCTCCAGAGGCGGTAGATCCAGAAAGAGTTAAGAATATAGTGGAGCAGTCATATCAGCGCCACGCCCGTCCTCGTCGCCAGGTGGAAATGGAGATATCCGCACGATACCTCTAACGAGACGAGGCTGGATGGTATTATGTTAATTACCATATGCTAGAGGAAAGGAAAGAACCTAAATTTGATTTTGAAGGTGTGCCAGAGCAACCTCATCAGGAGTTTTTGAGTGGAGATGCCCCAAAGATCATAGTTAAAGAAGATAAGGCAGATAATACACCAGCGTTTGCTGTCGATTCTAAAGATAATGACGTTTCAAAATTAAATAAGGCGGTAGAAAAAGTGAAGGAGGGTGACGTACCTGCCATTGCTTCACAGAAGGTCGTGTATGGGGCTGCTAGAAATGCAGTGTTGGCAAAACAGGCAGAAGAAATGCCACTTCAAACAGAAAACAGTTTATCTAAAGACGACAAAAAAAACGTAATCGAGAACGCTATTTCAGCAAAAGAACTTGCAATGAGAAGACAGGCACAAAGAGACCCGTCACCAGAAAATTTGGCTGCATATGAGATGGTTTATGATAGCTGGAAAGAATCAAGGGATCGGGCACATAAGTTGGAGGCAGAATATAATGATAAGTATCAAAAACACATTGAGTCCCAATCAGCGCTGTTGAGAGGTGTCCGTAGAACTTTTGGACTTCAACCTAAATTAAGTGGAGAATTGAAGGCTCTTCAAAACGCATCAACAACAGCTAGGCGAGAATATCATTCAGCGGCAAAGAGTTTATTGAATGTTCGCAAGGGAAGTATCAGTCCTAGGATTAAAACTTCTGCCATTACTCAATCATCAAAGGAATACGGTGGTCCTGAGGCGGTAGATAAGCGTTATCAGAGCATGCTAGCTCAACACTTAATTACTGGTGTTCATAAAAAGCGCCTAGAACTTCAAGGGACAACAATTGATAAGGTTTGGGATGAGAGCAACGTTGGTCGATCACTAGCAGTCTTGCAGAGAAATAAGTATAAGACCATGAGTGGAATTGCGTTAGGGGCAACTGTGCTATCTGGTGGCGCTTTCCCTGTGGTGATAGCAGGTATGGCGGCTGGACTAGGTGTAGGTATTGGAACATATAAAATATTAGATAAAACCTGGATTGCCTCTGGACGAAAAAAACTCATAAATGCCACTTCTAATCTAGGCAGTGATTTTTTCGAGAAATCTTTTTTGGATGAAGATGGGAAAATGGATTATTTAACGAATGATGTGGAGACAAGAACAAATTTATCAAAAACCGCTTCAAAAATTGCAGGAGCAAGTGCTGGTATGACAACCGCTGGGTTTGTGGGTGGACTAGGGGCAGAGAGTACAATCCCTGATGTTACAAATACTCCAACCGATGCAGTCTCTCAGACTGAGTCGTTGCAACAAATGGGTGACGCAAGTGTGGCGGAAAAGATGTATCCAGATGTGAAGGAGTCTTTTAATCAAGATGCAGTGACTGCCCCTAGTGAGACTACTCCTGACCCCACAAATCACGCTGAGATGAAACCACATGCTAGTGGGGGTGAAGAAGCTATTCCTAGGGACAGTGGTGGAGAAAGTTTATCTGAAGAACATATAGGACCCGACCATGAGCCTCATGAAAATTATGAACACGAGGAGGATGTTTTTGCTGAGCCAGCTGTAACACATACAGTAGAACGTGGAGACAATGCCTGGAATATTATGGAGGGCAAAGGTCCAGACAATAATCCAGTCGGCGGAAAGTCAGAAATTGTAACTGACATGTCTTTAGCCGATAGAAGATACTGGCTTGATAAACTTTTTGATTATTGCGACCAAAATCCAGAATTTGCTAAAGAAGTGGGTGCGGTTAAAAGTGGTGGCAACATTCACCTGATTCATCCAGGCGAAACCATCAATGTTTCAATGTTAGACGAGAAGTTAGTAGAACTAATGAACCAAGAATCTTCAGGCTCAAGTGAATCTTTAATTACAGCACCAGAGGTGTCAGAAACTCCTTCCGGACCTGCCCCTACCACCGAACAGTTTTCTGAAAGTGGGCCAGTTAGCTTGGATTCAACTCCACAAATGGAATCATATAGTCAGGTAAAAGATTTTAATAATCTGACGATAATGGAGGTGGAGAAGATTGCATCTGATATTTCACAAAATAATCCCCAAGTAGATGCTCGTTTGGAAGAATTGGGTATCGACAAAAATGATTTTAGGGACATGTACCAAAGTTTGGCTGGTAGAGGAGGAGAGCTTGATCCAAACATGACTGTGTCTGATTGGTTACAGAATTCTGACAAAATGACAGATGATTTGCCCCCAACTGCCAATGACAATTCTGTGCCGGAGGCCACCCCTTTTAGTGGGGAATTACCACAACCAGGTGATATGCCGGTGCGTGATGCTAACTTCATTCCTGAAGCAGCCGCTAATAACAGTGAAGCTGTACAGAGTTACGTAAGTTCAGTCGAAAATCCTAAGGTTGGTTTATTTGATCGTTTGTTCTTAAATACTAATCCAAATATCACAGGAACTTGGGAGGCCCTTAATCCAGATCAGATGACCGTTGGTCAGTTTAAAGAGATGGTCAGTAGCCCAAATCTAGAGGAAGAGCTGGCTAATCGCAATTTAAGTGCTGAGGGTGTGACTAAGTGGGGAGAAACACTTCAGAAGCAGAATCAGATGGTCTCTGCTAATGATAATGAGACTTTAACGCAATATTTGTCACGAGTAACTAGTGGTCAAAGAGTCGCTTAATAAAAAATATCTATGACAACAGAAATCCAAAAAAACATAGCGGACCTGTTTCACTTCTCGGAAATGTCTGAAGACGAGAAGATGGTATTTTTGGCGGATCTTGGTGGTTTGATTTTAGAAAGTTCAGTGTTGAGATTTATTACAGAAAGTGATGAATCAACAGGTGAACACTTTGCTCATATGCTCGAGGCCTATGCAGACAAAGATGATTTGCATTTAATTCTTTCAGATGCGTTTCCGATGTTTAAAGTGATTTTGGAAGAGGAGACTGAAGCGTTTCGAGAAGACGCCCTCAAAGTGTTATCATAAGTAAATTATGAAACTGATTGTACATTCCGACGGGGGAGCCAGAGGCAACCCTGGACCAGCGGCCATTGGTGTCGTTATTGAGACTGAAAAGAACGAAATTCTTGAAGAAGTTGCAGAATATATTGGAGAAAGCACTAATAACATAGCGGAATACACTGCTGTTTTGCGGGGACTTCAGGTCCTTAAAGCTCGTTTCGGTAAAGAGACTACAGATTTAGAAATTGATTGGAAGCTTGATAGTGAACTAGTAGTTAAGCAGTTGGCTGGAGAGTATAAGGTTAAAAATCCAGGTCTTAGAAGTATCTTTTTAGAGATACAGGACCTACGAGCGCATTTTTCCAAACTCTCACTTTCCCACGTAAGGCGGGAAGAAAACAAAGAGGCAGACCGCTTGGTGAATGAAGCTTTGGACGAGAAAGCCAAAAAGTAGAGTATGAGGCTAAATGATGGTGGAATTTTATTTTATTCCGCAATCATTGCTTTTGCCCTTGGAATTTTCGCGCGTTCATTCGCGCGGTTTTCTTTGTCTGAGATTGCACTTCTAGTATTGCTGGCGGTAGTGGTTGGTTTGGTTGGGCAGGGAGCGAGAGTCCAAGGTTCTCGTCCTCTGCCTGGCCTACTTCTTATCTCCTTAACAATAATGTCTTTCGCACTCGGGGCGCTTCGAATGGATTTTGCTATTTTAAATAGCACAGAGTCAAAGTTGGAAGAAATGCTTGGGAGTGAAGTGGTGCTTGAGGGAGTGATATGGCGCGAGCCGGAGGCTCGTGCTAACTCCATTCATCTTTATATAAAAACTGATTATGGACTTATTTTAGCACTTGCTTATCCTGGCGAAGAATGGAATTACGGAGACAGAGTATTAGTGGAGGGAGTGCTAGAAAAACCTGAAGCGTTCGAAACTGACTTGGGTCGTACGTTTAACTATCCCGGGTACCTCTTAGCGAAAGGTGTGGGTTATACGATTCGCAGAGCAGAAGTGGAGAGACTATCTGAAGGCGGTGCGTATGACTTTATCAGTAAAATTCTTGACCTTAAGCATACCTTTATGCAGAAGCTCGAACTGCTGATGCCTGAGCCTCAGGTAGGACTAAGCGAAGGGTTACTTCTCGGAGTGAAGCGTGCCCTAGGAGAAGATCTAGAAACTACTTTTAGGAAGACAGGCATCATTCATATAGTTGTTCTCTCTGGATACAATGTGATGATTGTAGTGACCTTCATCCTTTATGTATTAGGGCAGGTATTTGGCAGACGTTTTAGTGTTGGTTTTGGATTGGTAGGCATAGTCATATTCGCACTTATGGTTGGTTTGAGTGCAACGGTTGTGCGCGCTTGTTTGATGGCCTCACTCCTTCTCATTGTGGGGTTAACAGGACGTATCTATCTCGTACTACGAGGACTAATGTTAGCTGGATTTATTATGCTTATTTGGAATCCGTACTCGCTGGCCTTTGACGTGGGCTTCCAGCTTTCCTTTATTGCCACACTCGGACTCATATTAGTAGCCCCAGACTTACAGGAACGACTTCGGACAATGCCGTCGCCTTTAGGGGCACGTGAATTCTTGGTAGCTACATTAGCCACACAGCTTTTTGTATTACCTCTTCTCCTTTATCAAATAGGCGAATTTTCAGTGGTGGCAGTTATTGTAAATGTTTTGGTTTTGCCGATGGTGGCTGTTTCAATGTTGCTAACATTTTTGACTGGTATGGTGGCCTTCGTTTCGTTGTCTCTAGCGACACCATTAGCCTTTGTTACACATCTGTCCCTCACGTACATAATAGTAATAGCCGAGTGGTTCGGCGAGTTGCCATTTGCATCATTTACAGTTCCAGCCTTTTCGTTTTGGTTTGTGCCACTGGGTTACGCACTAATAGCACTCGTCTTGTGGTGGAGTGTGCGGGAAGTTGATGAGTTAAAGGGTTGGACTATAAAAGAGATTTAGACTCTTTTAGCAACTGTTTCCCAGTTTAGATTTTGGAAGAATGCATCAACATATTTAAGTTTTTCACTTGGTGGGTAGTCGAGCATATATGAGTGCTCCCACATATCGAGTCCTAGTACGATATCAAGGTCTGCTAGTTGGCCAAAGTGCTGTTCATCCACCCAGGCAGTAATGAGTCCACCATTTTGGCGGTCGATATACAGCATTGTCCAACCAACCCCGCGGGTACTAGCAAGCTTTTTAAAGTGTTCGATAAACTTCTCTAGAGAGCCCCACTGTGCCTCAATCAAAGACTTAAGTTTTCCGTCGGGAAGAGAGCTTGGCCCAATTTCAAACTGCTCGAAGTAGTATTCGTGGTTACGCATTCCACCAAATTCAAACCCTAGTCGCCTAGTCATCTCAGAGCGAGCATAATCATCTTTAACGTTATCCATTTCTCCGCGGATATGGTTTACGTGTTTCACATAGCCCTCGTAGAGTTTAATGTGCTCATCAATTGATTGCTTCGAAATACCAGTGAGCTCAGGGATATTAAATTTTTTAGGTTCGTAAGTCATAGGCATTATAATAACAAATCATGGATGAAAGAGTAATTAAGAATAGACTGATGGTGCTTGCGGTGATGGTAACAGCTCTCGTGCTCGCTTGGTGGCCTGAGATCTCTTTAAAGCCCATAGGGCCACCTGTATGTGACTCAAATGTACTTTGTGTAGTATTTCTCGACGTAGGGCAAGGCGACGCCATCTTCATCCAGTCACCAGGTGGCAAGCAAATGCTAATTGATTCCGGACGAGATAGTAGTGTTCTGCGCCAACTGAGTAAGGTAATGAGTTTTTCCGACAGGGACATTGATTATGTGTTAGTGACTCATCCAGACGCAGATCATATAGGAGGTTTAGCTGTGGTACTTGACCGTTTCGATGTAAGTAACGTCATACGTACTGAAAACGAAAGTGAAACTGGAGTGTGGAAATTAGTTGTACGTAAGATAGAAGAGGAGGGAGGAGAGGTGCACTTTGCGCGACGTGGACAGCGATATGACCTAGGTCACAACGTATATCTAGAGATTCTGTTCCCAGACATTGATGCCAGTGAGCTCGAAAGTAACACGTCCTCTATTGTTGCTCGATTGGTCTATGGTGATACGGCCTTTATGTTGACTGGAGACTCACCAAAGTCGATTGAAGAATATTTAGTTTTGGTTGAAGGAGAAAAATTAGAGAGCGATGTTTTGAAAGCAGGGCATCATGGTTCACATACGTCGACCTCAGAGCTTTTCTTGGTGGAGGTGGACCCTGAGTACGCTGTCATATCAGCCGGAGCTGATAATTCATATGGTCATCCACATATAGAAGTAACTGACGCACTTTTTAACTTTGGAGTGACAACCTTAAGAACAGCAGAAAATGGGAAGGTTGTCTTTTGGTCGGATGGAGAGAACGTCACACTTAAATAAGAAAAGTCCGGAAGCATTTGCTTCCGGGCTTTTCTTAGATTGTTTAACTAAACTTTAAATTTCTGTAATTGGATGCAGTTGTGCTTGCTGGAAGGAGAATCTTGACCAAGACGTATTTGATTATACGGCGCGGGAGAGCTTCGATTGAAGCAAGTACAAATGCGCCGATTTCAGGGATTTAGATAAGTTTTGCTTCCTTGAGAGTCTTATATGCACCATTCTTATTCATAGTTCGGAGTCCTTTGGTAGAAACGTTGATAGTTACGAAGCTATCAATTTCAGGAACGAAGATACGCTTCTTCTGAATGTTTGGAGCACGACGAACTTTGCCGCAAGGGTTAAACTGCGTCGCACGAGTGCGGTTTGAGTAGCGGCCACCAACTTGGGTGGACTTACCAGTGATTTGACATACTTTTGCCATACGTGGGCGCCATATTACCACAGGGTATTGATTTTGCAATCGTTGGACAGGTACTCTCTCTGGACTTCGGCTTTGTGGAGCCTCATTTATGAGTTAACATATGACCATATGGAATTTACTGCAATCGTAATTATCGTCGCTTTAATTATCTCAATCATTCTCCACGAAATGGCCCACGGCTATATGGCCGATTGGCTTGGAGATCCGACAGCCAGGCTTCAGGGTCGCCTTTCACCTAACCCACTGGTACATATCGATCTACTTGGTTCAGTTATTGTTCCGGCACTACTTTTCTTCTCTAATGCCGGTATTTTATTTGGTTGGGCTAAGCCGGTTCCATACAATCCTTATAATCTGAGGGACCAAAAGTGGGGAGAGGCCAAGGTGGCTTTTGCCGGTCCGGCCGTCAATATTGCAATTGCACTCTTATTTGGAATGATGATTCGCTTCAGTGAGGTGTTGTCTCTCAATAGTGCTTTCATCGAGCTCTCCTCATATGTTGTATACATAAACATCTTGCTGGCTTTCTTTAATATGATTCCGATTCCACCATTGGATGGCTCTAAGATAATCCAGCCGTTTCTGCCACTTAGTCTTATGATGAAATATCGAAGTTTCGTGCATAGTTTTGAAAGGTGGGGCCTTATCGGCACCTTCATCTTTATATTCATCTTTATTAATCTTTTCTGGGCACCGTTTGCTAAGTTGGTGTCTTCTGCATTCATACTTATTACTGGAATTTCCTTCTTCTAAGAAACTGTTATACTTAAACAAGAAATCGAGATAACCGAGACAAAAGCGAGAAGTTACTGCACGACTTCTCTTCACCGGCTGGTCCCTCAATGGTCAAAAAGTTGAGGGGCAAGGATAAACTGTCTGGTGGCCGAAAACCACACGTCTCGGCAGATAAGAATCCTTGCCCCTTGGCACCCGTCGCATCGCGGCGGTTTTTTCTTGCAAAATTATTTACATATAGTAGAGTGTGCGAGCTAATTGCATATGGCAACAATAAAACAACTAATTAAGAAGCGACGTCGCGACCCAGCTCACAAAACCAAAGTGGCTGCTTTGTCGTCTGGTTTCGATAAGATCAAGAATCGTCCTAACGAATACAACTCACCGTTTAAGCGTGGAGTTTGTACTCGTGTCACTACTAAGACTCCTCGTAAGCCAAACTCTGCTATTCGTAAGATTGCTCGTGTACGTCTTACCAACGGACAAGAAATCACTGCCTACATCCCAGGTATCGGGCACACTCTCCAGGAGCACTCCGTAGTATTGGTCCGTGGTGGTCGTGTGAAAGACATTGGTGTTAACTACACCGTGGTACGTGGTAAGTACGATGCGACCGGAGTAGACAAGCGTATGCAGTCGCGCTCACGTTACGGAACCAAAGCACCCAAGAAATAATAAATTGGCGGATGGCGTCGTTGTGCTTCGGTAAAATAATACTCACTGAACAATTGAAGTTCACCTCGTATTATTTTCCTCGCACGTCTCGCTCTCCATCCAATTTCTTACTTCTTGAAAGTTGTGAGAAAAGCACAATTTGCCTCCTTTTTGGAGAATCCACTAGTCGTCGTAGGTTGACTACGTCTCACTCGTGAATTCTCCTCTAAAGGTGACAACTGTAGACAGTTTCCGCCTTTTAAAATTATTAAGTATCTCGCTTTAGATAACGAAAGAACATTATGCGAAGACCAATTAAAAAAAGACCAACTCTCCAGCCTGACGTTAAGTTTGGCGATGAGATGGTGGAAAAACTTATAAACTACGTGATGCTACGTGGGCAGAAGGAAACTGCTCGCAAGGTGGTTTACGCTGCTTTTGAGCTCATTAAGAATGACAAGGAGGGAGGTGACCCAGTTGAGGTATACAAGACTGCACTTCAAAACGCTGGTCCACTGATGGAAGTACGTTCTCGTCGTGTTGGTGGTGCAAACTACCAAGTTCCTCGAGAAGTACGTCCTGAACGTCGTACCTCTCTAGCTCTACGTTGGATGATTGGTTCTGCTCGTGGCGCCAAGGGCGTACCAATGTTCAAGGCACTCGCAGCTGAGATTCTCTTGGCCGCTAAGAACGAAGGTGCTGCCGTGAAGAAGAAGGATGATGTACATAAGATGGCGGAGGCTAACCGAGCGTTCGCACACTTCGCTTGGTAGAAAACTGCAGAATTTAGCGACTCACTTTGTTGAACTGCGAAAAAAGACCCTCGATGAACAATCAAGTTCACCTCGGGTCTTTTTTCTTGTTCGCCTCGTGATTCATCTAAATTTTGCAGTTTTCTTGGCCTTAACTTATTTCACCTTGTCTTGTTTCTGGCACTAGAAAATCTCAGTTACCACTAGGGAGTCAGTTTTTCTGTTTTGGTGAGGAGGATTTTGATTTCCTTAAACACAGCTTCCGCATTCTGATCGTCAGTGTTAATAATCAGACCCTCTTTCTCGAAGATTGTCTTTAGGTCGTCGATTTCGTCTTCAGCATCATTGGCTTCAAGTGCAGTGAACTCCTCAAATGAAATCGGTTCTTCTCCTTGGGAAACCAAGCGTTCATTGTATCGGTCAAAACGAGTTTCACGAGATGCGTCGATAAAAAGGAGGTTGAGTGAGTCACTACGAGTCGTAGCAATACGGCGTAGAGTATCAATGTCTACCAGTCGGCGATTACCTTCAATCACTATGAAGTCTTTATCGAGTCTCTCTACGCGCTCCTCCATTTCCTTGGTTAGGAAGTCTTCGCCACGTGTTTCGCGCTCATTCAGAAAAAGTCCTTGGAGGGTAGCTTTATCATCAGGGTCGAGGCCACGTTCAACGGCCATTTCAGAGAGAATACTCGAATAACGCAGACGCACTGCTCCATACTCTTCTTCAAGCATTCTCGCTATAGTGGTTTTACCACTGGCTGTTGGTCCAGCAATTCCGATTATCATAATGCCTATATGATACTACAAAGTTTCTATAAGGTTTTGTGACATCCTTGGTTGCTGAATTTGTACAAATACCGTATAGTACCGACACTTTCGTAGCGCTCGCGCGCTTTTGTTATTGAAAGTTTACTAGCGTACGGCGAGAATGTCCCGAGCGTCAGCTCTGGGATGAATCGCCGACGGTAGCGGAACTGGCGACAGCCAGTACTCCGCTTCCGCTGTACATCCGGAGGATGTTCCTATTCTAGAAAAAACGCCCGGTTCTGTCCGCCAATGCCCCGGGCGTCAGCCCGAGGGATGGACGGACAGACGTTTTTACTAAAACCTAATCCCCAGAAGCAAATTATTTATGGCCCGAGAATTTCCATTAGAAAAATTGCGTAACTTCGGTATTGTTGCCCACGTAGACGCTGGTAAGACCACCACTTCTGAGCGTGTGCTTTTCTATACCGGTATGTCCCACAAAATCGGTGAGGTACACGATGGTGAGACGGTAACCGACTGGATGGATCAGGAGCGCGAACGCGGTATCACTATTACAGCTGCTGCTATTTCTTGTCAGTGGACTCCTTCACTCAATCCCGACCGAATCAGCAAGGAACACAAGTACAATTTCAATATTATTGATACTCCAGGACACATCGACTTTACTGCTGAGGTAAAGCGTTCGATGCGTGTACTCGACGGTGCTATCGTAGTGTTCGATGGTGTAGCAGGTGTAGAGCCTCAGTCTGAGACCAACTGGCGCTATGCTGATGAGGCTGGGGTACCTCGTATCTGTTTCATCAACAAGATGGACCGCACCGGCGCTGACTTTGAGCGTTCATACGCTTCAATCCTCAAACGCCTATCTCCAAAGGCTGTTCGTTTCCAACTGCCATGGGGCAAAGAAGACCAACTTAAGGGAGTTATCGATCTTCTCAAAATGAAGGCTTATACCTTCGAGGGTGATATGGGAATGAATGTTATTGAGCAGGAAATTCCTGAAGAATATAAGGCTGATGCAGAGAAATACCATGCTGAGCTAGTTGAGCGAATTGTTGAAAACGACGATGAACAGATGACTGCTTATCTAGATGGTGTTATTCCTTCATACGAAGAACTGCAGAAAACTCTTCGTAAGGCGGTGATTAACAACGCCATTTTCCCAGTAATGACTGGTTCTGCACTTAAGAACGTTGGGGTCCAGTTGATTCTTGATGCAGTGGTAGATTATCTTCCAGCTCCAACTGACCTACCTCCAGTAAAGGGAACTAACCCAAAGACCGGTGAAGAGGAGACTCGAAGTGCGAGTGACGATGAACCCTTCTGTGCACTTGCTTTCAAGCTACAGACTGACCCATTCGTAGGTGCACTAACTTTCTTCCGTGTTTACTCAGGAGTTGTGAAGTCTGGTAGTTATATTCTAAACGCCAATACTGGTGAGAAGGAACGTCTAGGTCGTATTGTGCGGCTACAGGCTGACAAGCGTACTGAAATCGAAGCGGTATACGCAGGAGAAATTGCCGCTGGAGTAGGGCTTAAGGATGTGAAAACTTCTCACTCATTATGTGAGGAGGGTAAGCCTTTGATGCTAGAACAGATTGTCTTCCCAGAACCAGTGGTGGCACTTCGTATTGAACCTAAGACTAAGAACGACCAAGAGAAGATGGGTATGGCGTTGAAGAAGTTGTCTGATGAAGACCCAACCCTACGCATCTCGACTGACGATGAGACCCTTGAAACTATTATTGCTGGTATGGGTGAGCTTCACCTTGAAATCATCGTTGATCGTATGAAGAGGGAGTTTGGTGTGGAAGCTAATGTTGGTAAGCCACAGGTAGCTTATCGTGAAACTATCCAGCGTGAGGCTGAATCAGAATACAAATACATCAAGCAGACTGGTGGTCGTGGTCAATATGGTCACGTTAAGATTCGCATCAAACCTATGGAGCCTCTAGCAGAAGGTGAAGAGGTAAAGAAGAATGTTACTCGCGAAGATCACTTCGAGTTTATCGATAGTATCAAGGGAGGTGTTATTCCAAATGAATTTATCCCAGCAGTAATGAAGGGAGTAAAAGAAGCTATGGCTCGCGGTATGGTGGCGGGGTACAAGATGGAGGACGTCTCAGTTGAGCTATATGACGGTAGTTTCCATGATGTGGACTCTTCCGAAATTGCCTTCAAACTTGCTGCTATCAACGCTTTTAAAGATGGTGCCAAGAGGGCTGGAGCTGTGATTCTTGAGCCAGTGATGAAGATTGAAATCACTACTCCAGAGCAGTTTATGGGTGATATCAACGGAAACTTGGCTTCAAAGCGCGGTATGGTAGAAGGTATGGATGATCGCGATATGGTGAAGGTTATCCGTGCTAAGGTGCCACTTTCCGAACTCTTTGGTTACACCACTACTTTGCGCTCTATGACTGAAGGTCGTGCCAATATGGTAATGGAGTTTGATCACTACGCTGTCGTTCCGCCAAACATTGCTGAAGATATCAAGAAAGCTCGAGGATTTGTGCCTAAGGAGATTGAGGATTAAGAAATACAAAGAGCCGGCCCTAGGGCCGGCTCTTTGTATTTCTGTTACTTATTTGACTTATCCACAACTATTCTTTTGATTATTTGGGTAAGTAGGGCACACTTGAAAGTAAGGAGGTATCTCAGCGCGAGATATCTTTTTCTTTTTAATTTAATAGCCATTATTTATTCTAAATATTATGAATACAAACACTTACTTATCTTCAATCCAAAATGTTCGCTTATTTACCGCTGTCATCTTAGCGGTAGCTGTGATGGTTTCAGCTTTTGCTTACACAACTAGCGCCTACGCTCAGACAGCAACCACAGGTTTGCCGACCTGTAGTATGGTTTCTGAGCCAGGTTCCCTAAAGGAAGCTGGCACCGTAAAGTTGACTTGGAAGACAGTTAACGCTGACGGTGTAACATTATGGAATTTGACCACTAATCAGCCTGTCGGATCTACCGTGCCAGGCAATGGTGAGGACATTGACGTAAATGGTTCCAAAAATGTTGAGATTGATAGAACTACTAACTTCCGCCTAGATGTATGGGATGCACAGAGTCGTGTGGTTCAATGTTCTGTCACTGTCATTATTGGCTCTGATAATGAATTAGAAAATCAACTGCAGTCAAGTTTAGATTCAATTTTAAAGCAGATTGAGATAAGAGGAGGTACTTGGCCAACAACTCAAGTCACTAAGGTCAATAGTGGCACCACAAATCAGAATGATAGTTCTGGGACAGTACAGGGTCTGAACGTAACCGTTAATGGTATGGTTGCCAATGCTCGATTCTGGGCTGGTGTTTGTGATGGGTATGATATTGACTGGGGTGACGGTAAACGCAATAGTGTGCGTGCACAGAGTCAAAGTGACACTTGTGTTATGGTTTCACAATCTCTAAGTAGTTCCCACACCTATAGTAAGGCAGGCAATTATACTGTTACCTTAACAATAGGTAGCAATAAGCAGCAAGCTCTTATAAAAGTTGGTCATCAAAGCGTTTCGTCCGAAAAGGCTGACGATGATGACGAGGAACGTGTTATTGAATCTCTGCGTGAATTAGTGCGAGATCTGATCAAGCGAGTACAAGCTTTAAATGGAGAGGTTAATCTAGAAGCAGGTAGCGCAAGTGGCGATGCTTCTTGCCCAATTCTTTCTCGTAACTTATGGAGAGGTGTAAATGGTAACGACGTTTCTAGCTTGCAGAGATTCTTGGCACTCGACAACTCTGTTTATCCAGAGGGTGAGGTGACAGGATTCTTTGGCGTAGCAACCGAAAGGGCTGTACAGCGCTTCCAAGAGAAAAATAATATTGTGTCCTCTGGCACTATAGATACGACTGGTTATGGTTTTGTTGGTCCTATGACCCGTGAGGCTATAGTAAAGAAATGTAATCAATAAGAAGAGAGAAGGGTAGTAAAAATGAGCGGTCAGCAAGGCCGCTCATTTTTATTTGCCTTAAAAGTTATATAACCTCCCAAGCTTACTTTAAGATGGCAAGTGAGAGTAGTGCCTTTTCTTGACCCATAAGAACACAAGTACAAACACTGGAACATAGAAGGATAAAGACATTAGTAGTATTGGTATTGCAATTCTTTTTGGGTTCCTGTACGATACGCCCACCTGTACATAGCTTTTGCTGTGTGGAATAGCGCTCTTTATTATGTGATGTGTGCCAGGCGGCAGTGCGATGTTCTCGCGCCATTGCCACTCGGCGTACATCCCGCTTTCCACTTATGTCAAAAAGCAGTGTGCGGGCCATTATCATTTAGACGTACTAAATTTAATATGGCAGATTTCGATCGTACTAAGCCGCACATGAACGTTGGTACCATTGGTCACGTTGACCACGGTAAGACTACGCTCACTGCTGCTATTCTAAACGTACTCAATGGAAAGGGTGGGGAATACGGCGCAAACGTAAAGGCCGTTGAAGATATTGACAAGGCGCCTGAAGAAAAGGCGCGTGGTATTACTATTTCACTTTCCCACAGTGAATATTGGACCCCTAATCGTCACTACGCACACATCGACGCTCCGGGTCACGCCGACTACATCAAGAACATGATTACTGGTGCTGCCCAGATGGACGGTGCAATCCTAGTGGTTGCAGCGACCGACGGTGCGATGCCTCAAACACGTGAGCACGTTCTTCTTGCTAAGCAGGTTGGTGTGCCTAACATCATCGTCTTCCTTAACAAGTGCGATATGGTTCAAGACGAAGAGATGTTGATGTTGGTTGAGGAAGAACTCAAGGAACTACTTGCAGCTCAAGGCTACAACGATGCTCCTGTTATCAAGGGTTCTGGTCTTAAGGCTCTTGAGGATCCTGCTGGTGAATACGGGCAGAAGGTTCTTGAGCTCGTTGACACTATGGACACTTACTTCCCAATGCCAGAGCGTGAACTCGACAAGCCGTTCCTTATGCCGGTTGAAGACATCTTCTCTATTGAAGGTCGCGGTACAGTGGTAACTGGTCGTGTAGAACGTGGTGCTATCAAGGTAGGTGGTGAAATCGAAATTGTTGGTATCAAAGATACTACCAAGACCACTGTTACTGGTGTTGAAATGTTCAACAAATCTCTTGACGCCGCTCAGGCTGGAGACAACGCTGGTATCCTTATCCGCGGTACTAAGAAGGAGGATGTACACCGTGGTCAGGTACTAGCTGCTCCAGGTTCAGTTTCTCCTCACACTGACTTCGAAGCTGAAGTATACGTACTTTCTAAGGACGAGGGTGGACGTCACACTCCATTCTTCACCGGATACAAGCCACAATTCTACGTTCGTACTACCGACGTAACTGGTGAGGTTACTTTGGCTGACGGAGTAGAGATGGTTATGCCAGGTGACACAGCAACCTTCAAGGTTAAGCTAGTGGCTCCTGTGGCACTTGAAGAAAAGCAGTCATTTGCTATTCGTGAAGGAGGTAAGACTGTAGGAGCGGGAGTAGTAACAAAAATCGTAGCTTAAAGCTTACCAAGTTGGCACTGAGCTTTCTTGGCTCGATATCCAATTTGAGAAAGTTTGAAATTGAAAAACAAATATATGGCAACTGCAACAAAAAAGACTGTAAAGCGAACCACCAAGAAAAAGGAGGTCGCTACACCTGATTCTCAGAAGTTACGCATTCGTGTGCGTGCTTACGAGAACAAGATTCTTGATGCTTCAGTCAAGCAAATAATTGACACTGCTTTGCGTTTCGACGCACAGGTAGTAGGTCCGATTCCTTTGCCGACTGAAATCAAGAAGTACACCGTTAACCGCTCGACGTTCATCGATAAAGATGCGCGAGAACAATTTGAGATGCGAATGCACAAGCGTGTGCTCGACATCTTAAATCCGAGTGCAAAGGTGGTGGAGGCATTGACGAATTTGTCATTGCCGTCGGGAGTCTCAATCGACGTCAAAATGAACTAAATCTTAAGAAATCGGCGCATTTGCACTGGTTTCGGAATTTTGTCTCGGTCACCTTAGGTCAACTAAGGCTCCGTCGTCAAAATTCCTCCAACCAATACAACTGCATCCCATTTCTTAAGATTTACAGAAAAGTTTAGTGTTGCCAGTTGCAACAAAAGCCCGGACCTTTGGTCTGGGTTTTTGTGTATGTGAAATAAAATTAAATGGCGTCCGATGATTTCTCATCGGACGCCACATTGTTCACTACCGCTGTCGCGGGAACCTCTGTAGGCCTCGTAGTCCTACGGGTTCGGAACGTGGAATAACAGGAGTAGCTCGAAGGCCGTTAACGACTTTCCGAAAATCCTGTAGATTTCCATTTCAATCTCCATACGGTCCTAGTTTCAGGAACAAGTGAGACGGAGGACCGTTCCCGTCTCCTTAACTGCATAATCTACCTGTGTCGCCAAAATTGCAACCTCTAGCGTGTGCATTTTATTCATTGTGTTATATTGCACAGGTGAAAAAGGATAAAGTAAAAAGCGACAAAGTCTATATCTACGGCCGTCATTCCCTGACGGAGGCGCTTCGTCATAAGCCAAAGGCTATTAAGAACGTGTTTCTAGAAAGGCCTGAGGAGGAAAAAGAGATTGTAGCATTAGCCACTGCTAACAATATTTCTGTAAAACCACTCGGTGGAGGCGAGCTCCGAACAGTTGGTGAAAACGCGGTTCACCAAGGTGTAATCGGTATATTAAACACCACAGCCTTAGTGACTGATCTAAAGACTTTTCTGGAGAATATTGATGTAACAAAGAATCCAGCTATCGCAGTCTGTGCTGAGGTGCAAGACCCACATAACCTTGGGGCCATCATTCGTTCGGCCGCTGCCCTTGGTCTCTCTGGTGTGATTATCCCAGAGCACAGACAGGCGCCAATTACCGGCACAGTAGTAAAAACTTCAGTTGGAATGGTGTTTAAGATTCCAGTAGTGTCAGTTGGAAACGTTAACCAAACCCTTCGTGAATTAAAGGAACGTGGTTTTTGGATTTATGGGCTTGATATGGAAGGGGAGAAACTAACAGAAACAAAATTTGACCGACCAAGTGTGTTTGTAGTGGGGAACGAAGGTGGAGGAATCCGCGAAAAGTCCCTGGAGCTTTGTGATTATAAGCTCTCTATCCCGATGCATACTCGCGCTGAGTCATTGAATGCTGCCGTCTCAGGAGCAGTCGTTTTCTATGAGTGGAGTCGACAGAACCCTGACCATCTCAAATAAACTATGTTGAAGAAAGAAGATATCACAACTAAATCTTGGCCCGACTACGAATTACTTGATTCAGGTAATGGTCGTAAGTTGGAGCGTTTTGGTAAAATCACGACCGATAGACCAGATACTCAAGCTATATGGATGCCTTTGAAGTCCGACTTATGGTCAGACGCTCAAGCCAAATTCACTTCTGAAGCAAAGGACGGTAAGTGGACGCTTCACGATGACACTCCTGTTGATTGGCAGGTAGATTTTGCAGACCTCACTTTCAAACTTCATTTTACTTCTTTCAAGCACGTCGGACTTTTTCCAGAACATGCCAGTCAATGGACTTGGATAATGGAAAAAGTTAAGGATATGAAGAAGGGAGGAGAGTCACCAAGTGTTCTTAACCTATTCGGGTATACGGGTGCCGCCACACTCGCTGCCGCTCTCGCTGGAGCCAAAGTGACCCACGTTGATTCTTCTAAACAATCAATGGAATGGGCGAGCGAGAACGCTAAAGCGAGTGAGTTGCCTGATGATGCAGTACGCTGGATAGTGGACGACGCCGCTGCCTTCGTGAAGCGTGAGGTGCGACGTGGAGCCAAGTATGACGGCATTATCTTAGATCCACCAGCCTTTGGCCGTGGTGCTAAAGGTCAGGTCTGGCATATTGAAAATGATTTGGTCCCGCTCCTTAAGAATCTGAAAGAGATTCTCTCAGAGAAACCCGGCTCATTCGTGGTTCTCTCTGGTTACGCCGCCGGCTTCGCTCCTGAATCATTTGCCCAAGCGGTAGAAAGTGTTTTTGGTAAAGCGTCTGGCACCTTTGGTTCACTGAACATTAAAGAATCATCCTCCGACCGAGTTTTGCCAACAGGGATTTATGTACGGTTCAGCATCGGTGTTTAACCCTTGCTTTTTTGCTGAAAAACTATATAGTACAGCGGTCTTAAAGACCTAAGTTCGATGACGGGGTGCTTGCATCCTTGAGAACCAATGGGCACTATCCGCGTTTTGTGGCTGTGTCCTGGAACGTGTTTTTTATTACCCGTTTCTGGTCAGAGACATTTATTAATGTAAGCCTGATTGAATGAAGTTCATTTTAGGAACCAAAGACAAGATGACTCAAGTCTTTGATGAAAAGGGAACCTGTTTCCCAGTAACCATCCTTCGGGTCACTCCACTAGTTGTAACGGCTGTGAAATCGTCTGAGAAAGACGGTTACGACGCTGTACAGGTAGCAGGTGGTGAGCAGAAGGAATCACGACTTGGTAAGGCTGACCTCGGTCACCAAGGTGGCGCTAAGCGCTACGTGAAGGAGTTTCGTGCCCGTGCTTCACAAGGTGAAGCGCTAGACGGAATAGAGGTGGGTGCAACAATTGATTCTTCAGTTTTTGCTGCTGGCGACACTGTAACTGTGTCATCTACCTCAAAAGGTAAGGGCTTCCAGGGTGTGGTTAAGCGTCACGGTTTCCATGGAGACATGGCTTCTCACGGACGTAAGCACTCACTTCGTGCTCCAGGTTCTATTGGAGGTGGAGGACGTGATGGAGGACGCGTTATCAAGGGTATGCGTATGGCTGGACGTATGGGCTCTGACCGTATTACGGTTAAGAACCTTAAGATTGTTCAAGTAAACGCTGAAGAGAATACAATCCTCGTAAAGGGAGCAATCCCTGGTCGAAAGGGGACTTTAGTAGAAGTGCGCGCTGCCGCCTAAATTTGTAATTCAATAATATGAAAGCACAAATATATAAACAAGATGGTGGCAAGGCTTCAGAAATTACTCTACCAGAGTCTCTTTTCAACGTCGCTTGGAACGCTGACTTGGTACATGAAGTAGTGGTAGCGATGCAGGGTAATGCCCGCGCTGGTACTGCCGACACCAAGGATCGTGGTGAAGTACGTGGAGGAGGGCGAAAGCCTTGGAAGCAGAAGGGTACCGGACGTGCGCGTCACGGTTCTCGTCGCTCTCCGATTTGGACTGGAGGAGGTGTGGCACACGGCCCAATCTCTGAGAAAGACTATACTCGCAAGATTAACAAGAAGGTTCGCGCCAAGGCACTTGCAGTTACTTTGACCCGCAAGTACCAAGACGGTGAAGTTATCTTCGTTGATTCATTAGCATTCGCTGAGCCGAAAGCTCAAGACGCTAAGAACATCCTTAAGTCTTTGGCTACCGCTATTGACCAGAAGGAATTAGTAACGAAGCGCAAGAATACTGCAGTAGTAGTGTTGGCGACTCGTGATATTGCAACTGAGAAGAGTTTCCGAAACTTTGGAAATCTCGAAGTTGTAATGGCCAAGGATATCAACCCAGTTGATCTTCTAACTTATAAGTACGTTATCGTGGTTGAACCAAAGGCCTCTCTTGAGACTTTGGAAAAGCGCGTAACGAACTAGAAACAATAACTTAATTAATATGGCACTCTTTAGTCAGAAAAAAACCACCACTAAGAAAGAAAAGAAAGCTGTTAGCACGGGCGGTGCTGATGTAGCCCGCGACCTCTCTTTCGTACTTCGTTCTCCTCGCATCACCGAAAAGGCGATGAAGATGAATGAAAGGAACATCTACTCTTTTGAAGTAGCTCGTTCTGCATCGAAATTTGACGTACGTGAGGCCGTAAAGACTTTCTATGGTGTGACGCCGGTGAGAATAAACATCGTCAACAAAAGTCCAAGGCAGTTCAAGTCTCGCTCGAAAGGTCGAGTGATGACACAACACGGAATGAAAAAAGCTTACGTATACCTTAAGAAGGGCGATAGCATTTCATTGATCTAAATTACTAATTACAGTTATGGGTCAGTAGTACCCGCAAAGTAAAATTATGAAAAAACACAAACCAACATCACCAGGTCGTCGCGGGATGACCGTAATCGAATACAAGAAGAAATTGTCTTCGACTTCCAGTACTCCGCACAAGGCTTTGGTAAAGGGTCGCCGTTCAACCGGTGGTCGTAACAGTCAGGGACGCACTACCGTTTGGTATCGTGGTAACGGTAACAAGCGTAAGTATCGTGAAATTGACTTTCGTTTCAACAAGAAGGATATTCCAGCTCGAATTGAAACTATCGAGTACGATCCGTACCGAACAGGTTTCATTGCCCTAGCGCTTTATGCCGATGGTGAACGACGTTATGTCCTAGTGCCACAGCGTATGCAGGTAGGGGATAGTTTCACTGTCTCAGAAGATGCTCGCCCAACTCTAGGTAACCGCCTCCCTCTTGCTAAGATTCCAGTTGGTACATTTGTGTACGCAGTGGAGTTGAAGCCAGGAGCTGGTGCTCGTATCGCTCGTTCTGCTGGTAACTACGCTGAAGTAGTGGCGCAGGACGCTGGTTACACACAGGTTCGTCTACCTTCAACTGAAATTCGCAAGATCATCTCTACCGCTTGGGCTTCCATTGGTGAAGTTTCAAACGAAGAGAATCGTCTAGTGAACATTGGTAAGGCAGGACGCGCTCGTCATATGGGACTTCGTCCTAAGACTCGTGGTACTGCTAAGAACGCCGTAGACCACCCACACGGAGGTGGAGAAGGTGTACAGCCACGTGGACACAAGCGCTCTCGTACGGCTCAGGGTCGTCCGACCGGTAAGGGTCAGAAAACTCGTCGTCCGAAGAAGCAATCTAACAAGTTTATTGTTAAGAGACGCAAGTTAGGCCCACGAATGACAAGTAAAAAATAGACTCAAGATTTGAGTTCTAGACAAGAAAACCCGCAGGCAAAAGCTTGCGGGTTTTCTTGTTATGTATTTAGTTGACTTTTTCTACCGAATCCCGTACTATAGCCCCCGTTCCGAACTGATGCCCGAAAGCCCCTGGCAGGGCGGGTCGGCACAGCTCAAATCACTACTTGTCGGGAACTCGTGTGGGGTAGGCCGTTACCTTCATCCACACGGGCTTCTGACTTAGAAGTCAGTTTAAATCACGACCTGCTACGTTGGATGTCGGAAAATAAAGCTCTCTGAACGTTAAGTTCACCTCGCATTATTTTCCTCATCCGCCTTGCATCTCATTGATTTTAAACAAACTTCCTTATTTCAGGCCAGCCTTAGCGTTTTATCTATATGTCACGATCACTATATAAGGGCCCATATCTAGACGAGCGTCTTCTTAAGAAGATTGCCGGAAAGAAGCCAGACCAAGCTGGAGTCATTAAGACCTGGTCTCGCGATGCGATGATTTCACCAGAAATGGTGGGATTCACTTTTGGTGTACATAACGGCAAGAGTCACATCGAAGTAATGGTTTCTGAAGAAATGGTGGGTCACTGTCTCGGTGAATTCTCTCCAACTACCAAGTTCCTTCGTCACGGAGGTAAGATGCAGAAGGAACTGGACATCAAGAAGAAGGAGGCAGAAATTGCTTCTGCTAAGGCCGCTAAGTCAAGTGACACTAAGAAATAGTTTTATATGAAAGCAATCCTTAAGAATTACCGTCAATCACCTCGTAAAGTGCGACTACTCGCTGACCTTGTTCGTGGCAAGAAGGTAAATGACGCTATTAAGCACTTGTCTTTCGTAGATAAGAAAGCTTCAGGACCTTTCATTAAGGTAATCAATTCTGCTGTAGCTAATGCCAAGGACACTGGTCGTACAGTAGAGAGTTTGAAGATTGCTAAGGTTGCAGTGGACAAGGGAACTGTTATGACTCGTTTTATGCCTCGTGCTCGCGGTTCAGCGTCCCCAATCAACCGTCGTTCTAGCCACATAACCGTTGAATTAAAATAATATGACTCACGTAGCTCACCCATTCATACAACGCATTGGTATCAACCGTGACTGGCGCAGTCGTTGGTTCACTACTGACCCTAAGCGTTTTCGAGAATACTTGCGTACTGACGCAGCTATCCGTAAATTCCTTTTCAAGAAGTTGAAGGGTATGTCTGTTGATGTGGTGGAGATTGAGCGCGATGAAAAAGAAATTCGCATTATTGTGAAGAGTGCTCGTCCAGGGCTCGTTATCGGGCGAAGCGGAGAGGGAGCAGTGAAGCTTAAGAAGGAGATTGATATGTTGCTTCGTACCCTAAAGCTTATCGAAAAGCCTGAAATCAAGCTTGATATCGAAGAAATTCGTTCTCCAGAAGTGTCTGCACAGCTAGTTGGACAGATGGTAGCAGAAGGCCTTGAAAAGCGTATGCAGTTCCGTCGTGTACTTAAGCAGACTATCGAGAAGGTGATGGCTAATCGTGACGTACAAGGTGTACGTATTATGATGTCTGGTCGTCTTGGTGGAGCTGATATGTCTCGTGTTGAAGAACTAAAGAAGGGACGTATCCCTCTTCAGACTCTACGTGCTGACATCGACTTTGCTCGTATCCGCGCCAACCTTCCTTATGGAGTAATTGGTATTAAGGTGTGGATTTACCGGGGAGACATTTTCACTGATCGTCGTGCGGCTATTGATGCTCCGGCTCGTGAGGAGTCAAAAGCACCATCTCGTAACTCATAATATTTAATATGTTGTTTCCTAAAAAAGTAAAGCACCGAAAGTGGCAAGTAGCTCGTAAGAGCGAAGCTAAGCTAGCGCGTCCGGATACTCGTGGTATTACTGTATCCTTTGGTTCATTTGGCCTTAAGGCTACTTCCCCAGCACGTGTGCGTAGTAATCAGATTGAAGCTGCGCGTCGTGTGATTTCTCGTACTCTCGGCAAAACTGGTCGTGTTTGGATTCGTATCTTCCCTGATCGCCCTATCACTAAGAAGGCAGCTGAAACTCCGATGGGTAAGGGTAAGGGTGATCCAGACCACTTCGTGTTTGAGGTTGCACCTGGTCGAGTTTTATTCGAAGTAGACGGCGTTAGTGAAGTGGTTGCTCGCGAGGCATTGCGAAAAGCTACCGCCAAGCTTCCACTTAAGGGACGTGTCGTAGCCCGCGACGGTGAGTAATCTTCAAATTTATATGGCAAAAATGAATGAAATAAAAAAGATGAAGGACACTGAACTCGCTTCTTTGATAAAGGATAAGCGCGAGGTTTTGCGAAACTTCCGTTTCGGTACCGGTGGCAAAGATGTGGGAGCGATGCGTGAAGCGAGAAAGGATGTGGCTCGTTCACTCACTGAATTAAAGACTCGTACCTTGGACACATCTCCTAAGGCTAAGTCTGAATAAAACTCATTTATATGGCAAAAGAAATTAAAACAGAAAATAGCAATGGTCGAGTGTTTGAAGGCACTGTAGTGGCTTCTTTAATGCAGGACACTTGTACTGTGGCTGTGGAGCGTTACGTGAAGCATCCTAAGTACAAGAAGTTCATTCGTCAAACCAAGAAGTACTTGGTTCACGATGCTGGCAACACTGCCCCGGTCGGAGCAAAAGTTTCTATTATAGAGACTCATCCAATCAGCAAGCGCAAGCGCTTCGCACTCCTAACTAAATAATCGCTTATGATTCAACCACAAACTATAGTTAAAATCACAGACAACTCCGGCGGTAAGATGGGCCGTGTTTTCAAAGTACTTGGTGGTTCTAGGAAGCGCTATGCTGAACTCGGTGAGATGGTGGTGCTTTCTGTACAGACAGCTGAACCTCGTAAGCAGGTAAAGAAGAAGGATGTTGTTTACGGAGTAGTGGTACGTCAAAAGAAGCCATACCGACGTGTTGATGGTTCATACGTGAGCTTCGACGATAATGCCGTTGTATTGGTTGATAAGGAGAAGAAAGAACCAAAGGCCAACCGTGTATTCGGACCAGTTCCTCGTGAACTGGCTGAAGCTGGTTACCAAAAGATTGTTTCATTAGCCCCTGAAGTTGTTTAAGCCTATGTCTATGAAAATTAAGAAAGGAGACAACGTCATAATCATCGCTGGTAAGGATAAGGGTAAGACCGGCAAAATTGAGAAGGTTTTTCCGAAGACCGAACAGGTTTTGGTTGAGGAGGTAAACATTATTACTCGTCACCAGAAAAACAAGCGAGTACGTTCACAAGGACAGGTAATTAAGAAGGCTGCACCAGTGCATATTTCAAACGTTGCTCTCGTAGATGGAAAAAAGCCAGTACGTGTTGGCTACAAGACAGAGGGGGACAAGAAGGTTCGTGTAAGCAAGAAAACCGGTAAGGAGATCTAATCTTTCAATTATTAAGCATATGAAAACTCTAAAGGAAAAACTAGACGGTGCATTTGAGGCTTTGAAGTCAAGTCTTGGATACACCAATGTAATGCAGGCTCCACGACTAGATAAAGTAGTGGTGTCAGTTGGTATTGGAAAAATCGAAGACAAGGCTAAAAAGGAAGCCATCTTCAATCGTTTAGCACAAATCACTGGCCAGAAGCCATCTCCACGTCCAGCTAAGCAATCTATTGCGTCTTTCAAACTTCGTGAGGGTGACATCATTGGTTACCAAGTAACTTTACGCGGAGCACGAATGCATCACTTTTTCGATAAGTTGATTCATATCGCTCTTCCTCAGACTCGTGACTTCCGTGGCCTTAAGACTACCGCAATTGATGATATGGGTAACATCACTCTCGGTATCAAGGAACATACTATTTTCCCTGAGACCGCCGACGAAGATATTCGCGATGTTTTCTCACTCGCTATTACTATTGTGACTACAGCTAAGACTAAGACTGAAGCTGAAGCGTTTTTGCGTCACATAGGACTTCCGTTACAGAAGGAAGAAGTAGCGACCTAAATTTTTTACAATTAAGTAAAGCCCCACGCCAATTGGCGCGGGGCTTTACTTTTACCCAAATTCTGGTAATGTTGCGAGCAATATGACTTGCCGATAGATGCCTGTTTGGGCGGCACTTCATAGGGGTCCCAGGACCCTGTTTATAAGCAGAGCAAGTCGGCACATCTAGCCGATACTACTCTGAAAAAGAGGGGAGAGGAGTTAAGAGTGAGGGGTATGTATGCGGTTTTGCCGATATATACTCTCAATCTCCAACTTCTACTTCCTAAACCCTAAAAAATAAATGGCTCGAACATCAGTAATCGTACGCGCTACGCGTACCCCAAAGTACAAGAGTCGGGTTGTTCGCCGTTGCGTTCAATGCGGTCGTAAGCATGGATATATGCGAGATTTCGATCTTTGTCGTATTTGTTTTCGAGAGCACGCGCACGAGGGACTTATCCCAGGAGTTAAAAAGAGCTCTTGGTAATTCTTAAGCATATATGGATAACATTGGAGATTTCATCATCCGGCTTAAGAATGCCGGAGCGGTCGGACATACAGTTGTGTCTGTCCCGCACTCAAAATTAAAGGAAGCAATTGCTATGAAGCTTGCTGCTGTTGGTTACCTAACTGCAGTTGAGACTAAGGGCAAAGACGTAAAGAAAACTCTTGAGGTAACCCTCAAGTATGAAGGAGACAAGCACATCATTAGTGATGTGAAGCGTGTGTCCAAGCCTGGACGTCGTTTGTACGCTAAGGTCGAAGAAATTTATCCAGTCAAGTTCGGCAAAGGCCATCTTTTCCTCTCTACCCCAAAGGGTATTCTCACTGACAGTGAGGCTCGTGAGGCAAAGGTCGGTGGCGAACAGTTGTTTAAGATTTGGTAATTATGTCTAGATTAGGAAAACAACCAGTAATACTGCCAGCCGGCGTCGAAGCTACTTTCGAAGGTGGTATCTTGACTGTGAAAAAGGGAAACACTTCTTTGTCTCGCGAGATTAAAGATGATGTTGAACTTAAGATGGAAGGGAACGTTATTACCTTCTCTCCAAAAGAGGGTAGTGTTGTAGCTAAGGCCCTGTGGGGTACTTACGCTGCGCACGCTCGCAATATGGTGACCGGAGTTACCGAAGGTTTCAAAAAGGTTTTAGAAATCGAAGGAGTCGGTTACCGTGCTGAAGTGAAAGGCAACAAGCTTGTACTTCTTATGGGATTCTCTCATCCGGTAGAAAAAGAGATTCCTGAGGGAGTTAACGTAGTGGTAGAAAAGGGTGTCGTGACAGTAACGGGAGTCGACAAGGAAGCCATTGGCCAATTTGCGGCTGACGTACGCAAGGTGAAGAAGCCAGAGCCTTACAAGGGCAAGGGTATTCGCTATCAGGGTGAATATATTATTCGTAAGCAAGGTAAGAAAGCTGTTTAAACAATATGAAATCGGCGAAATCCTAGGGCTTCAAAAGTTTTGCTTGTCACCGTATGTCTATATACGGCTCGCTCACAAAACTTTCTCCAGCCCGTCGGATTTCATCCAATTTCCTAAGTTTAAATCACAAGGTGTATGAAAACTAAAACACAACTAAAGACAGCTCGCCGCGTATCACGACACAATCGTATTCGTGCTCGAGTGATTGGTACCAGCGAGAAGCCTCGCTTGGCCGTCTTCAAGAGTAATACCGGCCTTTACGCCCAGCTTATTGATGATAGCGCCGGCGTTACTGTTGCCGCTCTCGATACTCGAAAGCAGAAAGGTAAGAACTTGTTGGAGCGCGCTCAAGCCCTCGGTACTGAGCTTGCGAAGGTTGCTACTGGTAAAGGAATCGAGAAGGTGGTCTTTGACCGCGGAGGATTCCGTTATCAGGGAGCCATCGCCATTTTGGCTGATGCAGCGCGCGAAGGAGGATTAAAATTCTAGTTAAAACACAAATTTATTTATGGAAAAACAGGAAGCTAAAATTGTCACCGACCCTACAACAGATGTAGTGGCTGGTACAAACAAAGTAGCAGATACTGCTACTGCCGATGCACCTGCAGAAACTGCTCCAGCTACAGAGCCAGCCACTCGTTTTGGTGGTTCTCGTGGTCAGGGCGGTAGAGGTGGAAGGGGAGGAGAATCAAATGACCGTCGTAATCCTCGTCGACCACGTCGTGGTGCTGGAGGTCGTGGCGAACGCGCTCGACCTGAGTTTGAGCAGAAAATCATTTCTATCCGTCGCGTAACTCGTGTTATGGGTGGAGGACGTCGTTTCTCTTTCTCTGTATCAATGGTGATTGGAGACAAGAAAGGTCGAGTGGGAGTTGGTATCGGTAAGGCTGGTGACACTCAGCTCGCTATTGAAAAAGCTGTACGTGACGCTCGTAAGCATATGATTACTGTACCGATGAACGAACACAGTCATATCGCTCACGATGTTGAAAAGAAGCTATCTTCTAGTCGCGTGATGATTATGCCAGCCCCTGGTCGTGGTCTGGTTGCTGGTAGTTCTGCGCGTACTGTTCTCGAATTGGCCGGCGTTAAGGATGTTACAGCTAAGCTTCTTTCACGAACTAAGAACAAGCTTAACAACGCCCGCGCTACTGTCGAAGCGTTAAAACAGTTAAAAGCCTAAGGTTTATAAAGCTGAAAGAGCCTTGAGACGCTTTCAACTTTTAACTTTCAATCAAATTTTATGCAGTTACATTCACTAAAACCAACGTCACCTAAAAAAACAGCACGCCGTATTGGTCGTGGTGGTAAGCGTGGCAAGATGTCCGGTCGCGGACATAAGGGTCAGACCGCTCGTGCGGGTAACTCTACTCGCCCAGAAATGCGTGAGCAGATCAAGAAGCTTCCTAAGCTTCGTGGTCACGGTGTCAACCGTGCCGCAACAGTGAACGCCGAGCGTGTTCTACCAGTAGTAGTTAACCTTTCTGCTATTGAGAAGGCTTTTGAAGCAGGAGCAACTATTACTCCTAAGACTTTGGTTGCATCAGGAGTTATTTCTTCTGTACGAAAGCGTGCACCACTCGTTAAGATTCTCGGAACTGGAGAGCTAACCAAGAAGTTCACCTTCACCGATTGTCAGGTTTCAGCTTCAGCTAAAGCAAAAATCGAGAAGGCTGGCGGTACCATTGGTTAAACGTTGAAAGGTTAAGTCACGGCTCTATAAAAAGGGTCTACTTTCAACTTTTCACTTTTAACTTTATACTTGATTCTATGAATAAATTCCTACATAAACTGAAAATAGCGCTGACCGATGAGAGTATTCGAAATCGTCTACTGTTTGTATTCGGGGCGCTATTCATCTTCAGAGCCCTATCGACCATTCCTATTCCTGGAGTCGATGCGGTAGTATTGCAGCAATTTTTCGAGAATAATCAATTCTTGGGACTTCTAAACATCTTCTCTGGTGGTGGACTGGCTAACCTGTCTATCATAATGCTTGGTGTTGGGCCGTTCATTACTGCGTCAATTATTATGCAGTTGATGACAGTGATGTCACCAAAACTTAAGAGTATGCACACTGAAGAGGGGGAAGCGGGACGAGCTCGCTTTACCCAGTATTCTCGTCTCCTTACGCTACCTCTTGGTGTTTTACAAGGTTATGGATTCCTTACTCTACTTCAGAGTCAGGGTGTAATTAGTGGATTGTCCACTTTTGCTTTTATGACCAACGTAATCTTAATTGTGGCTGGTTCCATTCTACTTATGTGGATCGGTGAACTAGTTACTGAGTATGGTATTGGTAACGGCGTGTCAATTATCATCTTCGCTGGTATCGTAGCCGGACTGCCAGCTACTGTAAGTCAGCTCGCGTTTGGTTATACTCCAGCGCAGTTGCCACTTTATCTTGGCTTTGGTCTCATCGCTTTAGCTACTATCTATGCCGTGGTGGTAATGACAGAAGCGGAGCGCCCAGTACCAATCACCTATGCTAAGCAAAGCCGTGGGGGACAGACTTACGGAGGAACCTCTTCATACTTACCACTTCGCCTTAATCAGGCAGGTGTTATACCGATTATCTTCGCTATGTCGATGCTACTTTTCCCTCAGATGCTCCTGAACGTCCTGTCTAGCTTCAACATTGCTGGAGTAGCTCGGGCTTCTGAAATGCTTTTGGTTTTCTTTAATAACCAAATTGCTTACGCAGCCGTCTATTTCGTACTAGTTATCCTCTTTGCCTTCTTCTACACAGCTGTGACCTTTGATCCTGATGCTGTATCGAAGAACCTGCAACGCAGTGGTGCATTCGTACCAGGGCTTCGTCCTGGTAGCGCAACGGCCGAGTACCTAGGTGGACTTATTACTCGCCTCACCCTAGTGGGAGCGTTATTCCTTGGTCTAGTAGCCGTCCTACCTCTTGGTATGCAGATGGTGACAGGTATTGCAGCTCTCGCTATTGGTGGTACAGCACTACTTATTGTGGTGTCGGTGGTGTTGGATCTTTTGCGCCGTGTTGATGCTCAAGTCTCAATGCGCGAATACTAATTCTGGCTGGTCTTTTTGGCGCATTTCCGCCAGCTTCAGCCGCTTTGCTTGGTCGCCGTAGTTCGCCTACGTCTCCGTCGCAAAGCTCCTTCCAGCTGACGAAACTGCATCCAAAAATCCTCACCCAGAATCTAAGTAGGAAACTGCATCCAATTTCACTAATTTAAAACAAAAATAGAACGGGCAATTAGCCCGTTCTATTTTTGTTTGATTTGCTACTTACCACAAACAAGAAGTCCGAGTTTTGTTTGGACTTCTGCGATTACGCTTGGTTTTGCTTTGGCAATAAATTTTGTATTTCGCGCCTTCCAGTCAAGTGACCTAGCGTGGTCTGACAAAATTACTCCTGACACTTTTTTATCACTCACTACCACCTCAAAAGGGTAGTTCTTTTGAACCGAGGTAATAGGGCACATGATGGCTAGGCTAATCTTTTGATTATAGGCTTTGGGGGACAATACAATAGCAGGTCGTACTTTTGCCTGCTCCTTACCTCGAGTAGGGTTGAAGTCAACCCACACCAAGTCTCCTCTGTCTGGAATATAGACTTTATTCACCATACTTCATTTCCTTGAGCCTTGGACCAGTCAGTTTCCTTGTGAATATTGTCTGCTGATACGGTCGATAACATAGACTCCAGTGATAACTCCTCCTCTCTTGGCTCGATAACGATTTGATTGTCCTTAATCACAATTGAAACACCAAGTCCGGCTCGGAGAGCCTTTTGTTCTGTGATACTTTTAGGCAAACGTACTCCCAGGCTATTGCCCCATTTTTGGATTTTTGTCTTCATAATGTAAATAGTATATACAAAGTATATACTTGTGTAAAGTACTGATTAGGTGCTTTCTGAGAGTAATATTTTGTTTTACTGAACCAAATAAATCTGCTAATCTGTTGGGGTGAATCAGATAGAAACTCCGTACCAGAGTATAATTTTTATGGGTAAGACTGGGTGCGGTAAGGGCACCCAGGCTCATCGTTTGGCGACAGAACTTGGTTTTCCCATTTTTTCCACTGGCGACAAGGTGCGAGAGCTGTCTGCTGAGGACTCTTCCCTTGGTCGACATATCCGAGACATCCATATTTCGGGATGGGTGCCAGAGTGGCTGGCTAGCTATTTGTTTGCCAATGCTATTTTGGCCGAGCATATAGATAACGGTCTAATCTTTGAAAGTGTGGCTCGTAAGCCGGAGGAAGCTAAAAAGCTTCACGAGATGCACACTATGTTGTCCCGTCCGTACATTGTGCTACATCTAGATACTCCAGATGAGGTAGTAATTGAGCGTATGCGCAAGAGACAGCGTGACCAGTCTGATGCTGAAGAAAATATTAAGAAACGACTCCAAGCTTTCTATGATGAGACTATCCACTCTTTAGAGTTTTTTGAAAGTCAGGATAAGGTTATTACGATCAATGCCGACCAGAGCGAAGATGTTGTTTATCAGGAAGTATTAAAGGCAATTAGCAAATGACACCTAAAACTGTAATATTCATCGGCCCACAAGGTAGTGGTAAAGGAACGCAGATTGCTGAGTTAGACAAAGTTTTGAAAGAGAAGGACCCTGCTCGTCGGGTGCTGGATATTCAGACAGGGCGCCGGTTTCGCGCAATGGCTGCCTCTGGTGAAGGCTACACTGAGAAACATATTCAAGACACACTAAATACTGGTGTACTCCAACCACTCTTTCTCTCCACTGTGTTGTGGGGAGATGCTATGCGAACCCATCTTGACGACCAGTGCCATCTACTAATAGATGGTTTCCCGCGCATTATCGATGAAGCGAAGGTGTTAGAGTCCGCTCTATCTTTCTATGGACGTGATTATGTTGATATCATCAACCTCGATACTCCAGAGGAGGTAGTACGAGAGCGTATGAGCTCTCGCGCTCGTCCTGATGACACCCCAGATTCCATCGAGGAGCGCCTGAAATGGTATCGTGAACAGACTTTACCGGTTGTTGAGTATTATCGTCAGCGCTCAAATACTAAGGTACACGATATCAATGGAGAATTATCTATTGATGAAGTTCATAACGAAATATTGAAGGCGCTAGATTTAGTGAATTAAAACCAATGAGCATCACTTTAAAAACAGAAGAGGATATCAAAATACTCCGCGAAGGTGGGAAGCTTTTGGCGATGGTGCTTGATGAGTTAGAGAAGGAGGTGCTACCAGGGGCAACCACACTTGATGTAGACGACAGGGCGATGGAGCTTTTGGAAAAATATAACCTTGAGCCCATTACTCTTGGTTATCATCCGACTTTTGCACCACGACCGTATCCGGCTGCTACCTGCATATCTTTGAATGAGGAAGTGGTACATGGAATTCCCAATGAAGCTCCACGCACTTTTAAAGAAGGGGATGTGGTCAGTATCGATTTGGTAATTGGATACAAAGAAATGGTAGTAGATTCTGCCCGTACTGTCATTTGTGGTGAGGGCAGTGAAGGAGCTAAGCAGTTGATTAAGGTGACTGCGAAAGCCCTTCACGCCGCCATTGAGGCCGCACAACCTGGCGCTTATGTGTCAGCTATCGGAGCGGCTGTAGAAGCCAGTGTACCCAAGGGCTTTGGTATCGTAGAAGACCTATGTGGGCACGGAGTAGGGTATTCACTACACGAAGAGCCTCAGGTACCTAATTACGTCATAAAAGGCGACAGAGGGGCGTTACTCCTGCCTGGTATGGTACTGGCGATAGAACCAATGATAATTTATGGAAGTAAAGAGGTATTTTTTGACGAGGAGGATGGCTACACAGTGCGCTCAGAAGATGGTGGTATTGCAGCACATATGGAGCATACAGTTTTAATTACAGAAACTGGACCGGAAATTCTCACTCTAAGTTCTAAATCTGACACATAACACTTCAAGTAGGATGATTTTGGAGTCTTTGCTCTGCGACACCTTTTAAGGTATATTACTCGAGCTAACTTTTTAACGAACCGTTTAAATACAAAATCTTATGGACAAACTACCACATCAAGAACGCTCTCTCGTACTCCTAAAGCCAGACACCGTACAGCGGTCCTTGGTTGGAGAAGTAATTAAGCGTTTTGAACGTACTGGCCTTAAGATTTCAGCACTTAAAATGATTGTTCCGACTGAGGCTCAACTCCTAGAACACTACAACAAAACAGATGAGTGGTATGAAAGGAAAGGTAAGGGTGTTATTGAAGACCTTAAGTCCCAAGGTCAAGAAATCACTAAAGAGCCAATTGAATACGGTAAGGATATCATCCGCACTATTGTGCACTATATGACAGCTGCTCCAGTAGTGGCTCTAATCCTAGAAGGTAACCAAGCCTGCTCTGTAGTTACTAAGATTGTTGGTACTACCGAACCATCTACTTCTGATGTCGGTACCATTCGTGGTGACTACACAGTAGATTCTTACGGACATGCTACTTACGAAAACCGAGCAGTTAGAAACTTGGTTCACCAGTCTGAGTCCAGAGAAGAGGCGGAACGTGAAATCGCTATTTGGTTCAAGAGTGAAGAAATAATGAATTACGTGACTGCGCAGGAAAGGATTATGTATGACGTGAACTTTGACGGAAAGAACGAATAAGAATTAAGATACAAAAAATGACAATACTTAAGTATTGTCATTTTTTGTATATGATATTCTTAAATTGAGTCGCTTCCGTATGTTCCGAGTTAATTTTTTTGTCAGGGCTGCCTGAACTCACGACAAACAATGAGAATGGAAAGCTAGTCTGACCAATTTCAGCGGGAGCCGGATAGGGTGCCCACCTGGACTTTTCCAGGGACATACGTTGGCGACTCACCCGAAAACACGTTCTCAAGAACGTGTTTTTTAGTGTTAAAATATACAAGTGATTAAATCAACCACCTTACTCTTTGGACTATCAGCCATTATGTTGGCGGTTTTTCATTATTTATTTTTAGAACTCCACCTTTACTGGCTCTATCTTTGGCTTGATATTCCGGTGCATTTTTTAGGCGGGGTAACTGTGGCGCTGGGCTTCCTGACATTCTTGGGATTTTTCCCAAAGTTAGTGGACCGGTACTTCACATTAGTTCGCACGGTCGCTTTTGTATTACTGGTTGCATCTGTATGGGAAGTTTTTGAGGTATCTATCGGCATACCTTTCGAAGAAGGTAACTATGTAGGTGACACAATATTAGATCTTATTATGGGAGCACTTGGCGGAATGGCCGGGTACTTTGTTGGTAGAAGAGTAAGTCAGTTAGACGTATGAGTAAATCTAAACTTGGTTTTTATGGAGGGGTAGGGAGTGTTACTGGAGCAAATTTTCACCTTGATACGGGAGATTCTCGAATCTTAGTTGATTGCGGATTGGTTCAAGGAGATCGCTTTGAGGAAAAGGAAAATCATAATCCATTTTCTTATGACCCTGCCGTAGTGGATTTTCTTTTAGTTACCCATGCACACGCTGATCATATTGGTCGCATTCCAAAGCTTGTTCGGGAAGGTTTTAAAGGAACTATTTATTCCACAGAGCCAACGCTCGCGCTGGCTGGGGTGATGTTGCGTGATGCTTTCAAGGTGATGTCTTTTGAGTCAGAAAAGTATGGTACTCCGCTACTTTATAAAGAGGAGGATATTGCTGCAGCCCTTGGGCTATGGAAACCGGTTGAATACGAAGCCACTCTTGCACTTAAGGATGGTGTTTCCGCCGTATTTACAGATGTGGGTCATATTCTTGGTTCGGCCTCAATTACTCTAGAGCGTGCCGGTCGACGCATCACTTTTTCAGGTGATATCGGAAACGACCCGCAACCACTGCTTAATCCGCCGGTGATTCCCAAAGACTACGACTACTTAGTGATTGAGAGTGTGTATGGAGACCGACAGCACGAAGAGGTGGAGGAAAGAAGTGAGTTACTCCAAGGGTATCTGGAAAAGACCATCAAACAAAAAGGTACACTTATTATTCCAGCTTTTTCACTTGAGCGCACCCAAGGAATGCTATTTGAAATTAATAATATGGTGGAAAGTGGCAAGATAGAACCAATACCAGTATTTTTGGATTCACCATTAGCTATCGAGGTGACTGATATTTATAGAGAACGGACTAAGTACTTAAGAGATTCGGTGCGTGAACAAATTAAGAAAGGGGACAATATTTTTGATTTTCCTAAACTCAAACTAACCCGTAGTGTTTCTGATTCTGAAGCGATTAATCGCACCAAGGGAGCTAAGGTGATAATTGCTGGTAGTGGAATGTCACACGGTGGGCGTATTTTAAAACACGAGCAGAATTTTCTCTCTAATCCCAATACTATTCTGTTGCTGGTAGGTTACCAGTCGGTCGGTAGTATTGGGCGACGACTAAAAGACGGTGCACCTTCTCTTAAGATTGATGGGAAAAAAGTGGTGGTGAAAGCAGAAGTAGCTAGCATTCAAGGTTGGTCTGGCCACGCTGATCGCGACCAATTAGTAAGCTTTGTTGCAAAGGGGGGAGACAAGGCCAAACAAGTCTTTGTGGCGATGGGCGAGGAGCGCTCATCACTCTTCTTGGTCCAGCGTCTCCGTGACTACTTAGGAGTAAATGCTGTGGCCCCAGGTCCTGAGGAGGTGGTAGAGATTGAGTTTTAAGTATCAGTCCTATAGTAATAGTAATAACAAATAACAAAACCCCGCGCCAGTGGCGCGGGGTTTTGCTAAAGCTTTCAAAATTAGAGGAAATTCGACGGACTGGAGGAAATTTTGTGAGCGAGCCGTATATAGACATACGGTGACGAGCAAAATTTCTGAAGCCCTAGAATTTACCTGATTTTGGAAGCTTTATTTTACTTGGTCAACAATTCGGGTGAAAACTTCTGGCTTATCCTTAGCTAGAGTAGCGAGGATTTTACGGTCAACTGCAAATCCCTTATCTTTCATTGCCTTTACAAAACGGCTGTACTGAAGACCTTGGGCCTTTAGTGCTGCATTGATGCGGGTAATCCAGAGAGAACGGTAGTCAGCCTTCTTGTCCTTACGGTGAGCGAAAGAGTGAAGTCCAGAATGATGAATTGCTTCAATAGCCTGACGCTTTTTCTTAGAGCGACCGAAACGGTATCCTTTTACTTGTTCGAGGATGTTACGACGGCGCTTCTGAGCCATCAATCCTCCTTTTACACGTGACATAAATAATTAATTAGTTTTCAGTTTATAGTTTTGGAGATTAGGCTCCACTGCCTGGTAGGAAACGTCGGGTGATTTTCTTACTCAAATTCAACAGCTGTGTTCGCTTGCGTCGAAGTCTCTGCTGCCCAGTCTGGCGTGCGTTAAAGTGGTTTTGACCAGGCTTACGAGCAACAAGCTTGCCGTTTTTAGTGACTTTTATACGCTTGGTATATGATTTGTTTGTTTTCATACAGTATTTGGTTTCGGGGTTCTCTGCCGTGAGAAGCGACAAAAGTGGTTAGAAATATACAGCAAAAGCCCTCTTAAATCAAGCCCCCTTCAATGAGTTCATCTAAGGACTTCTTTTTCACCTTTGGTTCGTCAGGAGACTTATCATTATCTTCTTTTTTAGTTGGCTTTACCTCTTCCAGTTCCACACCCTTCACGTACTTAGCTTTGCCGTCTCGCTCTAGCGTTACAGTATAGCCCTTAGGACTTTTCTTGATCGGGTCTGCAATTTTATACTCAATAGGGATAATCTGAAGGAAACGTTGTAGGCGTGACTTTAGAAAAGCCTCATCCATATACTTATATCGTCCAGAAAGGAAAAGATCAGCCTTAACACGGTGGCCTTCGGATAGCCATTCAGCTGCTCGTTTGGCCTTGAGTTGTTGGTCATGGTCACCAGTGATGACCTTTACCTGCACTGACTTAGTTTCAGTGACGTGTGACTTAGCTTTAACTTCACTCTTCTTGCGCTTGGTCTCATAACGAAATTGACCAAAGTCCATAATCTTTGCTACCGGAGGATTGGCGTTTGGAGAGATTTCGATTAGGTCTAGACTTGCTTCATCGGCAGCTTTCCTAGCGTCTTCCAGAGACAACACACCTAGGTTTTCACCTTTAGCCCCGATTACACGAAGCTCCTTCGCCCTAATGGCGGCGTTGATTCGCGTGCGGTCTTTATTGTAGTTGATGAAGGTTCTTGGTTTGTTCAGAATGATTTGTCTTAATGTATAAAGTGTTTAATGTGGCGCCAGTTAGTCTCTAGACTGATTGTGTCAAAATATAACACAAATCAGTGAATAGGGAATAGGTGGCAGTATATTCATAACCTACTATTTTTAACTTTTCACTTTAGCTACTTCTCTGAGTGATGCCCACATTTGCAACCATATGGCTTAATGTACTCTTCGAAGTGATCTTTTCCATAGTCATATGTTAGCTCCTCTCCAGCTTTAATGGTTCGTATGGCCTCAATACCGATTTCGTTAGTGTCGGTGTAGTGAACTGGTTCACAGTTTGGTTTGCATGAATGGTTGATGTATCGGGCGAGGTTAGAGCGGGGAGAGCCATCAATGGTCCATTTCTCATCAAGGTCAAATAAGTAACGGTTTGGTTTTTCGTCGGCCGCTTTATTGGTAATTTTCTTTCCAGTGTATTCAACTACCAAGTCACCCTTCTTCCAGTCACGCATTGTCTTGAGACCGAAACCAGCACTACTCTTGAAAACCTTAAAATCTTTTTTAGACATTGGGCGTGATTCTAACACATCAGAATCTACGCACCACAGGCCCTAGAAAGATTTCTGTTAAAAGTTAGTCTTGGTGTATAGGTTATCTTAACAATTAACCCTCTAACATTATGGATGACAATAACAATTCAGGAGTTAATACAATACTAATCGTAGTGGCGTTAGTCGCAATCGTCGGTTTTGGAGTCTGGTACTTTATGAGTGGAAACGCCGCTCCCGAGGATGATAACGCGGAGTTTAATATCAATATGAAGGTGCCAACAAGTGGCAATGATGAAGGTGGGGAAAGTGAAACTACTCAATAAAGTGGTCCACTGAATAAATAGATTGAACAAAACCCGACACTTGTGTGTCGGGTTTTGTGTTTAAGTATTATCACGAATCCAATTCACAGTCTCTTCCCAGGAATGTACTCGATGTACCCCTTTATGATCTGGTCCTTGGTTCCATGGTCGGTCAGGGAGCAAGACAGGAACACCACTATCTGCAACATCTCGAGCGTGCTTCATTGCGTCATCTATCAGTACTATCGCACCAATCTCACGACATACTTCTGACTTGGCTTTTGGTTTAGTATCAAGGGTTCCTGCATAGATGTTGGTAAAATGAAAGTTATGGAAAAGCCTTGGAAAATGATTGTCGAGCCACTTGAGTGTGGGTGGACGAGTGGAGTCTGGACGACTGGTTACTATCTGAAGTGAATAGGTTTCTGATAGAAGTCTAATGGCTTCGACTGCCCCAGAAACTGGAGATGCCAACATATGCTCGGGGGAGTGGTAGAAGCTATGTGCCCTTTCTGCCATTGTGTCTTTATCGCAACCGTATACGACTTCCCAATCATCGTAACGGGTAAGGTTTTCGTACACCAGACTAGTTCCAAATAGTCGATTATGGAAATCCAAGAAACCGGCGTTGAAGTGCATAACCACATCATCGAAGTCTACTGCTATGACTTTCTTAGGCATATTTATTGCTTCTGTTCGCTTGTCTGTTATTAAATATATTATATAGCAAAAGTCCGGCACATATGTGCCGGACCATCTCTCAAGTTCTAGTGCTTCAACCGGCTGTGCCACCGGCGCAGTGAGTCACATTTTGTGAGCCACCAAGCTGATGGGATGGCGGTAACTCCCAATACGAAAATGATCATGCTCACCACCCACCAAATGTCGTCCGCACTTTCCATGGCCGTTGCCTCCTCGTTGCCTTTAATATAGTGTCCCCAGTTCGTTTCTGTGTCAAACAGAAGTGGTGGATTCTTCGTAACTATAACTAACTTGAAAATAGGGAATAACACATGTTAATAAGGTACCTTGCAATACAAAGTACCACATGATACACTCCGAATATGAGTGATGAAAAGCCACAATACAATATAGAAAATGCTAAGTCGCAGATGCGAAAGGGCTTTCTTGAGTTTCCGGTACTTTTAATAATTGGTGCTAAACCAACCTACGCACCAGATATCCTGAAGCAACTCAAAAACGCTAATCTCTTGGTGGTGGAGGGAACACTCTATCCACTTCTTTCTCGGCTTAAGAGTTCTGGTTTAGTGGAGTATGAATGGCAAGAAAGTAAAAGTGGTCCACCACGAAAGATGTACACAATGACTGAACAGGGAAAGGAGATATTGCAACAATTAGAAGCCTCATGGAAATCACTAGATGATTCGGTAAACACTTTAATTAAACACTATGAAAAAAGTAATTAATATCACAATCGGTAGCGTCGTATTTGCTATTGAACAAGAAGCCTATGACATCCTAGTGTTATATCTAGAGCAAATTAAAAGTAATCTTGCGAGCAGTGACGATGCGCAAGAAATTATTGAGGATGTTGAGCGTGCAATTGCGGAAAAATTTATCGCACAGAAGAAAAATGAAAAAATAGCAGTGACACCGACTGATGTTGAGTTAGTAATCAGTGAAATGGGCAGTCCAGCTGATTTTGGTGAAGGTGAGAATCCTGGAGAAAGGGTTGATGGTTCGGAGGATACCGAACAATCTGGTGATGAACCGAAGAAAAGATTATACCGAGATACAGACGATGCCATTATTGCTGGTATTGCATCCGGGATAGCTAGATACTTCGACATTGATCCAGTGATTGTCAGGCTTGTTTTTGTAATATCAATTTTCTTCAATGGTTTAGGTATTCTGGCCTATATTATTTTGTGGCTAGTTGTCCCAGTAGCTACCACAACTGCCGATAAGTACGCCATGCGAGGAGAGAGGGTGACATTAAAGGAGATAACAGAAAGGGTAAAAAAAAATATTAAAAGCATAGAGGAGACTGATTTTGAGACAGCCAACGGTATTTGGATAAACTTGCGTAATCTTTTAAATAAGTTGTTTCAGGTGCTGGGTGCTTTAGTTAAGTTTATTATTGTTCTAGCTCGATATGTTGTCGGTATTGCTTTCATAGTAGGTGGTGCCTTAGGAATTGCAGGCATGGTATCTGGATACAGCGTAGTTCTTCTATCCGATAAGATTTTATTTCCTGAAGAAGTTCAAATTGTGCTTGAGATAATACAAGGTAGTGCACTCGGAGCGGTAGTGATAGTCTCATCGTTTGTTGCCTTGGCGATCCCGCTGATTGTTCTTATTGTGGTTGGCGCTAGTCTCTTGGTTAAACGTAATTTCTTTACCGTCCAAAAAACAGTTGTCTTGGCCGTCGTATGGATAGTGGCGGTGGTAGTAGCTGGCACTACCTCAGCCCTGCAGATAGAACAGGTTGTTCACAAAATTAACTCTCTTGAGAGAAATTCTGATAATAGTTCTATGGAACAAGGATTTCATAGCTGGGTAAATGAGGGCCTTCTTTCGGCAACTAGGTTACCCACATCCTGAGCTCGGGTTGAATGAACTCAAAAGGGCGTTCCGTGTATGCGGGACGCCTTTTCTTTTAGTAAGTCTATAAATTTTAAAACAGTGGATTTTGGTCAGGAAGGATATTTAGTTTAGTGTATAGTTTATTTATATGCTCATATCATCACGACAACTCGCATTGATTGCTGGTAGTAGCTATCTAGTCATTTTTGTTGCTGCCATCTTTGCCAATTTTTTTGTTCTTGACCTATTACTTCAGAGCCCACTTGAGGCCATAGCTGAACAGTCTTTTATAGTTCGTGTTGGTATTATGGCGTTCCTTATTACAGCTGTGTTTGATGTCATTGTAGCTTGGGCACTTTACGATCTCTATAAATCACACCCACTTTCACTACCGAGTACCTATTTTCGTCTAGCACACGCCATTATTATGGGAGTTGCTGTTTTTGCCCTACTTAATGTTTTTGTTGAAGACAGTGCTCAGGCAATACTGGCTCAAGTGACAGTTTTTAATAACATTTGGCTCATTGGCCTATTATTCTTTGGAGTGCATCTTTTGTGTCTCAGTCGTATCGTCAAACATATAACCTTTATTCCGTATCTGCTTTTTGCGGCTGGTGTAATGTATATAGTTGATACGGGGGCACACTTTTTGCTAGAGAACTATCATTTGTATGCTGGTATCTTTTTAACATTAGTAGCTATTCCAAGTATTTTTGGAGAGATGGCATTTTCAATCTGGCTATTAGTGAAAGGTGGTAAAAATTAAATAAGAAAGATGACTTAGTTATCTCCCAAACATCTCTCCCAAATACAGCAAAACGAGCCTTATAAAATAAGGCTCGTTTTGCTTCAGATTTGGTGGAGATGGGGAGAGTTGAACTCCCGTCCGAGAATGGTCGTCCATACACTTCTACAATGCATAGCTAAGTTTTAATCTTAGCGTAGTGAGTGAAAAATTTAGCAAAACCTCACTGCGAGCAGTCCCTAACAATTCGGATAACTAATGGAACAAATTAATTATCTAGAGCCTAATGCTATTCCACTAACGCCACCTTATTAGACATAGGGCGGGTTAGCGTCACCTACGCGAACTTACGCTCGAGCGAAGGCGAATCCGTATGAGAACGGACTTGGTATTGCTTTGTTTGCAGATACAGATGGAACCTCTTAACGAATTGATTCCAATTTCGGCATTGCGTGGATGAACGATGCAAACCGTCGATGCCTGTCATCCCCTCAAAATAAAGAAATTATTCCGTGCTTTGAGGGAATGCGAGGGCGGGTGTTGGCCGCCATCGCATGTGTGGGTAGTGGGTCCAGCTCGTCAATGAAGAATCATTTTCAACACCAACAAGTCGACCGCGATGTTCTCCCTGATCTCTTCCAGCTCTTCACCGGAAAAAAGTTCAGAAAGACGAAATTCACTGCAGTGCTCAAGGTAGTCAAGCACAACTTTCTCATCGTAGGGTGTAAGTCCTTTCTGCATTTCAATGATGGCCAGACGTTTGGCCTCCATTGTGTTACAGAAGGGAGTTTGTGTTGTTGCCCCCAGTTCTATCTCCTCATTTTCGTAAAGTACAGTTTCCATCTCTTCCTCCCCGTTTCCAAGTGCCAAACATAACTCAGTTACTAAGTAGTAGCAAGAATATAAATTCTTGTTGCTAACCACTACTTAGTAACTGAGCTTATTCACCTTTTAATATCCGCTCGATGGATCGCTTGGTGTCGCGACCCTTGATTGCCTCGCGTTTGTCGTACTTCTTTTTTCCACGACCAACTGCGATTTCGAGTTTCAACTTACTGTCTTTATTATACCACCGAACTGGCACTACTGTCAAACCACGCTTTTCACTCTCTGTGAATAACTCCAAAATCTCTTTTTTCTTCAACAATAATCTACGAACCCGCTCTGGCTCATAGTCCTTCGGGGCATTGGCCTTCTGAAAGGCTGGTATGGAGGCGCCTACTAAGTAAGCTTCATCTCCCCGCACTATTATATGCGAGCCTTCAAGTTTGCCCTGACCATTACGCAAAGACTTCACTTCGGTACCTAAAAGTTCCACGCCCGCTTCATAGCGTTCGAGGAGTTCAAAGTTAAATCCAACTTTTTTATTTCTAATCAGGTCGCTCATATTTGACTTTTATTCTAGAAACTATAGTCTGCAAAGCAGTTAATGTAAACAAACCACAGGAGAGTGCCGTGCCAAATACAGAAGGTGTTACTAAATTCATGTCCAACGGTCGTACTTTGGAGGTCCAGGTAGGACGTGTGTCTGGGGACAGACTCTCGGTTGTTGCTCGCGAACGAGGGGAGAGGGGTGATGAAAAAGAGCTCCGACTGATTCTCGACCGCCAAAGTTGGGCCGACCTGATTTCTTCGGTACAGAGGCACCTTTGATGGTCTGACTATCTTGTGGAAACGCTCGCAAATGCGGGCGTTTTCTGTATAATCACCTGCAATATGAGTGATAAAAAAATTAAGAACAAAAAGGAAGGGGAGAAGAAGAACCGTTCATCTGACCTTATGAAGAAGATGCCGGTTGGTCCAGGCAATTTCTGGAACAATATGTTGTCGACGATTTTAGTGTTGATGCTGGTCGTAGCTGGGTATTCATATATAGCAGAACGTCAGGAAGAACCGGTAGAGGCTTCATTATCAGCGATAGCTGAAGGTGTGAAGGCTGGTGAGGTCAGTGAGATTATTGTACGAGGTTCGAAGCTCGAAGTTTCATACAAGGATGATTCTAAACCTAAGGCTGAAGGCAAGAAAGAAACCGATGCCTCTATCACAGAAACACTCGCTAACCTTGGTGTGACTTCAGAGCAGATTGCAGGTGTGACTATTGATGTGCAGAAGGAGACTGGCTTCTCATACTACCTCTCTACCTTTGCTCCTTTTATCTTCCCGATAATTTTTCTCCTCCTAATTATCTGGTTCTTCACCCGCTCAATGCGTGGAGCTGGAATGCAGGCACTGAACTTTGGAATGTCCAAAGCTAGAGTGATTGACCCTAATGATCAATCACAGAAAGTGACTTTTAAAGATGTTGCCGGTGCTAAAGAAGCGAAGCAAGAACTCGAAGAGATTGTGGACTTCTTGAAGAACCCGAAAAAGTTTCTAGATATCGGTGCAGAAATTCCTAAGGGAGTACTCTTGATGGGTCCGGCTGGTACTGGAAAGACCTTACTGGCACGTGCGGTAGCAGGTGAGGCTGGTGTGCCTTTCTTTTCAATCTCTGGTTCAGAATTCGTAGAGATGTTTGTCGGTGTTGGAGCAAGTCGAGTACGTGATCTATTCCAGATGGCGAAGAAGGCGGCTCCAGCCATTATCTTTGTAGATGAAATTGATGCGGTAGGACGCATCCGTGGTACTGGTATAGGTGGCGGAAACGATGAGCGTGAACAAACGCTAAACCAGATACTGGTGGAAATGGATGGTTTTGAGCCAACTGAAAAGGTGATTGTGATGGCGGCTACTAACCGTCCAGATGTATTAGACCCGGCCCTCGTGCGCCCTGGTCGCTTCGATCGGCGTGTCACCATTGACCTACCTGACCGTGATGACCGTGAGGCCATTTTGAAGATACATGCGCGCAAGAAGCCACTAGCAGAAGATGTGAATCTAGCCACAGTCGCTACACGTACCCCTGGATTCTCTGGAGCTGACCTACAATCTCTAATGAACGAAGCAGCTATCTTGGCTGCGCGCGAAGAACGTAAGACGGTGTCCCAGTTTGATATTATTCGTTCGATTGAAAAGGTGATGCTTGGTCCAGAGCGCAAAAGTCACTTACTCTCTAAAAAAGAAAGGGAGGTAACTGCCTATCACGAAGCTGGTCACGCTCTAGTTGCTTCAGTCTTGCCATATGCTGACCCAGTACAGAAAATATCTATTATCTCTCGTGGACGAGCAGCTGGATATACTTTGAAGCTTCCGGATCAAGACCGGAAGATGCATTCTCGTAAGGAGTTTATTGACGATATTGCTATGACTTTGGGCGGGTATGTGGCAGAGGTGATGATATTTGATGACCTAACCACCGGTCCATCAAATGACTTGCAGGTTGTGGCAAATCTTGCTCGCGATATGGTCACTAAGTATGGTATGAGCGATAAGCTCGGTGCTGTGGCCTTTGAAGGTTCTGGTGGACGTTTGATTGGTGGTGGAGTGGGAGAAGACCGTGGTTATTCTCCTGATGTAGCTAAGTCGATTGATGAGGAAGTTTCAAAACTGATATCGACAGGAATGGAAACCGCAAAGGAAATCTTGTCTCAGAATCGTAAGGCACTTGATGCCATCTCTATGCGTCTTTTGGAAGTGGAGACTTTGGAGCGCGAGGAGTACGAAGCGATACTTAAGGCAGAGGGAGTGGAGATAAGAGATTTCTATCGCGATCAACGTCTAGAAGAAGAGAGACTAGGTGACCCCACAAGAGCTATTGAATTCGATGCGGACCATATGAAAGGCAAGGAGGTCTAAAAACATAGACAATTAAACTAAAAAACCGGCAGTCCATAAGGACTGCCGGTTTCTTTTTAAACTACCTCTAACGTTACGCCTTCAACCGAGTAGCTAGACGGAAACTCATATAGGCCAAGTAAGCGGTGACGATGCTAGCGGTCCAAGAGATCCAGTGTGGAGCCTCGTAACCCATTACTGCTACATCTACATCAAATAGAATGCGAGCAAAGTGAATCACAGCTACACTAGCGAAAACAAGGCCGGCAAGCATTAAGTAACTGCGCTCACGAAGAGATGGTATGTTGCCAATTCTCCAGGCGTAGTGGACCAAGAATGATAGAGCTGCAATATCGAAGACAATTGCTGGCCAGATCATTGATTCGGTTATGGTGACACCCATAGTGGTAATAGGAAGGATGTCACTATATGCAAACCAGATGTTGGTTGCTAAATCAGCGGCTACTAAACCGCTCGCAAACTTGGCCACTTCGTGCATAGTTCTTTGACTCATTATGATTTATTTAACTTGTTAAAAGGTTAAAACTATTGTATCAGCGCATTTGATAAAAATGTTCAGTTTTGCACAGTGTCTTAAGATGCTATAAAGTAGGGTCTAATTCGTGTGCGATTTGAAGGTTGTGTCCGCCCTTAGCTCAGTTGGTTAGAGCACAGAGCTTATACCTCTGGGGTCCTTGGTTCAAATCCAAGAGGGCGGACAGAGTTTTTAAACGCCACGCAGGGTTACTAATATCCTTTAAATGGGTCGTTGATTATGTGGTTCTTGGTGACTTGGTTATCTATGAGGTTTTTTCTTAGTGCTTCAATCATTCCGGGAGCACCTGAGAGTAAAAAGTGAGTATCCTTACTATTGTCTACCTCATTTAGTAGTTCAGCGTTTACTTCATCTGCTGTGGTGGTGTAGGTAATTTTCAGATTAGGGAGTTTATGTTTCCAGTTTTCAAGCTCATTTTTATACACGTGTTCCGATTTAGCGGAGTAAATCAAATGAAAGTCTACATTCTTTCCATTGTTCGCCAAATCACAGATGATTGCCCTAAACGGTGTGATACCTATACCACCGGCGACGGCAACTATTTTCTTCATATTAGACTTAAGACAAAGTTCACCGTATGGTCCAAACATTCTCACTTTGTCACCAGGTTGCAGAGACACTAGTTTTTGTTTGAAACTACTTGGCTCAGGCGGAACTATGGTGCCAATTCTAATAACGTTCTCACTCGGTGCAGAGGCTACTGAAAATGGTCGCCAGGTTTTACCTTCGACATAAGCCTCGGGTAGGGTAAAGATAGCGTGTTGTCCAGCCTTCCAGTTTGGTAGTTTAGATGCTGTAAATATGAATGAGTATGTGTTATCGGTTTCTTGAATTTTCTCTTTAAACTGCAACGTAGTTGTGCGTAGTATTCCCGAGTAATCAATCGGGTGTAGGCAGGCTCTGGAAATAATGTCTAACATAATTTTATTCTATCATTGACCCAAAATATTCATCGGCACTCTATTCCAAATGAAGATTTAGGCCGAGTGTGGTGACGCGCTCGGCTATTTTGTTGTGTTTTTTAAGTTCTGGATCTGTCTCAACTAAGGTGCGAGCTTCGGCCCGAGCAGCCTCTACTAGTTTCAGATTTTTTAGTGCTTCCATACCTAGGTCAGAAAGTCCGGATTGCTTGGAGCCATATAGTTCACCTGCACCTCGGAATTGTAGGTCGTATTCAGAGAGTTCGAAACCGTTCTTGGCGGTAGAGAGCGCCTTCAATCGGTCACGCGTCTTTTCACTTTTTGATTCTGTAACAGCAAAGCAGTATGGCTGGTATGTACCACGAATGACACGACCGCGAAGCTGGTGTAACTGCGAAAGTCCAAAACGTTCTGCACCTTCAATAATGATGTTGGTAGCGTTTGGCACATTAACACCCACTTCAACCACCGAAGTTGCTACCAACACATCACTCTCGTGGTCAAGAAAACGTTTCATCACTTTGTCTTTTTCTGATGGCGTCATTTTGCCATGAAGAACATCTATCTGAGCATTCTTAAAGACGTGGGTGCGTAGGCGTTCAGCTTCCGAGATTACACTCTTGAGGTTTAAGGCATTTTCTTTTTCTGGGTCCGGCTCATCAATACGTGGACATATAACGTAGGCTTGTCTTCCAGCTTTAAGTTCACCCTTAACGTGTTCATACATTGGTTCTTGTTGATTTGGTCCGATTATCTTCGTGATTACTTGCTTGCGACCTTTGGGCATCTCATCGAGTAAGGTTAGGTCCAGATCTCCGTAAATGGTGAGAGAAAGCGTACGAGGGATAGGGGTAGCCGTCATTGATAAAAGATGAGGCATTGGAGCGCCTTTTTTAGTTAAGGCTTTACGCTGGTTGGTACCGAAACGATGTTGCTCGTCAATAATGACGTAAGCCAGGTGCTTAAACTCCACACTTTTATAAATAAGCGCATGTGTACCAATAAGTATCGGCACCTCACCATTTTTAACCCACTTCATTAGTTGAGCTTTAGAAATTTTGGTAGGTTTAGTGGGGTCGGATTTTGACGGGAACTTGTAGCAACCGCTACCGGTAATGAGTCCGATTTGAATTGGAAGGTGTTCGAAGTATTCGATAAAGCTTTCAAAGTGTTGTTTGGCCAGAATTTCAGTTGGCGCCATATAGGCCACCTGAAGGTTTCCATAGTCGATTCCACTTTTAGTTCCACGTCCCTCAGGCGGACGCGAAGTCACTACAGCGTACGCTGTAGTTGCAGCCACGGCTGTTTTACCGCTTCCTACGTCACCTTCAAGGAGTCGGGACATTGCATGTTGTCCACTGAAGTCTTTTAGAATTTCATCAATTGCTCTTTGTTGAGCGCGAGTGAGAGGGAAGGGAAAACGAGAAATAAATTCCTCTACATTGTCTCCCGTAGCATCAATGTTGTAGGAAGTGGCAGCCGAGACCGTAGCGCGCTCCATCGCTTTTTGGACTTGGATATAGAAAACTTCTTCAAAAGCAAAGCGCTTGCGTGCACCGGTTGCATGATCTAGTTTCTTGGGTGAGTGGATATAGCGAAGAGCAGTCTTTAGTTCATAGAGCTTGTATCGTTCCAATATTTTGGTAGGGATAGGGTCCGTGACCTTTTCTAGTACTCCGGCTTCAAAGCACTTCATTACCGTGTGATAGAACCAACGACTAGTGACTCCCTTTGTTTCTTTGTAGACTGGATAAATAGTATCGTCGATGTTCTCAGTGTTTTTGAAAATTGAATCGTGTCGGTCAATAGGGAGTGATTCTAATGGTTCGAGTTCTGGGTTGGCTATATACATTTTGTCTCCAACTCCGGTAACTTTCCCCGACGCTTTCACATACTGTCCGTCCTTATACATCTTAGCGAGGTAGGGTTGGTTAAACCACATCACTTTGATGCGAGACGTTCCATCTTCAAGCCACCCTTCAGCAATTGGCCGTTTACTCTTCCAAGCTTTACGTGCCTTGAGGCCACCGAGTTGACCGTATACCACTGCTTCACTACCGGTTGTAAGGCCAGAGACTGACTGAATATCACTAATGTCCTCATAACGTGAGGGGAGATGATGAAGGAGGTCAGATACGGTTTCAATCCTGAGCTTTTTCAGGGCTTTTTGGTGAGCGGTGTCGATTCGGAAATGTTCAGCTAATCGGTCAGAAGGATTCATATGAGCCTAATAATAACAATGCGAAATGATATTGACAAACATAATTAAATATGGAATAGTAAGCACCGAGCTTCGGCTCTTGTGCCTCGTCATAGTTTATCCAAGGGAGAATCTGCATGTTGGTGAAGTGTGAATCAGGCGAGATCGCCGGAACCGTGAAGTTTTTTAGCAAAAAGAACGGCTTCGGTTTTATTGTTACCAATAAAGGTGACATCTATATCGGGAAGGAAGTTGGCCAAAAGTATGAGTCACAGTTGAAAGAAGGTGCGATGGTGATGGTTTCGTACCAACGCGAAAATCGCGGATTAACTGCAACGACAATCACTTTTCCATGGTATCGCGGCGCTGTGAAGTTCTTTAATGACGACAAGGGTTATGGTTTTGTGGTCTGCGCTGAATTGAAGAAGGATGTCTTCTTGCACGTGATTCCTGCCAAACGTGTGGGTATCACTCCCGAGGCGGATATGGAAGTCGAGGTCTTGGTCGCCGTCGACGCCGATAACCGCTACTCGGCAACCGAAGTTCGGTTGCCGAAGGTTGTTACGAAGCAGGTCGGGAGACCTCGACGCAAGCCTGTTAGCGACAGGGAAAGTGCGTCAGTCCACTGATGTTGGACAAGGGCGGGTGCAATGCGCACCCGCCTTTTCTTTTTGTAAATTGCATCAATGGCGTATACTGTTACGGTTATTATGAAGAAAAAAACACCAGTTAGAAAAGTGTCTAGTAAAAAAGACTACAACAAATTAGCTCTATCCCTGCATAAAAAGTTAAAAGGTAAACTTGAGGTAGTGAGTAAGGTGGAGTTAAAGACCAAAGATGACTGGAGTACTCTCTATACACCAGGTGTTGGCGCGGTTTCTTCGCACTTAGCTAAGAAACCAAAAGAAGCCCGTGACTATACTATTAAGCGCAACACGGTGGCAGTAGTATCAGACGGTACTGCGGTCTTGGGGCTTGGTAATCTCGGTCCTTTGGGAGCCTTGCCGGTAATGGAAGGTAAGTGTGCAATTTTTAAGGCGATGGCGAATGTAGACGCTTTTCCGATTGTGCTTGATGTACACGACTCAGAAGAAATAATTAAGGTAGTTAAAGCCATTGCACCGACTTTTGGTGGAATCAATCTTGAGGATATTGCTGCTCCACAGTGTTTTATTATTGAAGAGCGACTGAAGGCAGAGCTCGAAATTCCAGTGATGCATGATGATCAACACGGCACAGCAATCGTAGTGCTAGCTGGACTCATCAATGCTGCGAAAGTAGTAGGGAAGCAGATGGAGGATATGAAGGTGGTGATTGTGGGTGCGGGGGCCGCAGGATGCGCGATTGCAAAACTACTTTATGAAGCGAAAGTAGAAGATGTCATCGTGACTGACCGTAGTGGTGTGATCGTGGCCGGGCGACCAGGACTTTCAGGGTATAAAAAAGAGCTTTCCAAGATTACCAACCCCCGACACGTTAAGGGTGAGGTAATGGAGGCAGTGACTGACGCTGATGTCATTATTGGTGTATCTGGTCCAGGCACAATCACTCGTCACCATATAGAAAAAATGGCTGATAAGGCGGTAGTATTTGCGCTTGCCAATCCAGTGCCAGAGATTTACCCCGATGACGCTAAGCGTGCCGGGGCTGCCGTAGTTGCTACTGGACGCAGTGATTTTCCTAATCAAGTGAATAATTCTCTCGCTTTCCCTGGTATCTTTCGCGGAGCCTTGGACCGCAATGTTAAAGCGATTACTGACACAATGAAACTCGCTGCTGCTAAGAAAATCGCTTCACTCGTGAAGAAGCCAAGTGCAGACAATATAATTCCATCAGTTATGACTCCAGGATTAGTTAAGGCGGTGGCGAGTGTGATTAAGTAGGTGGGTGCAAAACAAATTTCGGCCATGCTTCCCGAGGGAGGCATGGCCGTTATTTCATTGTAGAGCTGGTGTTCATTTGATATTCATCCCGATAGGACTTTCCATCAAGTGATTTGTAGGAATCTCGGGCTGACTCATGATCCAGTCATACACTTCACAGTCCTCGACATCCCGGGACGGTTCCTCCCTTGCCATTGTTGGAATGCCGGCGTTCGTGTCCATCATTTCTGCGACGATTTCCTGATGGTCAGGATTATCGCAGGATAGAAGGCGGGTGCTTTTCTGTCCGCATACGATACACCCATAGGTCATAGGTTTCAAAACTTCGGTCATGACGATACTCCTTGCTGTACTGATTCAATAATCGCAGATTAGGAAAGATTTGAAAAGATGGTGCGGTGCGTAAGTATTTGAAAAGGTATCTGAAATAACGTAGTATGTCGCATAAGGAAAAGTGTCAGAGTGGTCGAATGTGCCTCCTTGCTAAGGAGGTAGGGTGTTAAAACCCTCGAGGGTTCGAATCCCTCCTTTTCCGCAGAATAAAGAACAAAAAGCGAATGCTCGGAGCTTTTTGTGATTATATTCTGCGAGAAAAGGAGGGATTCGAAGACCTTTTGAGATAGTTTATGAGCAAAGTGAAATAAAATATCCAAAAGGTGTACTGCTCTGTAAGCAAGCTTTCTTTCAGCGTTCGTTCGGAAATGTAAATAAATTTCCATTTCGCTCGCTCACTCGAAAGTAATGAGAGAAATTCCCTCAGTCACATTGCATAAACAAATGGAGGATTGGGTGAGTGGTTTAAACCAGCGGTTTACTAAACCGCCGGCGGGTAAAACCGCCCGTGAGTTCGAATCTCACATCCTCCGCGAATACAAATTAGCGCGCCATTTGGCGACTTTTTTGTATTCGCGGAGGATGAGCGAGACACCTGCGTGTCTCGCGGTGAGATTCGAAAACCGGAACGATGCCGGAGGCGAGTGAGGTGGGGTTGAGCGAATGAGATATTTTGTGAGCGAAGTAATACAAAATATCCATAAGAGTGACCGAATCTCACATCCTCCGCAGATGAACGCAGTGAATCAAGGAGGATGTAATATTCTAGATTATCCACACTAGGCACTACTCTCGGTTGACTGTTCTGTGAGACGGAGTTATATTCACTTTATGGCAGGCAAGTCGACAACAGGGCATACTGGGAAACTAAATTGGTTTTTCTTTGTGTCTCTGGCGATTCTCGGAAATAGAATCGGGTTGGCTCGCGTGTAGTGGTAACACTCCAAGAAACAAAGAGCCAATCCGGAAACGGGTTGGCCCTTTGTCTTAAGGAGAGGGTTTAGTACTTTGAGCAAGAAACGATCAACAACAAGGAGTAAAAAATGGCCGATAAAACTGACCTTGGAAGCAATGGTGAAGGTGTGGCTGAGTGTGGCCCACCTTCAGAACTTTGGCGCGCAGTCGCCGACGGGGACTTGGATCCAAAAGAGGTCCATCCAAGACGGTTGCCAGGGTGTCATCACTCTGACGAGCCGCAGAAACGCATCGACGTTTGCTGACCAAGTCAGCAAAAGGGCGCCACAGCTATATGCTGTCGGCGCCTTTTTACTTTGTCTCAAATTACAATTTGTTTCAAAATTGGATGCAAGGCGAAGTTGTGGACTGAAGCTAGAAACCGAGTGGGAGAAAAACTCCAGCAAGGTTTTTAGCGAAGGAACAACAAGCCCTGCGCCAACTTTGGAATAAATTACGAGAGGTGTGCTGAGACGAGTTTAGTCATCTCAAACATTGTTACCTCGTCCTTCCCACCAAAGACAGGCTTTAGTTTGTCGTCAGCGAGGATATTTCGTTTATTCTGAGGATTTTGTAAATCGTGCTTCTTGATGTAGACCCAGATGGCCTTTACTACCTCTGAACGTGGCATTGGACCTTTTCCAACTACCTCAGCCAACTCTGGACTGATGTTCATTGGCTTCATAAACGCTGAATTAGCTTTTGGCATTTCGGTATAAATTACTGTTATGTGAATAGTCTAGCACTGAAAATGGCCTTTTTTGCCTTGCCAACTAGAACTGTGTATAACTTAATAATACTCGGAAAAGGTCATCTGTACGTTAATATGACCCTGTGATGTATGATAATCATACTTAAATAATTATATTTTCATGGTAAATCCGTTTGAAAGTGCTCAGAGACAACTTCATTTAGCGGCAAAGGGTGGTGATTTTTCGAATGAGCTTATCGATCGACTCTCACGAGCAGAGAGGGAGATTACTGTGACGATACCATTGACTATGGATGATGGTTCGACCCGATTCTTTGAGGGGTATCGAGTGCAACACTCGGGCCTGCGTGGTCCATATAAGGGCGGAATCCGTTTTCATCCAGAGGCTGACTTAGATGAGGTGCGTGCACTGGCACTATGGATGACTATGAAGACAGCAGTGGCTGATATAGCAATGGGGGGAGGTAAAGGTGGAGTGGTAGTAGATCCGGATATACTTTCTTCCGGAGAGCTCGAGCGTCTGTCACGGGGATTTGTCCGAGCACTGTATCGTAACCTAGGTCCTGAGGTAGACGTGCCTGCACCCGACGTGAACACCACGCCAGAAATAATGTCATGGATGTCAGACGAATATGCAAAACTGACCGGTGACACGTCTGGTGCTTCTTTCACCGGTAAGCCGGTCGATCAGGGTGGTTCAGAAGGAAGAGGAGCGGCAACAGGTCAGGGTGGGTACTATGTATTTGAAGCATTAAAAGAAAAACTCAATCTTCCAAGAAGTGTCTCGGTAGCGGTTCAGGGAATGGGTAATGTGGGAGGAAATGCTGCTCGCACATTCGTGAGTCACGGTCACAAGGTGGTAGCAATGTCGGACTCGAAGGATGCTATTTATAATGAAGACGGACTCGATCCAGAAGCGGTGGAGAAGTATAAAGCAGAACATCGCTCTCTGAAGGGTTTTCCAGACGTCCAGATGTTCACTAATGCTGAGTTGTTGGAATTGTCAGTGGATGTATTGATACCAGCTGCTCTCGAGAACCAATTAACCGAAGAAAATGCAGAGCGGGTACAAGCAAAGATGGTATTGGAACTGGCAAACGGACCAACTACACCAGAAGCCGATGAGATTTTAAGAAAACGGGGAATAAAAGTTGTGCCGGATATTTTGGCGAATGCTGGAGGAGTAGTGGTTTCGACTTTGGAGTGGGAACAGAACAAAAAGAATGAACATTGGAGTGAGGAAGTTGTGTTGGAAAGATTAAAAGAGACACTGATCCCACAGGCTAATGTCATATATAAGAATGCTGAGGAATCTGGCGTGACGATGCGTATAGTAGCTTTTAGGTTGGCGCTTAAGCGTTTGGCTAACGCGCTAGAGAAAGTAGTGTGATAGAGGTAGGGTGATGCTTATCTAAAGCCTGTTTAGCAACAGTGAGAGTAGCGCCAGTGGTGGATACATCATCGATGACAATGACATTGTGGTTTTTTATTGAAGCAACATCACGGACGCCGAAGGCACCCGTGATGTTTTTAAGTCTATCTTTGCGTGACAGAGTTGTTTGTGGCACAGTGTCTCGTTTTCGGAACAGTGTGTCGGTGCTAATTTCCAGGTGTGGCAAAAGTTTATGTGCACACTTAGTGATTTCCTCCACCTGGTTATATTTACGCGCACGACGTCTCTTTTCTGATAAGGGAATCGGTATGAGAAGAGTGTTTTTTCCACAGTGCTTTAAATACTGCTTTAGTACCTCACCAAGCAATTCCCAGGCTTTTTCGTTATGCTGAAATTTAGCTTCGTGTACAACTGCTCGAACGACAGGCTCATTAAAGGGTAATAACGAAACTATATCACCTCGAGTAATTGGACAAAGGTGAAGCAAAAGGTCGTCTGGCCTTAGGTTGCGCACGATGCGGTGCTCATCTCTCTCAGGAAAAACATACTCACATAATTTTAAAAATAATGTCCGCATTTTGTGTGTTAACATTATAGTAATAATGTCATTTTTAAATTTTAACTTGTAACTTTGATTTTTTGCACTCTAATTTTTAAATTTGTTACAAAGTATGGTCTTTTCTTTTAAAAAAATCTTTGGGGGAGTGAAAAAGGTGGCGAAAGACGCTGGTCCAACTACTGTAGGTATTGATATTGGTAGCGCTTCTATAAAGGTTGTGGAGATAGAAGAGACGCCACGTACTGTAATGTTGCGCACTTATGGTGAGTTACAGCTCGGTCCTTATGATGCTAAACCTTTAGGCGAGATAGTGAATTTGCCGAAAGATAAAAAAGTAGAAGCTGTGACAGACGTCATCCGTGAATCTGGAGTCACGGGACACAGCGGTGCTTTAGCTATGTCTCTCTATTCCAGCTTTTTAACCGTCATTCCAGTTGCTATCGGTCCACAAGAAGATATCACTACACGTATTCCAGTAGAGGCACGGAAGTATGTACCGCTACCTCTAACAGACGTTACGCTTGATTGGTCTGAACTGCCGTCAGTGGGTGAGAACAAAAGTAATTTTAAAGAAGTACTCATCGCTGCTATAGAAAATAAAGCCCTAGCAGAACACCGAGAACTATTTTCTTCAATCGGTATGACAGGAGAAGCGGCGGAAATAGAAGCGTTTAGTTTGATTCGGGCTCTGTGGAGACAGAAGGATACAACACTCGCTGTTATTGATATTGGTGCGAAGAGTTCTAAGTTGTACATTGTGCGTGGTGGTATGCTGGAACGACTGCATCGTGTTGGTCAAGGTGGTCGTGAAATAACACGATTGGTTGCAGAGCGTTTAAATATAAATTTTGAAGACGCAGAAAATCAGAAACGTTCTTTTGATCGAAATGTTGAACAAGGTCCGGTCATACATCAGTGTATGACTTCAGTTCTTGAAACTTCACTTTCTGAATTCGGTAGATTGATTGGACAGTACGAAGCTCGTTTGAATGAGCAGATTGGTCGTATCGTTATTACGGGTGGCGTTTCTGCGTCTCCGTACGCTTTGGAATATATTAAAGACCGCTTTGCTCGGCCTGTAGAGTTATCTCATCCCTTTGCCAAGGTTGCTTATCCAGCATTTATGGAGGATACCCTTAAGGAGATTGGTCCATCTTTTGGGGTGGCGTTAGGCGCCGCGCTCCGCAAGTTCCAATAAATCCTCCAAATGAGCGAATTTGTCTTCGCTTCAGTCGGACTACTTGGTCGCCGTAGTTCTTTCTACGTCTTCCGCGTAGTCCTCCCTCCAGCAAACGACCAAAGTTTTAACGACTGGAAGGAGTATAAAAATGGAAGTACTCTTGTGGTGAACAACTTCATCTCATTTGGAGGATTTATTAGATAATGTCACATCCTCATTTTAATTTTACAAAAGTTGTCTGTATGGTCGCAGGGGTAGGTGAAGTTGCAGTGACTGAACGTCCAGTGTTTATAAACCTTGTCCACAGAGAGTATAAAAGCGATTTGCAGAGTAGGCGTATAATGAAATACATATGGCATCTGAAGGTACTTCTTTTATACCAAAGAGCGGAGTAAAAACAGTGCAACGCACTAAGAGTACTCGGCGTATCTATATATTGGCTTATATAAGCTATATAGTTTTTTTTAGTACGTTGTTCTCAGTCATTGGAGTGTATGCGTATGGAGCGATAGTGAATCGAGATGTTTCTTCACTGCGGGATCAATTGGTAGTAGAAAGGCAAAGATTCTCTTTGGGTGACATCGAGAGTATTAAGCAACTGCATAAGAGGCTAGCTACTGCCGAAGCGCTTTTGAATAATTCTTCTGCACCGTCACGTATTTTTGACGACATTGAGGCGATAGTTGCTTCCAATATTTATTTTTCTGGTATGCATTATCAGCACTTACCAAATAATAAATTCCAAATTGATTTAACTGGTCGTGCAGATAATTTCACCGAAATAATTAGTCAACGTAATCTTCTTGGTAATAGTAGTTTGCTTAAAGAAGCTAAAGTCATTGAGTATGATTACAGTATAGGTGGGGGAGAGGGTGGCACTAATAACTTACTCGGTTCAGCCACGCTGTCATTCGTCTTCTCAGACACGAGGGACATATCTAGTATCGCTTATCAGCCCGCACAAGAGACTGGAGTTGTAACAAATGTGGAGGTAGGGGAAGATATGGAAAACATAGTGATAATCGATAGCGCTACTTCTACGACGGATTCTGTAGCTCCCCCTGTGACTGATAATGAGCAGATAGTTGCAACGTCCACTGTAGAAGTCAATCAATAATTATGAGATTTCAAGTTGGTATACAAATTACATTGTTGGTCGTAGCGATAGTTATCGCTGTTAGTGTTGTGAAGCCTAAAATTGACTCTATTCGTATTGCTCAAAGTGAGGTAGCGGCGTATCAGACCGCTATGGAGAATATTGGTCGCTATAATCAGCATTTACAAACTCTCATTAATCAGGCTGATGCATTAAGTGATTATGATCGAACAGTATTAGAGCGGTATCTGCCAAGGGAAATTGACGCTACTTTAGTGGCCAGTGATATTTCTAACATAGTCTCTCGGAATCAAATGTTGCTCTTGGATATAATCCCTGAGAAGGTAATTCCAGTTACGACTTTCCTTTCTTCTAATAGTGATGAAGGTAGTGTATCTAACGAACCAAGTACCGTTACTCCATCTGGTGAAGAGTTGTCAGAAAATAAGAACGGTGTATTTATGGCACAAAGATTCCAGGTCGAAGTGGTTGGTAGTTATGAACAAATTAAGGAAATGTTGCGTGACCTGGAGCGCAACGCTTACCCACTAAAGTTAGTTGAGTTTGAGTTCAATCTTGAGGAAACCAACGTTAATTTGATACAGTATTCGTTATTAGTGGAAACTTATGCACTTCCTGCAAATTAAAGATAAATTATGTCATCCTTAGTTAAAAACATTTTAATTTTTACAATTCTGGCTGGGGTACTTTATGCTGGGTATTACATTTTTACACTTAACAGTGAATCTAATCTCGAAGTAGACGGTGGTGTAAGTGAAGGCGAGTTTCTTGCAACAGAATTTCTCTTGCGACTCAATGAGATTCAAAACATCAGTCTATCCCGTGATTTTTTCGATAATGCAAAATTCCGCTCTTTAGTGTCCTTCGAAACTAGTCCAGAAGCCGTTTCATCTGGACGTCCTAATCCTTTTTCTGATTAATTATTCTTTAATGATTGACGTTCTGGTGTAATAAATAACCACAAAATGGATTTTTTAAACGAATTAGAGAAAGAAGGTGTAATTACACCCGCTACTGCTTTAGCGGTGAGTAAGCAGGTGGAACAGGGAATGTCACCAGAGACAGCGCTTCTGTCGGCTGGCGTACCGAAAGAAGTGGTTCGCGATCGGCTGGCTCGTTATTATAATATTCCTGCCCATACTCCTATTGAGGATGAATCTGTGCCACAGAATGTTTTAGAGTTTATTCCTGTTGAGGCGGCAAAAAATTATGAGATAGTGCCTCTTAGACTCGAGAACGACACCTTAATGGTCGGGGTCAATAACCCCGATGATTTTCGTTTACGTGAGGTTTTGAACTTTGTCAGTACTAAGCACGGTATACCTTATAAGTTTATTTTTTTGTTGAAAGAGGACCTGCAAAAATTATTGTCTGGTTACGAAAACCTCACTGGAGAAGTCGGACAAGCTTTAACTTCTCTCGAGGGTGAATTAGATCAAGAAATTGCCGAGAGAAAAAGTGAGTCTGTTGAAGGAGAGAAATTATCTGCTGAACACATTAAGGAGGATGCTCCGGTAACAAAAATCGTTGCAACTATTCTCCGTTATGCTGTGGATGGTGGAGCGTCTGACGTTCATATTGAACCAACTAATGGTAAGGTGCGAGTACGTTTTCGAGTTGATGGTCTCTTGCAAACCAGTATTGAGCTTCCACGTAATGTACAGTCTGCCGTTGTGGCTCGTATCAAAATTCTTTCCTCTATGCGTCTCGATGAAAGACGTAAGCCTCAAGATGGACGATTTTCTGCGACTTTCGACGGACGTAAAATTGACTTTCGTGTCTCCACTTTTCCTACCAGTCATGGAGAAAAAGTAGTGATGCGTATTTTAGATAACGAAAAAGGAATTCACACTCTGGAACTCACAGGTATATCTAAGTATCATCTTGCAACTATTCGTCGAATGATAAAGGAACCTTACGGAATTATTTTGATCTCTGGTCCGACTGGTAGTGGAAAGTCGACTACCCTTTACGCAATGTTATCTGAAATTGATCGTGCCACAAAAAACGTACTCTCCCTTGAAGATCCTATTGAGTACAACATCGATGGTGTATCGCAGTCACAAGTGCGTCCAGAGATTGGTTATACTTTTGCGAATGGTCTCCGGACTGCACTTCGTCAAGACCCGGACGTGATATTGGTGGGGGAGATACGTGATAAAGAGACTGCTCAACTAGCTATTCAAGCAGCTCTTACTGGTCACTTGGTACTTTCTACGATTCACACCAACAATGCGATTGGAGTAATACCACGCCTTATTGATATGGGAGTGGATCCGTACTTGATTGCGCCAACTCTGAAACTAGCTATTGCACAACGTCTCTCCAGACGACTTTGTAAGCCTGGACAGGCTACTCCAGTAGACGAGAGCACTAAACGGATGTTTGATAAGGAATTTGAAAGTCTACCTACTGCTTTTCGAGATCGTATTCCTCCTTTTGAAAACATCTATCACCCGGTACCAGTTCCAGGTTGTGCAGCTGGTACTAAGGGACGTGTCGCTGTAATGGAGGTATTGGAAATTAATCAGGAAATACAAAATCTGATCTTACGTGAAGGCAGTGAAGAGGATATATATAAAGTAGCTCGTGCAGAGGGTTTTATGAGTATGAAAGAAGACGCTATTTTGAAAGCTTTGGATGGTGTTATTCCTTATGAGGAAGTAAATACTTTCGGTACTAAAGTAGGATCTGAAGCAGCGATCGGAAAGGACTTTTTACCTGACGATACTACTCTGCCAGTACAGCCTGGGGAACAATCTGTACCTCCAGAAACTAAGGATGTAACTAATGACATCAAGTTGAACGAACCAGATTGATCGTGGGTATAGCTCGTGTGTCCTTCTTTATGAAGATTTAGATAGTAGAGAATCAGGCGAGCGAAGTTTTTACTATACCCACCTCCAACACTATGCCAAAAGTGATGTTGTATAATGAATGGTATGGATGTTTTAGGAAGAAACGATCGTGCGACTCTTGATCTAGAGATGTCTGGTCGAAACCATATTAACAGCTTTTTAAGTGTGGGTATGCGGAGTTTATTTTCCGCGTCTTACTTATAATGCAATGAAACTCTTACTGGTAGATGATGATGCCTTTCTTAGGGATATGTACGCTACCAAATTCATTGAATCTGGCCATCAAGTTGATACTGCAACAGATGCTACTGAGGCTATGAGGTCTATAAAGGAAGCTGATTACGATGTTGTTCTGTTGGATATGATAATGCCAGGAATGAGTGGACTTGATCTTTTGGAAGAGATTAAAAAATTAGGTTTAACGAATAGCACTAAATACGTGGTTCTCTCAAATCAAAGTGAAGCGGGAGACCAGTCAGCTGCAAATGAGGCTGGCGCCGTGGGTTACATTATAAAAGCCGAAGTAATACCTAGCGAGGTGGTCAAGCGTGTGGAGGAGTTATGTAGTAAATAATATGCCCTCTTTTGATACATACCGTCAAGCGTAAACCTTTATATGTTTAATTATCATTCTAAATTTTGACTTTTTAATTTTAAATTATGGCCAATGTAGATTACAGAAAAGAACTAGCAGATTTAATAGATATCGTAGTATCGGAAAAAGGTTCTGATATACACTTGTCGGTCGGGTCTCATCCTGTAGTTAGGGTAATGGGCTCGTTAGTGCCGTTGGTGAAGAAGCCTGTTTTGACATCAGAAGACGTGATGGGTTTTTGTGGCGTGCTCCTTTCTGAACAGAAGGGAGCTGAGTTTACAAATGACAAGGAAGTAGACTTTTCTTTCGCTGCCCCAGATGGGGTGCGTTTCCGTGGCAATGCTTATCACCAACAAGGTACTCCAGCTGTTGCGCTCCGTCATATTCCAAACGAAATAAAATCTTTAGAAGAGTTAAACCTACCCCCAATCCTTGCAAGCTTTACCGAAAGACCTCAGGGCTTCTTTCTTTGTGTAGGTCCAGTCGGCCAAGGTAAGTCAACTACATTGGCGGCGATGATTCAGTTGATTAATAAAAGTCGTCCTGACCATATCGTCACTATTGAAGATCCTATTGAGTATGTGTATACACCAGATCAGGCATTAATCGAACAACGCGAGGTTGGTACTGATACTGTCGACTTCGCTACCGGCCTGAATGCCATTTTCCGCCAAGACATTGATGTGATTCTTGTGGGGGAGATGCGTAATCCGGCAACGATTGCAACCGCTGTAACTGCTGCCGAGACAGGACATTTGGTATTTTCAACTTTGCACACAAATAACGCGTCACAGACGATTGATCGTATTATCGATAGTTTTCCAGCTGGTCAGCAAGACCAGATACGTGTGCAGTTGGCTGGATCGCTCACTGGTATTTTTTCGCAACGCTTAGTTCCTCGTATCCAAGGAGGTATGGTACCTGCTTACGAACTCTTGATAAACAACAGCGCTATCGCTAACCTGATTCGTGAGCGACGTACACATGAGGTGCAGACAGTAATTGAGACTGGTCTCGAACATGGGATGATTGATATGAACCGTTCACTAGTGAATATGGTTAAGAAAGGTGAGATTACGGTTGAAAATGCTTTTGCATATTCTGTAAATCCTAAAGGTCTCGAACGTCTCATCTAAATTTAAACGATGAAAACTACTGAGTCTCATTTATAGGTTCTCTAGACATCGCACATCCAAAACTCTCTGTCATACTATTTAAGTTAAACACAGCTTTATACCTTTGAACTTTCAGCTTTTCACCTTAAACTATAGCTATAACTATGTTGTTCTCCTATAAAGCCATTGACCAAACTAACGTAAAGCGTGACGGTACTGTCGAGGCTGGCAATATCGATGCTGCAATTGCGACTGTGCAAAAACGCGGATATACAGTGATATCAATTGATCCGGTAGAAGAGAAGCAACAATTTTTAAATTTTGAAATTAATTGGTTTCAACGTATATCAAACAAGGAGGTGGTTATACTGTCCCGTCAGTTGGCCACCCTTTTTGATGCTCAGGTGTCTGCTCTTAGAATATTTCGTCTTTTAGGTACTGAGGCTGAGAATCCGCAGATGCAAAAGGTGTTGAATGATATTGCCGATGACTTGCAGGCTGGTAGTTCAATTTCACGTTCTATGTCTGCACACCCCGATGTCTTTAGTGATTTCTATATAAATATGATACGAGCTGGTGAGGAGTCTGGCTCTCTAGAACAATCGTTCGGTTACTTGGCGGATTATCTAGACAGAACCTACCAGGTGATAACAAAAGCTCGAAACGCTCTTGTGTACCCAGCTTTCGTTGTTGGTGTATTCATACTTGTGATGGGTCTGATGCTAACAATGGTGATTCCTCGTATTAGTCAAATTCTTCTTGATTCCGGTCAAGAATTGCCTATCTATACAAAGATTGTCATAGCCATATCTACTGTCCTTACTGATTACATAGGAGTGATATTAGCACTTGCGTCTATTGGTGGAGTGTTCCTTTGGCGTTTTATAAAAACTCCAGTTGGACTCCGAGCCTATGATGAGCTAAAAATCACTTTGCCATATTTGGGTGACCTTTATCAAAAGCTTTATCTTGCCCGCATTTGTGACAACTTAGCCACAATGCTTCAAAGTGGAATCTCTATGGTGCAGGCACTCGAAGTTACAGCTGAAGTGGTAGACAACGCTGTCTATAAAGAAATCCTACAAAATACTTTAGTAGAAGTTAAGGGTGGACGATCATTTGCTGATGCATTATCCGAATATCCTGAAATTCCTGGCGTACTTTCACAGATGGCCAAAGTTGGGGAAGAGACTGGAAATCTTTCGGAAATTATGAAGACACTAGCAACGTTCTACGTACGTGAGGTTAACAATGCTGTCGACACTTTGATTGGACTGATTGAACCAGTAATGATTGTTATGCTTGGTCTTGGTGTAGGAACCTTGTTGGCGTCTGTTCTTTTGCCTATCTACAATATGACCGCCTCAATCTAACAGGTATTTTCGGCGCATTTGCACCAGCTTCAGTCGTTTCGCTTGGTCGTCGTATGTCCATATACGCCTTCCGCACGAAACTCCTTGTAGCTGGTACAACTGCATCCAAAAATCCTCTGTTAGTTTAAGTCGTGATCAACTGTGAAAGTTTATATGCAGATTTTTCAAAACTACATTCTAAGTTTAAAACTAGAGCATTAAAAAACTAGTCTTATCCACACACATCGAACAAAATGGCCAAGAATAGCTATAGAATTGATAGTATCCATTAAACGGATGTTCTGTTCGAGACACACAGCTGATGTCTGGAGCGGGAAAGTTATAAAATAATTAGTTATATGATAAAGAACAAACTTAAAAGAGGTTTCACCCTCATCGAGCTCCTCGTAGTTATTGCCATCATTGGTATTTTGGCCTCAGTAGTGTTGGCTTCACTCAACAGTGCTCGTGACAAGGGAGAAGACGCAGCCATAAAGTCGAACCTTAATAACATTCGCGCACAGGCTGAATTGTTTTACGATAATAACAGTGGTAGTTACTTAGGAGTTTGTAGTGACACTAATGTTGCACAAGGTGTAACTGCAGCTGGTGGAGAGTGTAATGACACTGCTGACGTATGGGCAGCTTTCGCTGGTCTTTCAAGTGCTTCAACTTCTTCGTACTGTGTTGACTCGACTGGAAAGGCTGTTACAACCACAAGCTCTATTACTACAGGATCAACAGCTTGTCCTGCTAGTTAGAAAGGTTTAGCTTAGTTAAATCAATAGATCGCCCCTTTGGCGTCAAAAACAGTGCCTCGGCACTGTTTTTTGTTATAAGGCTTCAGGAGTTTTTGATGTGATGTCAAAAATGGATTGAATTTATTATCTATCTTTAGCTTCAGTTATTCACATACCTTAATTTTTTATAATTCCTAGGGTGTAAAATGAAATAAAGTAATTATTTACATTTATGATTAAACAAATATACAGGCGCGGTTTCACCTTAATAGAGCTCCTAGTGGTTATTGCCATCATTGGTATTTTGGCCTCAGTAGTGTTGGCCTCACTCAATAGTGCTCGTGATAAGGGAGCTGACGCGGCTACTAAGTCCAATTTGAACAATGCACGTGCACAAGCAGAACTTTATTATGAGAACAACGGTCGTGCTTATACGAACGTTTGTACAGCAGCGGGTGGTATCGGTACTATGTTAGCGGGTGCTAATTCCTCGGCTGGAACTGGTAATGCTGTTTGTAGTAGTAACGCTACTCAATGGGCTATGAAGGCACGTATGATGTCTAATACAGCACATTACTATTGTGTTGACTCTACAGGTCAAGCAAAAAGCTACACATCTGGTTGGAGTACTACTGCAGTCACTGTTTGTCCGTAATCCGGAGACGTACTACATAGTATCTACAAAAACACCCCACTTGTGGGGTGTTTTTGTTTTAGTTTTCTACATACAACATCACTTCAGGACCGATGTCGGGGGTATACTTAGCCTATGCCAGAATGGTTTTTCATTTTTACTGTGTTGTTGTTCGGACTTATTATTGGTAGTTTTCTCAATGTTGTAATTTACCGCTTTCATACCAACCGATCTCTAAATGATCGATCTCATTGTTTGTCTTGCGGTACTACTCTTAAATGGTACGAGCTGTTTCCACTGTTATCATATCTAATCCTTAGGGGGCGATGTCGCTCTTGCCAGTCTTTTATTCCATATCGTTACGCTTTGGTAGAGGTGCTGACCGCGGGTACATTTCTCTTGGCCTATCTTAGTACTGCTGATTTGGTTGTTTTCTTGTTGCTTGCATTATTTATGTCAGTTTTAGTGGTGGTAGTTATTTATGATCTATATCATATGATCATTCCTGACGAACTATCGTTTATCTTAGCAATATTAGCTCTATTGATTGTTGGCTATGAGGCGTGGTTAATTAACAGTATGAGTATGCTTTATGGATCGCTATTTTCAGGTTTAGTCGCTTTTCTTTTTTTCTTTTCATTATGGTGGTTTTCCGGCGGACGCTGGCTTGGTCTAGGAGATGCTAAGTTAGCAGTGAGTCTTGCGATGCTGGTGGGAATAAGCGACTTATTTTCATTAGTAGTTTGGTCATTTTGGGTGGGCGCTTTAATAAGTGTTTCATTGATTCTCTTTCAACAAATAAATCTACACAAGTATCTCGGCTTTGGTACTACTCGTCGTGTTAAGATGAAAAGTGAAGTGCCCTTCGCGCCATTTTTGATTATGGCATTTGTGATGGTTTACTTTTTTAATGCCAATGTACTGGAGTCCATTTTGATACTCTATGGAAACCTCTAACAATCAATATTACTTAACCCTAAAAGGGAGGAGAAAGGGTTTCAAAGGTAATCTGCCTTTTGGGACTAACGGATTTTCCATCCTCGAGGTTTTGGTTACTGCTGCAATTATCGGTTTAATTACTGGCATTGTAACTATTCGTTATGGAGCATTTAATAATTTGATTCTTCTTAAAAACCAAAGTTTTCAAATTGCATTGGAACTCAGAGAAGTTCAAACACGCTCTCTATCAGCTACTGGAAGTAGTGGTGAATTCAGGCGTCCATATGGAATATATTTTGCTACGGCAGAGCCAGGTACCTATATCATTTTTCGTGACAGTGATGAAGACGGCTACTATGATGAAGGCGAAGAATTAGAGACTAGAAGATTGGATACACGTTTCGCTATTAACCAACTTTGTAATGGCTCAAATTGCGCCTTGAGTGCTCTGTCAGTTACGTTTAGGCGACCCAATTTCGATGCTGTAATGAATAACGGTACCGTTTCAGAGGGCGTGATAGGAGTTACAACATTGAACGATACTGGAAGTCGTTTAGTACGAGTAAACACTGCGGGCCAAATAACTGTCGAATAATTATGTTAGGTTTCAAGTTTTCACTAGATGTCACAATGGTTCAGAAATCTGTCTCTCAGAAAGGTTTCTCCCTAATAGAACTCCTGGTTTCTATGGCCCTCTTTACTGTTGTTCTCACTATGGGTATCGGTGCCTTGCTGGTTTTGATCAACGCTAATGCTAAGGCTCAAAATACCCAAGAATCAGTTAGTAACATCCAGTTTGCTCTAGACAGTATGGCACGTGAACTCAGGACTGGTTTTGCATTCTATTGTTCAAGCGGGACAGAAACCACTGGTGATGCTGATACTCATCAAGGTTGCAATAAAGGGACTTATTTATCAATAATCGAGGGAGGCAAGAGTCTGACCGACGGGGATAATAATAGACGTATTGCGTATCGTTTTAATTCATCTAGCGGAGCTATCGAACGAAAAATTGGTACTGGTTCGTGGGTAAGGCTAACTAATCCGACAGTTGATATAACCAATATGCACTTCAATGTATCCAATACCGCTCGTAAGGAAGATGATGGTAACTTACTTCAACCAAATGTTACTATCTTTATAGAGGGAGAGGTGGCTGGTATTGGACAGACTGGATCAGGATTTATGCTCCAAACTACTATCACTAAGCGAGTGCTTGATTTATGAAAACAGGTTTTAGTATAAAGTCTCTAGTTCTCAATACGCGAAAAATCGTTTTGCGTTTTTTTGCTTCTAAACACACAGAGTCACTGTCAACTAAACAGATGGGTTATTCACTAGTTGAAGTCTTGGTGGCAATTACTGTTCTCTTAATTGCATTAGTGGGTCCCCTTACCATTGCTCATTCTGGACTCAAGCGAGCGATTGAATCAAAAGATAATACGTTGGCGGTATTTTTGGCACAAGAGGGTATTGAGGCTCTAGTTAAATTGCGCGAGGATGATGCGTTGGATGCAAGTGGATATAATGACTTAGGAGATGTTTGGGGTAATATGACCACAATAGCTTCTTTGTGTCCTGTAGGGGGTGATGATAGGTGCGGGGTACAAATCGGTGACGATGGATCTATTACTACCAGTAGTTTTTATCGCTGTAGTGGTAGTAACTGTGCAATTAATAAATACGAAGGCGCTCGAGTACCACTGAAACAACGGGCATCAGGAGGGACACCTACAATCTATACTCGTGAACTCTCAATCACTGTAAGCGATTCATTGGCTAGAGTACGATCAGAAGTTTCTTGGGGCGATGATCCTTCTGACAGTGTGACTCTCGAAAGTTATATTTATAATATTTATTATGAACCTTAAATCAGTTTTTAACTTAAAGTTTTTAGTTGCCCATTTGCAAAAAAATGCAAAGCTATTTTCCTCTAACAGGCTTTCTACAAAACTAGAATCTAACAGAGGTTTTGCACTACTTATTACTCTAGTGGTCGTAAGTGTGGTTCTGGCCATTGGTCTATCACTGCTCTTTGTTACAACCAAACAATATCTCTTGGCTGTAACTGCTATTGAATCAGAAAAAGCGTTTCAGTCAGCACAGATCGGACTCGAGTGTATGCGTTATCATAGAGCTCAACCAACAACCAAGCAACAATTTTTAAGAGAAAGTGGCGCTTGGCCACCTTCGGTTGCTTGTGCTGGTATGAATCCGAATATCCCCCCTGGCGTACAAGCCACTACTCTGTTTAACAATAGTGACCGTCTTTTATATAACTATCAGTATCAGTACACTATAAACAGTACCCAGTGTGCAGAACCAAGTCTTTATGTTGCTGACTTACGTGATGCTGACAGTGACCTTTCTTATAATTTGACTGATGAAGGGCTAGGAACAATTGAATGTACCGCTGGAACTATTTGTACAGTGATTTTTGCACGTGGTTATAATCGACCTTGTGATCAGTTGGATTCAATCTTCACTATCCAACGCGAAATCACCATTGAGTACTAAACCTTAAAACTGGCGACTGGCTTTGTCGTCACGGCTAACGTGTTGCTCGTTGGACAATATGTCCCACTCGCAACTCGTTCGCCTAAACTCCTCGCCACTCATCCAGTTTTAAGGTTTAGACTAAATCCCCCAAATGGGCGAATTGTGACTAGTTTTTAAGGAGCGCCGCAGTGCGACTATAAAAACGAAATGCCCGTGATGCGTTTGCTTCAGAAAGTTGTCTTAGTCACCGTATATCTATATACGTCTCTCTCGTAAAAATCCCTCCAACCGACGACCAAATTTTTAACGACTGGAAGGAGTATAAAAATGGAAGTACTCTTGTGGTGCACAACTGCCTCCAATTTTAGATGTTTAGCTAATGGGCAGGTTTCAACTAATTGTCTGAGAAACAGAGCTTTTTTTCCTTATAAAATAAGGGTAGAATCAAGGTTAAATGGCCAAAAAGGATAATGCGGACAGAATAGAAAAACTACGTGAGCTCGTAGCCTATCACCAAAAACGCTATCACGAAGAAGATGCGCCGGAAATTAGTGATGAAGCCTATGATTCATTGGTGCGCGAATTGCGTGAGCTTGAGGGTGTTGGCGAAGAAGAGGTTTCGGTTGCTAATCAAGTAGGTGGAGCACCAAGCGAAGCGTTCTCCAAAGTTACCCACAAGGTACGTCAGTGGTCCCTGAATAACGTTTTTAATTTGGAGGAGTTGTCTGATTGGGAAGAACAGATTAAAAGGCGCCTGCGTGAAGAAGATATTACAACTGAACTCGTCTACGACGTTGGCCATAAGCTTGATGGACTAAAGGTGGTACTCACATATAAAGATGGAAAGCTTGTCCGAGCGGCTACTCGTGGCAACGGTGTTATTGGAGAAGACGTTACTCATACTGCTCGCACTATCGAAGATATTCCTGAGACTCTGGCGTTGCCAGTTGATCTCACTTGTGTGGGAGAGGTTTGGCTATCCGAAACTGAGTTCAAACGTATTAATAAAGAAAGAGAGAAGCTCGAGCAACCACTCTTCGCAAATCCTCGTAACGCTGCAGCCGGCAGTCTCCGTCAACTCGACCCTTCTATAACTGCCAGTCGCCGACTCTCAATTGTTGTGTATGACCTCGATAGTTTAGATGTAAAAGATACAGGTCTAGAGGAACCTGCTACTCAAGAAGAGGAAATTCTTTTGCTCAAGAAACTAGGCTTTCCAATCGGGGAGCATATCTTCTTAGCACACAGTATTTCTGATGTCTTAAAATATTATGAGAAGTGGAAAAGGAAGCGTAATACTTTGCCATACAATGTTGACGGTATAGTAATTAAGGTTAATGATCTCTCTCTTCAGAAGCGACTCGGCTACACCGCCAAGGCACCGCGTTTTGCCATTGCTTTCAAATTTCCAGCCGAACAGTCCACCACAGTTATTCTTGATATTGTGCTTCAGGTGGGGCGCACTGGTGTGGTGACTCCCGTAGCCCATCTCACTCCAACTCTTATTGCTGGTAGTGTTGTGTCCCGTGCCACTCTTCATAATGAAGACCAGATCAAACGACTTGATGTGCGAATTGGTGATACTGTAATACTTCAGAAAGCTGGAGATGTTATTCCTGAGATAGTCTCTGTAGTTAATGAATTACGACCAGCTAACTCTAAGCCTTATCGGTTTCCAAAAAAGGTGGAGGGATGTGGAGGGGACGGCAGTATTGAGCGTATTCCTGGTGAGGCAGCATACCGTTGTGTCACGTTAGACTCAGACTTTATTTATCGTCGTCGGCTTTATCACTTTGCTTCCAAAACTGCTCTTAATATAGATGGAGTTGGTCCGCGTATTTTAGATCAATTACTAGATGAAGGACTCATCAAGACATCGGCTGACTTGTTCACCCTAAAGGTCGGTGATTTAGAAGGTTTGCCAGGATTTAAGAGCCGAGCAGCTCAAAATGTTATAGATGCTATTAAATCTGCCAGTGAAGTGGAATTATATCGGCTACTGGTAGCACTCTCTATACCAAATATCGGAGAGGAGACCGCTCGCCTAGTGGCAGACTACTGTGGTTCATTGGAGAAGGTGCAAAGAGCCACTGTAGAAGAATTGGCGGTTATTCATGGTGTGGGCGAGGTGGTGGCAGAATCACTAGTGTTATGGATGAGTAATAAGAAAAATTTGGAACTTTTGTCTGAACTATTACCACACTTAAACATTAGGAATCCTGTTAAACGAAAAGAATCTAATGGTGCCTTAGCAGGGAAGACTGTAGTCTTCACTGGAGCGTTACCTTCACTTTCTCGTGACGAAGCCAAGGCTCTTGCCCGCTCAGCTGGCGCCCACATTGCCAGTAGTGTCTCAAAGAAGACGGATTTTGTAGTGATGGGAGATGAGGCTGGAAGTAAGGCGCGGACAGCTCGCGAGCTTGGTGTCACGGTTCTGAGTGAAGCAGAGTTTTTAAAAATGGTGCGCTGATGCTATGATGCCACCTATACCATCCTCAGTTAAACACCCCATAAACCTTGCAGAATTTCGGCTACAAAACTTCGCTTCGTCCTCGCCTTATTTAGATAAAGCTCGGACTCCAGCTCGTCTTTCGCTCGAAATTATGAAAGGTTTTAATGTAGGAGCGTTAACTGGAAATGGTATATCTTTCTCGCTGGAGCGGGCTCATATAAGTAAGCAATAATTTCTAACAGATGACTAAGGAAGAGATACTACAACTTGGCAACCTCTCTCGAGTAAAGATGAGCGATGAGGAGGTAACTAAATTTCAGACCGAAATAGAATCTATTTTGGATTATGTTGGTGCGGTTAACCGGATTGTTTCTGACTTGGAATTAAAAAAGACTCCTGGTGTTGTTAAGAATGTGATGCGTGAGGATGTGGTGGTGGAGAAATCAAAAGAGGACACAGATGCTTTAGTATCAGCATTTCCTGAAAAAATCGGTGATTATCTCAAAGTCAAAAAGATTCTTAATCCCGACTCATAATTATGAAGACTATTACACAGCTAAGACAACAATTCATTGAAGGTGACGAGACTCCGGTAGGAGCCTTGGCTGACACAATGAAGGTAATAAATGAAAAAGATACAGAAATCCACGCTTTTTTAGATGTATATGACGATGCTAAGGAGGTGGCCGAAAGTGCCACAGAAGCCTTTGGTAAAAAGGACTACGAGTCAAAGCCGTTGCTTGGTGTGCCAATTGCGGTTAAGAATAATATTTTAGTAAAGGGAAAGCGGGCGACTGGTGCTTCACGGATTTTAGAAAATTACATTGCTTCCTATGACGCTACCATTATTGAAAAGCTAAAAGCCGCAGGCGCGGTTATTGTCGGTAGTACTAATCTAGATGAGTTTGCAATGGGTGGCTCAACTGAAACTTCTGCCTTCGGTCCAACTAAGAATCCACACGACACTAGCCGAGTACCAGGGGGCTCCAGTGGAGGTTCAGCGGCGGCTGTAGCGATGGGAGCGGTACCGATTGCTATTGGTACAGACACAGGAGGCTCTATCCGCCAGCCTGCTAGTTATTGTGGGCTCGTGGGTATAAAACCAACATATGGTGCGGTGTCTCGTTTTGGCCTAATGGCTATGGGTTCTTCTCTTGATCAGGCGGGCGTACTGGCAAACTCCGTGGCTGATGCAGAGGTGGTTCTTAATGTTATGAAAGGGCAAGACGAGAGTGATATGACTACTGTTTCGTCAGACACCTATCCAGAGGTACCTGTAAAGGAAACTTACACCATTGGTGTACCAAGGTCTTTTTTGAAAGATGGTATTGACCGTGACGTGATGGAGCGTTTCGAAGCTCATCTTGAATCTTTAAAAAAGGACGGACACAAGATTGTCGATATTGAATTACCACTCTTCGAAGCTGGACTTGCCGCTTACTACATCGTTATGCCGGCTGAAGTGTCATCTAACCTTGCTCGCTACGACGGTATCCGTTATGGGGTGCGGAAAGAAGGGGAAGACCTTCTGGATACCTATCTCGAGTCACGTGCCCAAGGCTTTGGTCCTGAGGCCAAGCGTCGCATACTACTTGGTACCTATGTGCTTTCTTCTGGTTACTATGATGCCTATTATGGTAAAGCAGAAGCAGTGCGTACCTTGATGCGTGAAGAACTCTCCCAAGTCTTCTCAAATGTTGATTTAGTTATTACTCCAACTGCACCAACCCCAGCCTTTAAGCTTGGAGAAAAGGAAGATCCTCTATCGATGTATCGACAAGATATCTTTACCGTACCAGTGAACCTCACTGGTGTACCAGCTATGAGTCTACCAATGGAGGAAGTAGAGAGAGAGGGTAAGATGCTACCGGTCGGAGTGCAGTACATTGCGCCACATAACGGTGAAGCGAGGCTATTTGATATTGGAAAAAAGGTCTTTGATGATAGGCAGGCTTGATATTATCTAGAGTTTGGTTTGTGATAAAATAAATCTGTGCCTGATAATAACGACATCTTATTTAACGAGTATTCACTGGATTTTTTTGCGTTCATAGACTACGTCTTTGCTTTCTTGTTTGGCGGGGGAGGAGCAGGCGACGGTGGTGCAGGTGGAGGAGTGGTTTCGAATTGGTCACCAGGCGCGGTGTTCGCTTGGCTTTCTGATGCGTGGAATGTTTTTGTTGTATTGTCTTGGTTTGCCTCATTCTTGCTTATCTTTGGCATCATTTATGCATATATAAAACACAATCAGCTTGGTGAAGTATTTGCTGAAATCTTAAAAAGACAGGAAGAGGCCTTTGCAAAGATACACAAAAAGGATGTGAAAAACTTGCGCTGGCAGGATGTGCTTGTGCATAGCGACAGTGAAAGACCAAATGATTGGAAACTCGCTATTATCGAAGCAGATATAATTTTGGACGAACTTTTAAATACTCTAGGGTACGCCGGTACTACCATTGGCGAAAAATTGAAAAGCGCCTCTCCGACTTCTTTCACAACTATTAATCAAGCTTGGCGTGCCCATAATGTGCGAAATAAAATTGCGCACGAGGGGGCGGATTTCAATTTAAGTCAAAAGGAGGCGAGACAGACTGTAGCGGAGTATAAGATGGTGTTCGACGAATTCAACTTCATCTAGCCAAGAAGTCTAAAATTTGTCGCTTTCTTTGTTACGCTTCGACAAAATGTCACTTCTTACAGAAGCTGTTTAGGTTGTCGCTATTCTTCCTTGCGTCAGAATAGCTGCCAACCTCTTGCAAAAGTCTCCTAGACTTTCTCACACCGTATGTCCATATACGGCTCGTGCCATTTTCCTCGCGTGCCTCGAAATCGTCTAAATTTTAGGCTTCTTACACAAAGAGATAATGCTGGACTTTTAGGTAGTAAGTGGTACAATCTTTCAGCACACAGCGGGGTAGAGGAGTGGTACCTCGGGAGGCTCATAGGAAACTGTGACCTATCGCAGTAATGCGGTATGGAAAAATCTTCTAAATTGCTGGAATACCGTTAGAGCTTTGCTTGCTACAACATGACCTGAGAGGGTGAGTGTGAATGCTTTAAAAAAGTAAAGATTCGGCAATCGGCAGCCAAGCCCTCTGCGAAAGCAGACGGAAGGTTCAGAGACTATAATGGAGAGTTCCTAAGGATATTTTAATCCAGGAATATGGGATAGTCCATGCACTCATGAAAGTGAGCGAATAACAGAACCTCCAGACCCTGGTTCAATTCCAGGCCCCGCAACAAGAAACAAAAAGCTACGCTGTGCGTAGCTTTTTGGTTTATGGGTTGAACAAGGGGTGGTCTAATGCTATTCTCTTGACACGTCGACGTAGCTCAGTTGGTTAGAGCGCGGCACTCATAAAGCCGAGGTCGGAGGATCATTCCCTCCCGTCGACACAAAAACACCGAGCGTAAAGCGAATGCATGGAGCTTTGCGCAAGAGTGATTTTGTGCGCGGGAGAGAATGATGACCTTTTCAGATATTTCCTGAAGTAATGAAAGGAAATATCGAAAAGGTGTACGGAAGCTGTAAGCTTCATCCCTCCCGTCGACACAAATTTGACCGATATTACGTGGCTATTGAAAAAGCGGTCTGAACAGGCTATACTTTGCCCGCTTATATAGCGTTTTGCGGGCGTAGCTCAACTGGTTAGAGCGCTGCCCTGTCACGGCAGAGGTTGAGGGTTCAAGTCCCTTCGCTCGCGCAAAATAAAAGCCCCCTAATGGGGGCTTTTATTTTGTGTGAGCGAAAAAGACAGTTCGGGGAACTGTCTTGTGGGACTTGAAGACCTTTTCAGATATTCCCAGAACTTGTGAAGGGGAATATCGAAAAGGTGTACTGAAACTGTAAGTTTCAAGTCCCCTCACAAACAACTGCTTTGCTGGTATAGGGACTTGAAGACCGGAGCGATGCCGTAGCCAAGCGGTGAAAAGCAAACAGTTTTGCTTTTCACGGGTCGAGAAATTTTACGCAGTAAAATTTTCATGACCAAGTCCCTTCTTTCAATAAACATATGATAAAATCTACCTATGGACAGCCTTATTGCTATCATCAAAACTTTTCTCAACTTCTTACTCAAGCTATTGGAATTGTTTGTGGATTTTATGATTACTGGACTCAATCTCGTTCTCACCTTTGCACGTGAAGTGGTTAGTATAATTTCTTAGTACGTATGCAACTTTCAGAGCATCGTTTTGTTCTAGGTTTCATTGCCTTGTACTTGTTGCTTGGTGGTGTGTATTTTCTCCAAGATTCCAATTTGGAATTTATGATTTATGTCGGTGTCATTATTGCTGCCTTTGCGCTACTTTTTGGTACGCTTCACATAACCAAGTTTCCATCATATATATTGTGGTTAATAAGTATCTGGGGACTGATGCATATCTTAGGTGGTTCGGTACAAACAGTAGACGGGGCTCTGTTTGCATACCGCATCTATCCTTTTCTTGATTTGGGTGGTGATTTTTATATTCTAAAATATGACCAAGTAGTGCACGCGTACCTCTATGGTGTTATGGCTGTGGTTTTTCTGCATATTCTCAAAAACACTCTTAGGTCCACTGGTCCTGCTTGGATACTTATACTCTTAGCAGTAATGGCCTCAATGGGAGTCTCGGCAATGAATGAAATAATGGAGTTTTTGATAGCTATGAATTTAGAACACCATGGCGTTGGTGGCTACGAAAACGCTATGTTAGACTTGATTTTTAACTTTGGTGGGGCAATTATTGGTATAATACTTGCCCATACTATAAGTAAAAAGGTGTGATATCATAGAAAAATATGTTTATGAGTAGATATTTTGATCGTAGTAAATTGTTACCAGTATTGTTGGTTGCGGGTGTACTGCTTATTATTGGCTTGATTGTATGGCTTACCTCAGGCGGAGGTTCTTTAATTAAGGAACCTTGGAAGGGAGTAGCTGGAGACCCAATAAACGTTACTTTAGATTTTTACGAAGATTGGCTCGGGGCACGTACCGTTGGTCCTAATGAACCTTTTGTTCTAGGTCTACTAGACTACGAGCAGGTAGGTCCAGAACTTAAAGAAAAGCTTAAGGCACAGGAAGGTCAGCTAAGTGATGAAACTACCGATCCAGTACTTTGTCAGGTTGGAATACCTGAAGGTCTACGTACTATTCCTGTTTATCAGCAAGAGGAGGTGGCTCAGATACTCGTGATGTCAACGACTGATGGTCAGACAGGTCAGGCCATAGTTGATATGGTTGCTAAAGATGGTTTGTGGCAGATTACTGATATTACTTGTGGTAATGCAGAAAGCGGACCACAGGGAGAATTTTCTTTCGATAAGTCCGGTTTTCTTTTGAAGCAAGTTCCAGCCCCACTCGATTCCAATTACTGGCACTTGGTTTATGAAGAGGCGGGAGTACTAGGGCACGCCGTACCACTATTTATGGATGCTGACACTGTCTGCGTGAACGCTGAGGGTGATACCGCTGCTTGTGATGAGTCTCTTCTGAAAGAGACTATGCCAGCACGTGTACAAGGTCAGATGTCTGAAACTGGAGTAGATGTAAAAAGAATTGAATTAGTTAACTCAGTTTCTATTTCTGACTAGGTAACTAAGTTCAAGAAGAATGAAAAAACCACCCATAACGGTGGTTTTTTCATTCTGAGCCATCTCCCAGGATTGAACTGGGGACCTCATCCTTACCATGGATGCGCTCTACCAACTGAGCTAAGATGGCAATCGAATCTCTCCGTTTGCGTGCAAAGCATAACAAAATACTAAGCAAACGCAAATTACAATATTTTGATTCCGGGTTAATTTTCTAGGTGGCCTACATTCCCTAAAACCACCTCAAACAATGCTGGTATAATATCCCTATGCGTAGCCTTCAAGTTCCGTACTTCAAACAAGACACAATATACACTTGTGGCCCCACTGCTCTGCAGATGGTTTTAGCATATTACGGAATGCGTCAGTCTGAATCAACACTATCTGAACAATTAAAGACTACTTCAGATAAAGGCACTTCAATACAGCATATGTTAGAGGTTGCCCGTCAAAACGATTTTTATGTTTATATGAACAATGAGGCAACGCTCGGAGAAATTTCATATTTGTTGACTACATTTAGAGCCCCGAGTATCATCCGATACCTAGAGAAAGAATATAACGAAGACCATTATGCGGTAGTTGTCGGTCTTTCTGATAATGAAGTGCTTTTAAATGACCCATGGCACGGTCCAGAGACACGTCTGTCTCGCACCGAGTTTGAAAAGCGTTGGACCTGTGATGAACTAGGCAAATGTTCTAAATGGCTTATGGCTGTCACACCAGAGCCACTACCTATGGGTCGTCAGTATTCTCCGTCGATCTAATTATGACCCTTCACGATAAATCTAAAGTAGCAAAGAGAATTGCCGAGATAGAACGCGAAATGACTCGAGCTGATTTTTGGAATGACCCAAAAGACGCACAAGCACAGATAAAAGAGCTACAACTGCTTAAAGATGAAGTAGAGGGTAAGGGTAAGTACGACCGGCTTGGTGCGGTATTTACTATCGTGGCTGGAGCGGGTGGGGATGATGCAGAAGACTTTGCCCGCATTCTACTAGAGATGTATCAGCGTTATGCAGAAACCCGTGGTTGGCAGATAATGATGCTTGATCAGAATACTAACAATCATGGTGGTTATCGAAACGTTGTATTTGAAATCGTTGGTAAGGATGCGTACGGCACTCTGAAGCGAGAAAGTGGAGTGCATCGTTTAGTACGTATCTCACCTTTCAATGCCAATGATAAAAGACAAACGTCTTTCACTCTTGTCGAGGTTTCTCCGGCCGTAGAGACGTCAGAAGAAATTCCCTTAACAGATGACGAAGTTGAAATTACTTTTGCTCGTAGTGGGGGAGCGGGCGGACAAAACGTGAACAAGCGTGAGACGGCTGTGCGAGCAACACATAGACCAACTGGACTCACTGTTCACACCTCATCTGAACGTAGCCAACAACAAAATCGTGATAAGGCACTAGCTCTTCTCTCGGGGAAAGTATTTGCCTTTCTTGAAGAGCAAAAGGAGAGAGAGCTTAAAGGTCTTTCGGTAGAAAAAACCGTGAAAATCGAATGGGGTAGTCAGATTCGCTCCTACGTACTACATCCCTATCAGATGGTTAAGGATCACCGCACAGGTGTGGAAGTTCGCAATATTGAGGCAGTTTTGAACGGCAATATACAGGAATTCATAGACGCAGAGCGTGAGCTGTAATACAATGTATAGGTTGTGTTAGTGAAGTTAGATAACTCCATCTTTGTAAGTAGAATCTATAACCGGCAACCTAGAATTTAAATTCATGATTTACTTCGATAAAGTTTCCAAATGGTACAGTGGGGGAAATTCCGTAGCTATAGAAGATATTACTTTTCAAGTTGCGCCACACGAATTTGTTTCCATCGTCGGACACTCCGGCGCTGGTAAGTCCACCCTACTTAAATTGTTGATTGCTGAGGATAAACCATCCGAGGGAACGGTCTTTTACGAATCTATAGATATTCATAAGATTCCTCGTGGCAAGTTGCCTAAATATAGACGAAAGATTGGTACTGTGTTTCAAGACTTCAAGCTTCTTCCGCATAAGACTGCTTTTGAGAATATTGCTTTTGCTATGGAGGCAAATGGTCGCACCGACGAGGAAATTACAGAAAACGTTCCGCAGGCATTGGCTCTGGTTGACCTTGAAGACAAAATATTTAATTTCCCCCACGAATTATCTGGTGGTGAAAAACAAAGAGTCGCAATAGCCCGCGCTATCGTGAATCAGCCGGACATCATCATTGCTGATGAGCCAACTGGTAACTTAGACCCTATTGCTACTTATGAAGTGGTGCAGATTTTAAAGAAGATTAATGATCTCGGTACAACGGTCATAATGACTACACACAATAAGGGCGTCATAGACGAGCTGGGTCGTCGTGTCCTTACTATGGATAGTGGCAAGATTGTGCGCGATGATGCTAGTGGGAAGTACGTCTTATAATTTCATTTTGGTATTTAAATTTAAATTTTTATGTGGGTAGCGTTTAAACGAATCATCAGAGCAGGAGGGATTGGGTTTTGGCGAAATGCTTTTGTGTCATTGTCTTCAGTATTTGTAATGACTGTCGCTCTCTTTGTGATTGGCAGTATTATGATGATAGATCAGATTCTTGGCGCGTCACTGGCTCAAATTGAAAGCAAGGTTGATATCAACGTATACTTCACCGTGGAAGCACCAGAGTCAGATATTCAAGCCCTCCAGACTCGGCTTGAAGCGCTGCCAGAAGTGGCTGAGGTAAACTATACGTCCCGTGAACAGGCTTTGGTAGAGTTTCGTGAACGTCACAGTGGTGACGAACTCACCATTCAAGCTCTCGAAGAGTTGGGGGAGAATCCACTTGGGGCATCTCTAGCTATTCGTGCTAACAATACTGGACAGTATGAAGGCATCGCCCTCTTTTTAGATGAACAGCAGTCTGCTGAATCACCACAATCACCTGTTATCGACCGAGTGAACTTTGTTAAAAACCGCGAGGCGATTGAGAAGCTCTCTTCTATTATTAATGTGGTAGAGAGAGCTAGTATCATAGCGATGTTGGTACTTATCGTTGCATCAGTTGCTATTACCTTTAACACTATCCGCCTTGCCATCTACACCTCTCGTGAGGAAATTTCAGTGATGCGTTTGGTAGGGGCGTCTAACACCTTCATTCGTGGTCCTTTTATGCTTCAAGGTATTCTTTACGGTTTAGTATCTGGTGTGGTTTCACTAATAATTATGTACCCAATCCTAATCTGGCTTGGGCCTGGTACAGAAAGTTTCTTCCAATTTAATATCCTAAGCTACTTTATTAGTAACTTCGGGTATATTTTCCTAGTGATTGCCGGTTCCGGTATTGTGATGGGACTTATATCTAGTGCGCTCGCAGTATCACGGTACCTTAGAGTTTAAAGGTTTCTAAAAATAAGGGTAATTTAGGCCGGCGCAAATCTTTGCGCCGGCCTTTATGGTCCTTTCCCCTCAAGTAACTGCTTAAGGATAAGCATCAGGTCATCTGTCGAGCTAGGTGATGGTGATATTGTTTGTCCGTTCACTGTCATAGACACTTCCTGAGTATTTCTGTTATAGGTTATGAACACGTTGTGATGGCCGTTATTGCGAAGCTGGTAATGCATACTCAAACTCTCAGGTTTTCTTATGCATTTACGAGCCACTGCCGGCACATCAGACATGGTCAGGACAGGTAACAGGGTGTCGAGTAGTGAAAGCTCTTTTGTTCTTGAAGAGGGTGAAGCACCAGGTTTGAAAGATGCTTCAGGAAGTTTTTCAATTTGAAGTAAAAGTCTGACGACGTCATTCATTGAACTCTCCCGGGTATGTGGTGATAGGAACTATGTCTAAACAATCATACTCAATTTTACAAAATACTCAAACTGCTGAAAAATGAAAAAACTTCACTAATGTGCTAAAGTAGCCGAACCATATTGCCGGATCGTCTAATGGTAGGACACATGGTTTTGGTCCATGGTATCCAGGTTCGAGCCCTGGTCCGGCAGCAAAATAAAGAGGTAAACATTCATAACATGACCCACCCTTTCGCAAAAATGTTTACCACTGCCCTTAAGGACAGCACCCCAATGGATAACTTGGTGCTCAAAGAAGCTCTGCGACTTAAAGATAAAGGATACCGTCCCGAGGAAATCCATACCGTACTAGCAAAACTGCATAAGGGACGTATTGATGATGTAGAGAGAGAAATTTTGGAGGAGGTTGTCGAGGAGTTTGAAAATTATATTTAACAAAAGGAAAATCTTCAGTTTAAAATTCTGCTATAATTAAATTGAATAAAATAAAATTATGAGCAAAAAGCATCAAGATTCCAGTGAGGTTCGTTCAACTAAGCATTCTGATATTCAACAGGAGCCACGTCGAGTAGCGTCTCGAATGGAGCGAGGAGGAAAGAATCGTGGCAACCACTAAAAAAAGCTCCTCATTAATCTCACGCCAAATAAGGCTGTGTATTTTGTATATATTCTTCTGTGCGGTGATGGGTCCTTATATACCGGCATTACTAATAATCTCGAGCGTCGTTTTGAGGCACATAAAAATGGAAAAGGAGGCCACTATACTCGTGCGAGGAAGGTGGTTAAGTTCGTCTATACAGAGGAACACTCAAGTCGTTCCCTGGCTTTAAAACGTGAAGCTGAAATTAAAAGCTGGAAGAAAGAAGACAAACTCATTTTAATAAAATATGGAGCTAATAAAGCAGATAGGTGTCTGTGAAGCTTGCTATACTTAAGTATATGGAACCAAATATTCAAAGTAAGCTTTCAGAGCTCGAAACGAAAATTGATGCAGTGTATGTATCAGTTGAAAAAACTCGACGCTACTTTCAAATAACTATGTGGGTAACTATTGCAATGGTGGTACTACCACTTATTGCACTATTGTTTATCATTCCAGCTTTCATTAGAAGTTATACTGCTAGTCTCGAAGGACTGCTATAAAGCTTAGATTTGATTGGGTGAGACTAAATCCATAAATTAAGCTATAGTTCCAGCTTTATGGATAACACTCATCATTTTGATGTCATTGTAATAGGAGGAGGGGCGGCTGGCCTGATGGCGGCTGGTCGTGCGGCTGAGCGTGGACGCAAGGTACTACTTTTTGAGAAGAATAAAAAAGTCGGAAAGAAGCTCAGTATTTCAGGAGGGGGGCGCTGTAACATCACTAATGCCGAGGAGGACCTCAAGGTACTGCTTTCAAACTATGGTTCGTCAGAACAGTTTTTGTATTCTGCCTTTTCTGAGTTTGGGGTGAAAGAAACTTTTAAATTTTTTGAGTCTAGGAAGTTGCCACTTAAAGTTGAGGAGCGTAAGCGGGTCTTCCCTAAGAGTGAGAAGGCTCCTGATGTGGTGTCTACCCTTACTGAATACGTAGCAAATGAAAATGTTGATTTAAGACTTGGTACACCAGTTAGACAGATCCTCGTTGCTGACGGTTTGATAAAGAGTGTTGTTGCAAGTGGCGGGGAATACACGGCTGACTCTTATATATTTGCCAGTGGAGGAGTGTCGCATCCGGAGACTGGTTCGACCGGAGATGGTTTCGCTTGGCTTCGTGAACTTGGACATACAGTAAAAGAACCAACACCCACGATTGTTCCCCTGAAGGCTCGGGATGCTTGGATACGTACTTTGATGGGGAAAACTCTCACTGCTACCAAGATCACTTTTTATCAGGGCAATAAAAAATGTTTTGCTAGTAGTGGTGACATTCTTTTAACTCACTTCGGTTTATCAGGCCCAACTATTTTGAACTCTGCCGGAGCGGTCTCCGACTTACTTCATACTGGTCCTGTCACGGCGCGCATTGACCTTTTTCCTAAACTTGATGTTGGTGAGTCGGACAAAATGTTAGTTGACTATTTTGAAGATTATAAAAATAAACTGCTTAAAAACGTAATACGCGAGCTTTTGCCACCTGGTACAGCGGACGGACTATTGGCACTGGTTCCAAGTATCGACCCTGAGAAGAAAGTTCATAGCATTACGCGAGAAGAAAGGCGGTCACTGATTGATACGTTTAAAACACTTCCGGTTAATATCTCAGGGCTTATGGGTTATGATAAAGCGGTGGTAGCCGACGGTGGTGTACCTCTAACAGAAATGGATATGCGTACCTTTCGTTCACTGCGTTCACCAAACATATTTATTGTTGGTGATTTACTCAACATCAAACGTCCGTCTGGCGGGTTTTCACTGCAGCTATGTTGGACAACTGGCTACATTGCCGGTAATCACGCCTAGGAGCATCAAAATAAGCGGGTGTATGTGCACTGGTGCTATAATTTTGGGATGAAGCAGATTCAAAAACCAATTGGGTACTTTACTCGCAACCTTTCTATTGTCCTTGGTCTAGTGCTGATTTGGCGAGGAATCTGGTATGTTTTAGACGCTGTGGATATTTGGCTGTTTGGTGGACATCACTTCTGGACAGCAATATTAGGTATTTTAGTCGGAGTAGCTGTGCTTTATATTCCTGATAAAGATTTAAGAGAAATTGAAAAACTTTAATTAAAAAACTATGCAAATTGTTATATTAACTATTGTGGGGGCGGTACTTTTTATTATCCTAGATTTCATCTGGTTTTATTTTGCTGGAAACTTCTTTAAGTCAGAGATTGGTTCAATCGCACGTCTGACTCCCGAAGGCGATTGGAATGTGCGCTACTTACCGGCTTTGTTGGCATACTTATTGATGGGCGTTGGTGTGAGTGTGTTGGTATACCCGCATACCTTAGGTCTAGGTACAGCATTCCTATACGGTGCATTATTTGGTCTTATTGGATATGGTTTGTATGACCTAACTAATCTCGCCACCCTATCTGATTGGACAGTGCACTTTGTTGTAGTTGATATGATTTGGGGAACATTGCTTTGTGGAACTGTTTCTAGCGTCATTTACCTTATTGCAAAAGCTTGGTTTTAAATGAAAAGAAAAAGCCCTGATTATCAGGGCTTTTTCTTTTATCAGAAACTAGCCTATTGTTTGGAAAGTTTCATTGATATTGCAGCTACGTAGATAGCTGACACTCCTACGAGGATGTAGATAATTTGTGATACTGCAGACATACCACCAAATATTGTCTCTACAAGATTAAAACTGAACGCCCCTACTAATCCCCAATTGAGGCCACCGACAATTACGAGGGTAAGTGCCACCCAGTCCATAATGTTAAGTTTGTTCATAATTTATTTGTAACCGATTAAGGTTATTAATTATTAAAAACGTACTTCCAGCCTTGACGCACGTTTATACATATAGCATAACACCAATATCGCACTGCAAATAACTGATGGTGTATAAGAACTATCCGTAAACATTATTGTAGTTATTAACTATCTACAATAGTTAGGCTGATATAATCAAACGATATGGATATATATCAAATCATTGTTGCGTCGCACGTTGTTGCAACTATATTGGGAACTGGAGGGGCTACTATTGCAGAATTTCAAATCACCCGAGCTCTTAAAGATAAAAAAGTTAGCGACGATGAACGTGCACTGATGCATGTGAATTATACGATGATACGAGTTGGTATGGCGATAATGCTCGTGTCAGTCATTGCGATGTTTTGGTATCACTTAAGTCAAGGGAATAATTTCATTTGGTCCAGTGAAAAGATTTGGATCAAGGACCTGATGTTTGTTGCTATCATCGTAAATGCAGTGGCTTTAACTAAGCGTTGGGTACCACTTTGGTTGGGAGCTAGTGTATCCTTCACTTCGTGGTGGGGTGCTACACTGCTAGGTCTAGCTGGTCGTTTGCCATATGATTTCACAACCTATTTAATAGGATATATTTCTGCCATATTTATCGTAGCCTATCTGCTTAGGGTGATGCACCGATTTTTGGCGAAATAATACAGATCAAGAAATCGTATGAACTAGGACAGTTGGTCAAGCTAGTTGGGCATTTGTCTAATTAGTTAGTACGTAATTAAGATTTAATTGAAAACATATGAATAAAACAGTATTGATTTTAGTAGTGATATTGGTGGCTGCGTCAGCAGGTTATTGGCTTATGTCACGTTCATCGGACGCCCCAAACGAGTTTAGTGCTCAAAATGAGACTGAGATGGAGACACTTTCAGAGATACCAAATTCTTCGACTGCTACGATGGAGCCCGGACGTTATGAGGTAGATAGTGAAAGCTCGGTCATTAATTTCGCAGCTGGTAAACCAGCTATTGCTGGTTATGTACATCGAGGCAATTTTTCTATCCAGAGCGGACAGATAACCCTAGAAGACTCGAGTTTAACTGGAGAATTTGTTGTCGATATTAATTCTCTCAAGATAACATCACTGGGTGGTGGTAAGGCTGGGCAAGAAAGTGCCTTAGAAGCACACTTGAAAGGTGAGCGGTTCTTTGATGCTGATACACACAGTACTGCAACGTTCACCATTACTGACGTTACTCCTAAGGTCTTACCAAGCCCTGACCACTCTGATTACACCGCAACTGGTAACTTGACTCTGAAGGGTCAGACTAACGAGGTGCAGTTCCCAATGAAGGTAGTGGTAAACGAAAATAATGAAGTCTGGGCTACTGCTAACCTTGAAATTGATAGAACTAAGTGGGGTATTAGCCAAGGTTCTGCTTCTGTCGCGGAAACAATTACCGATAATATTATTGGTGACATCGTGACACTGGAGCTTAGTGTGAAGCTAGAGAAATAGTAAATATTGTAGTTATGTTATACAAAGACCGACGGTTTATCACCGCCGGTCTTTGTATAATGGCCCAATGAAAATCAAAGGCATCTCTGCTGTACTAAGTATAATCTTCACTATTACCCTCATTGCGGGACTTTTGAGTCCACGGGAGGCAGAGGAACTATTAGAAAAGAGTGCAGAGATTATTCTGGAAGAAAATGTAGAAGAGGAGGAAATAATGGATTCATTATTTGAAGACCAAAAACAGATTACAAAAACACAATCAGCCTCTGTGGCTGATGCAATTGTTGGAGAGCGAGTACTTTATCCTGTTGTTCGAGTCATCGATGGAGATACCATAGTTATTGAGAAAGACGGTGTAAATGAAACCGTGAGATTGATTGGAATCGATACTCCTGAAACCGTTCATCCTTCAAAGCCAGTACAATGTTTTGGAAAGGAGGCCTCGGATCAAACTCGCGCGTGGCTTCAAGGCGAGAATGTCTATATAGAGATAGATTCTCAGGAAGGTACACGTGATAAATATGGACGAATGCTTGGCTACGTTCTTAGAGCTGATGGTTACTTTATAAACCTAGAACTTATCCGCCAAGGTTTTGCTTATGAATATACCTACAACCTACCGTATCAGTATCAAGCTGAGTTTATGGAAGCAGAGAAGAAAGCTAAGGAAGGGGAGCGTGGTCTATGGGCTGATGGCGTATGTTTGTAAGGTAAAACAAAAACCAACAGCTATGCTGTCGGTTTTTGTTGTTCTTCAGTCTATAGTCGTTTAACCGGCTACGAAAGTGAGAGCGATACCTCGCTTAGAGCCACGACCAGTACGACCGATACGGTGTACGTAATCTTCAAAAGTATTAGGTAAATCGTAGTTTATAACGTGAGTGACGTTGTCGACGTGGATACCACGAGCAGCTACGTCTGTCGCTACCAATACTTGTACCCGACCACTCTTGAAAGAGGTTAAAGCACGTTGTCGTTGTGGATGGCTCTTGTTGCCGTGAATCGATTCTGATTTGATTCCAGCGGCAGTAAGTTCATTAGCCAGCTTTTCAACACTGTGTTTCATTGCTCCGAAGATAATTACACGAGCAAATTCTGGTTGTTTCAAAAGGTTAGCTAGTGTTTCGAACTTATTATGATGTCCGTGAGTGACCACATCTTGCTTGATGCTATTGATAACATCCTTTTTCTTTACTGAAACAGTCTTCGGGTCCTTCATAAAGTCGTTAACCAACTTCTTAGCATCATCAGTGATGGTGGCAGAGAAGAAGAGGGTGTCACGTTCTTTTGGAATTGATTTTAAGATTTCACGAATGTCGGTAATGAATCCCATATCAAGCATACGGTCAGCTTCATCAAGAACGACAGCACTGAAGCTCTCGGTCTTAATATAACCTCTTTCGATTAGGTCCAAGACACGCCCTGGAGTACCGATAACGAAATGGTTTTTTCGACGAAGTGCGCGCACTTGTGGGTGCATACTGGTACCACCAACACATACTGTTGAGTAGATACGTTCTTTACTAGCCAACTTACGAAGCTCAGCTTCAATCTGGATAGCAAGTTCACGAGTTGGAGCTAAAATTAGAGTCTGACGTGAATAATCACGCAGAGTCTTTTCAATCAAAGGAACCAAGAAAGCAGCAGTCTTACCAGTACCAGTTTCAGCTAGTCCGATAACATCGTGACCATCAAGAATAAGTGGAATAACCTGGTCCTGAATTGGAGAAGGTATTTCTAGTCCGTTGGCAACGATGGCACGAGCAAAGCGGTCGTTTAAACCAAAAGTGGAAAAACGGTTCTTTGCTTCGTATACTTCCTCAGTTTCTGACTGGGGATTAGTATTTATAAATTTTGATGGGTCAAAGGTTGGGGTCTTACGACGTCCACCTCCACCACCTCCACCGCGAGATGGATAACGAGAACCACCTTGAGAGCGTCCTCCACTTGAAAAACGTCGTGATGCTCCTCCACTTGAACGTGTTGCGCCACCACCCGAAAACGGACGGCGACCGCCACTTCTGGCTGGTCGGGAATATTTTGTTTGCATTATTTTAATTTTAGAAGCGCATCTTGCGCTCCTTGTTTACCCTCGTCACTTTTCATCGCGCCGTCAAGCGCTCTTCTAATAGTATGTAAAGTAGCTGTAGGGGTGTGCGGATAGTAATATTAGGTGAAACTTGAGGTAGTTGCGACTTACAGTCGCTGTACACCTTATCGACATTTATTGATAGAGGCTTATACGCCTCATAAATTGTCAGGCAAGGTCTTGCGAAAGCCTCCCAGGCTTCCTCATCCTACGGATGCGGTACACCTTTTGTATATTTTGTTTCTTCCTCGACAAGCTCGGAATTACAAAATATCTCAAAAGGTCTTGCGAAAGCACTGTAAGCTTTCTCACACCACACAAGTATCAAAAGCTTGCGCACACCATACCATATATCCCCAAATATTTCAAGCGTCACACATTTGAATGACTTGAAAGTGCTAGTATGAACTCGTGTCTTCCATTCTCCGCATTTTAATAGATGTGATCATTATCCTGACAATTTTTGGTGTCGTGTTTTTTTTGCACCAAAACTACAGTGGTCCTGTGCTTAATTATTTATATGGAGTACAAAAGTCATCAGTCTTTTTACGTGATGTGCCAGTTCTGGTAACTACAGTAGTTACACCAGAAGAACGAGAGAAGGGACTGTCTGGAGTGAGTGCGCTACCTGAAAACGAAGGTATGCTTTTTGTCTTTGAAAAGGAGGGGAGACACGGATTTTGGATGAAAGACACATTAATCTCACTAGATATTATTTGGATAAATAACAACCAGAAAATAGTCCATATAGAAAGAAATGTGCGGCCTGAATCATACCCCGCTACGTATTATTCTCCTGTGCCTGCACGCTTTGTGGTGGAGGTGAATGCTTTCTTTACCTCCACTTTCAATATAAATGTGGGTGATAAGGTTACTATTCCAGAAAATAAGTTGCCGTCAGATTTGCGTTAAATTAAAAACAATTGTATAATATTAAAGTTCGATGGTCGCCCCCCATCACTTTTGCGTAGGTTTTTGTAACATACTTAAAAGTGATGGGGGGAGGAAAGTCCGGACATACACGACTTCGGTCGTAAACAGGTAGCGGGTAACACCCGTCGCTCAAGCGCATAGCATTTATGTGTTGTACTTGAGAGGGATGCGAGCAGAGACGTCTGCGCTGAGAGGCAAAGAGACCCGTAAGGGTTAGTTGGCTGGAAACAGTCAGGTGAAACGGCAAAATTCCTACCCGTATGCAAGGCCGTGCTTCTCTAGATGCTTTTGTTTCTAGAGTTGAGAGCCGCAAGAGGTGGATGGCAACATTCATCCCAGGTATATGACCATCGCCGTCACAGGCTTGCCTGTGACGGCACAGAATCCGGCTTATGAACACCAAAACCCCCGCAAGGGGGTTTTGTGTTGTGTTAAAATTAGCTTATTAAAGTTTAATAATTTAGTTTACCTACAACGTTTATGGATTTACCAATGTTTCACCCTGCTTCTGCCACTTCCACCAAGGATAAGTTAGCTGAAAAATTACTCGCTATTGCTCAGGTTATTTTGGTAGCTGTTGGGGGACTATTACCAATCTTATTTATCCCCTCAACTTTTGTTCCTTTTTCTGGAGGTAAAGTATTGTTGATTACTTTAGCTGTTGTGTTAGCAATGTTGTTCATCGTGATGGCAATGTTGCGTGAAGGTAGTCTAAATTTGCGTTTCTCTCCAATTTTATTAGGTGTATGGAGTATTGCAGTTGTAACCTTCGTTTCAGCCTTACTTTCTGGTGATACTCGAGACGCCCTTTTTGGGAACGGACTTGATAGTTACACTGCTTACTTCGCTTTCTTGGTTGCATTGATAGTAACGGTGACTGCTTCGTTTCATCATAGTAAGCAAATGGTGATTCGCTTGTATGGCGTACTGATTTTTTCTGCGATCGTGTTATCACTCTTTCATATCATTAGAATCATATTTGGCCCAGAAGTGTTGTCATTTTCTGTATTCAATAGTCCAACATCTTCGCTAGTAGGTAGTTGGAATGGTTTAGCTATCTTGTATGGACTAATTGTACTTTTGGTTTTAATGGCTCTTCAACAACTGCCACTTAGTCGCACTGGACGCAATATTGCAATGGGTGTGATGGTTTTGTCTCTCTTGATGCTTGCAGTTATAAATTTCGTACCAGCTTGGTGGGTCTTGGCGATCGTTAGTGGAGTAATCGGTTTGTATCACCTGGTGCGCCATATCTGGAAAAAGGATGGACGTGACGATCAAAAGGATTCATTCGATATATTAATTTCTGCTGTTGTGATCTTTGTAATGGCAGTTATATTCATTTTGGGTGGGAATACTCTAGGAGCAATGATTGGTGAAAAGTTGAATATATCCTTCCTTGAAGTAAGACCATCAATGAGTGCGACGGTGGATATTACCCGCGCTGTGTATGAAGATAATTTACTCCTAGGCGCCGGTCCCAATCGTTTTGTAGATGTGTGGCGAGTTCATAAGGACCAAGCTATTAACCAAACTATATTTTGGAACACCCCATTTGATTCCGGCTTTAGTTATGTTGCAACATCAATAATCGGTACTGGTTTGGCTGGTGTTATTGCCTACTTAATATTTATAGGAGGACTAATTTGGAGTGGTTCTCGCTTCGTTATGAGAGCTCCGACAACTGATCAATTCTGGCACTTCATTGGTCTATCGTCATTAACTTCTAGTGTGTATCTATTAGTAATGAGTCTGGTATATGTTCCACCACCAAGTATTTTATTGCTTGGTGCTATTACCACAGGTATTTTCTTGGCTTCCTACCTCAGATTAATGCCAGTCCGCTCGATTGTTATTAATGCTTCCAAAGGAAAAGCTTACGGCATCGTTCTTATTGTGTTAGCAGTTAGTGCAGTTTCTGCTACTGGTTATGTCGCTTACGCAGGAGCTACTGAGATGCTGGCAGTATATAAGTTTAATCATGCAATGGGTACGGTTGCAGAAGGGGATACTGTAGATTCTCTGAACGATAAGATCGTAGGGGCATTTAATATCTCTGCTAATGATGTTTTTGCTCAACAGATTGCTTTCCACAACCTATCCAGAATGCGCACGATCCTTGGTGTCTCCGAACCAAGTGCTACTGAACAACAAATCTTCCAGGAATCAGCATCTAGAGCAATCGAAGCTGCCAACACAGCTATCACACTTGACCCGACTGATCCTTTCAATCATCAATTAGCTGGACAAGTTTACTCGGTCTTATCACTGATTGGTCTTGAGGGTGCGGGAGATAGGGCGCGTGAGTCATTTGCTACAGCAAAAACATATGACCCTCAAAATCCGATTCTTGATTTGTTAGAAGCTGATTTAGCAATATCTTCTGGTGATACAGCCTTGGCTCGAGTTGGTGCAGAAGAGGCAGTACGCAAGAAAGGTAACTTCACTGAGGCACTGTTCTTCCTAGCTCAGCTTGATATTAATGATGGAAATGTTGAGCGAGCGATTGTTATTGTGAATGGTATTGCTCAATTAGAACCACAAAATCCTGCACGCCGATATCAATTAGGAGTTTTATTAGCTTCCAACAATCAACTAAATGAGGCAGTTACTGCTTTTGAACAGGCAGTGCTACTAGATCCACAATATGCGAATGCACGATATTTCTTAGCTCTTGGTTATGCTGAGCAAGGTAAGGTTGAAGCGGCAATTGAGCAGTTGATGGTGGTTCGTGGGTTAAATGAATCAAATACCGTTGTTGATGATCTAATTACACAGTTACGAGAAAATGGTTCACTCTCACAATCTCTAACCGAAGGTGAAGTTGTGCCCGAGCGTGACCCAGAAGACGGTCCAGTGACTGAAAGTGATCTTCAAAGCGGTTTGGTCACTTCACCAAATCCGGTACCATCTGATAACACTGCAACTGAAATTAACGAAACGGACCAATAGTTGCTTATGGTACGGCGAGTCTTTGCTCTAATGTATCAAGAGGTACGTGGCCTACATCAGGCTGCGTACGTGTTGGCGATGTTCGCCATCGGTTCACAGCTCCTGGCATTACTGCGCGATCGTCTCTTAGCTCATCAGTTTGGTGCTGGTGCCGAGCTCGATATTTATTACGCAGCTTTCCGTTTACCAGACTTACTGTTTGTACTGTTCGCATCGACCTTGTCGGTCTATGTCTTGATACCGTTTGTAACTCGAGCGGGAAAAGAGGGGAGTCACCTCTTATCTCAAGTCTTTACCTTGTTTCTTTTAGCCTACTCGTTGTTTGGGATATTAGCATTCTTTTCGGCTCCATACTTTGTACCAAAGTTGTTTCCAGGTATTGAGGATACTGGGTCTCTTGTCCTGCTTTCCCAACTACTACTCCTTCAACCATTTCTGCTTGGTATCTCAAGCCTCTTCGGAGTGGTGACTCAGCTCGGTCACAGATTTGTGCTCTATGCCATCTCACCACTCACATACAACTTCGGTATTATCATCGGTATTCTTTTCCTTTATCCACTCTTCGGACTTCTTGGACTTGGACTTGGTGTTGTATTAGGTGCTTTTCTTCATCTCATTGTGCAGTGGCCGTTTGTTAGACGGAGTGAGTTATCTATTGGTCTAGCCTTCAAGTTCAATTGGCAGGAAATTGGCAGAATCCTGACTCTATCAATCCCGCGAGCTCTTACCCTCTCGATGCAACAAATCGTACTGTTGTTCTTGGTGGGGCTAGCGAGTGCGATGACGGTGGGGTCGGTAGCTATATTCCAGTTTGCGTACAACCTTCAATCTGTACCACTTGCTATCATTGGGGTGTCTTATTCGGTAGCTGCTTTTCCAATGTTGGCTGAACTTTATGGTAAGCAAATGCGTGCAGAATTCTCTCTGCATATAACAACCTCACTCCGGCATATTGTCTTTTGGTCAGTTCCAGCTATTGCACTCATTGTTGTTTTGCGTGCACAGATAGTGCGTGTAGTGCTTGGTAGTGGTGCTTTCGACTGGGCCGACACACGGCTCACTGCGGCAGTTTTGGCACTTCTAGTCATATCACTTCTTGCTCAGGCCATTAACTTAGTAGTGATACGAGCTTTCTATGCTGGGGGCAAAACTCTGGTACCTTTCGTAGTCACTTTTCTTGGTTCACTCTTAGCTATCGCCTCAGCTTACGGTTTCTTATCTTTCTATCTAGCTGAAACTAGTATCCATACGGTGGTCTCTGCCTTTATGAGACTTGAAGGGGTGACTGGCTCAGAAGTGTTAGCTATCGCCTTCGGATACACCTTAGCAGTCATCTTGCAGTCGTTAGTTCTGCTGTTTGTTATGTCACGCGCCTTTTCAATACCAATGAGGTGGATTGGACGGTCACTTATATATGCGTTTTGCGCCGCTACAGTTGGAGGACTCTTTGCCTACGTAACTCTTAATTTCATTGTAGAGGGGGTTGATCAAGCCCGTTTCGTGGGTATCCTTATTCAAGGATTTTTGGCTGGCTGTGCTGGAGTGTTTGGTACTGTTATTACTTATGCTTGGTTTAAAAGTCCAGAACTTCACGAGGTTTATATATCATTCCAAAAGAAGCTTCTTAAGACTGACGTGGTAGCCCCACAGGAGGAGATTATATAAGCCTTTCTTTCAAAATTAGCACATCTGCACTGGTTTCAGAATTTTGCTCAGTCACCTTAGGTTAACTAAGGCTTCCTCTCAAAATTCTTCCAACCAGCACATCTGCATCTACTTTTGAAAAAAGTCTGTTGTCACTAGAAACTAAAACTGGTAACTGTAAACTGATGTGCTAGAGTAGGCCAACAATGGAGATTAGAAACTTTGGGATTATCGCGCATATCGACCACGGAAAGTCGACTCTAGCTGATCGTATGCTTGAGGTTACTTCTACTGTGGAAGCTCGCAAAATGAAGGATCAGGTGCTCGACTCGATGGATTTGGAGCGGGAACGGGGCATCACTATCAAAATGCAGCCGGTCCGTATGAAGCACAAATTTGGTGGCAAAGACTACATCCTAAACCTTATTGATACACCAGGTCACATTGACTTCTCCTATGAGGTCTCAAGAGCATTACGTGCGATTGAGGGCGTGCTACTGCTTGTGGATTCTACTCAGGGTGTGCAGGCACAGACACTAAGTACTCTCCAGATGGCCAAAGATCTTGGCCTGGTGATTATTCCGGTTCTCACCAAAATTGATGCGCCACACTCCAGAATAAAGGAGGTGGGAGAAGAGCTACGAAAGTTAATTGACTGTGACGAGAGTGAAATAGTGAAAGTGTCCGGTAAGACGGGGGAGGGAGTGCGAGAGTTGCTTGATTTAATCTGTGACCGTATACCACCACCTCTGTCGTCGGTGAACGAAAAGCCACGTGGGTTGGTTTTTGACTTTCAATACTCAAATCATCGCGGAATAATTATTTATTTAAGAGTGTTCGATGGAAGTTTTAAGAAAGGAGATACGTTACGATTTTTGGCTGGGAAGCGAAGCTTCCCAGCGTTAGAGGTTGGAATCCTTTCTCCACAAGAGATACCGACTGCTACTTTAGAGTCTGGTGAAATTGGCTACATTGTGACTGGTATTAAAGAGGCTGGTATAGCAAACGTGGGCGACACGATTATAAATGAAAAAAGTCCGGCAGAGGAACTGCCAGGTTACAAGGAAGTACAACCGGTTGTTTGGGCCAGTATTTTCCCAGACAGCCAAGATGACTTCACTATTTTGCGCCAAGCACTAGATAGACTACGTCTGTCTGATTCATCACTATCATACGAAGAAGAATCGTCTGGAGTGTTGGGACGAGGTTTTCGTTGTGGTTTCTTAGGTATGCTTCACTTAGAGATTGTGACCGAGCGACTGCGTCGCGAATTTAATATTGAAATCATTATTACCTCACCATCCATTGCTTATGAAATTACTTATAACGACGGAAGGATAGAGAGTATATATGCAGCATCACGCTTCCCTGACTTTGGAGCTAGTGTTACGGTACGTGAACCTTGGATATTGGGACAAATCATTACCCCTTCTGACTATATCGGAAACATAATGAACCTTCTCTACGACCATGAGTCTAGTCTTATTGACACAGAAATCTTCGGTGATGGCCGCACTCTCCTCACTATCGAAATGCCTCTTCGTGAATTGATGCGTGGTTTCTTTGATAAGTTAAAGAATACCTCCAGTGGTTACGCTTCACTTTCTTACGAAATTGCCGAGATGCGTCCCGCAGATGTGGCTCGACTTGATGTATTCGTAGCTGAGGAGATTGTTCCAGCTTTCTCACGAGTGGTTGGCACTAGGAGAATTGAAGCCGATGCCAGAGTATTAGTAGATAAACTATATAACACTCTTCCTAAGCAACAATTTGTTACAAAAATTCAAACAAAGGCTCTGGGACGCTTTATTGCCTCTAAGACCCTTTCGGCGATGCGAAAGGATGTTACCGCAAAGCTTTATGGTGGTGACGTATCACGTAAGAATAAGCTTCTTGATAAGCAAAAGAAGGGTAAGAAGAAGATGTTGGAACGTGGCCGAGTACATATACCTCAAGAAGTATTCATGAAAATGATTAAAGAGGAATAAGATTACGCCAAAAACCGAGGCAGTGGTGCTAATTTCGATAAATATTTTCTAAAAAGAATAAAACGGGATGAAGTTGCTTTCGCTGGAGGACAAGTCACGACTAAAACATAGAAAACTATAGTGCAGGAGGGATTTGGCTGAAGCGAATGCAAATTCTCCCGTTTTAACTTTTTTAGATTCCTAGGCCGCCAGAATAGGCAAACACCATACTAATCGCAATCAAAGTCGCAATCACAATCCATACCCACTTTATAGCCTTTTTGGTTTTTTGATTATATAGAAAACTCATATATCGGACTGACTCAAAATGTTACAATGTGATACCATCGTCAATTAGCCATTGGACACACATTTCGAAATTTCGGCTGCAAAACTTCGCTTCATCCAAGCCTTATCTAGATAAAGTTTGGATTCCAGCTTGTTTTGCGCTCGAAATTTCAAAATCTGCTTTTATCCAAGCGTTAACTGACGATGGTAGTATTCTAGCATATGGGTTTACTCAGTAAAAAAAGTTGGTGGCAAAGCATTATAAGTTCACGATTAACTATCGTAGTACTTTTTATTGCTTCGTTTACACTCTCTTTTGCTGTCTATGATAGATACGTAGTTGAGCAGGATGTGAGAGATAGACGACACAACGCTGAGAAGGAATTAGAACAACTAAAGGCTCATAGAGTGGAATTGGAGGAAAGAGTAGATTACCTAAGTAATGAACAAGGTTTAGAGACAGAAATCAGACGCCACTTTGATGTTTCGAAGGAAGGGGAGCAGGTTGTTGTGATAATGGGTGATACTGCCACCCCTACTCCAACTGCTCGTATAGAGCAAGATACAGAGGTGGAGGATCAAGGTTTTTGGCGTAATCTTATTCCGTGGTAAAATGTGAGCCTATGTCAAATGTAACAATTTATAGCACGCCCACTTGTCACTTCTGCCACGCTGCCAAGGAATTTTTCACAGAAAACAAAGTCGCTTTTACCGAACATGATGTAGCGTCCGATATGGACAAGCGCACTGAGATGATTGAAATGACAGGTCAGATGGGAGTGCCGGTAATAAAAATTGATGATGATATTATTGTGGGCTTTGATGAAGACAAAATAAAAGAGTTACTTAAGATTTAAGTTTAAAACAAAACAGCGCAGGCCTGAAAGCCTGCGCTGTTTTGTTTTAATTTGTGCCCTCGGCAGGAATCGAACCCACATCTCCCCCTTAGGACGGGGTAGCTCTATCCATTGAGCTACGAGGGCAACTGTGGGCAATACTTTAGCATATTTAGCCCAAAAGAGGTGTTATAATTAGCGCAATTACAGAATTAAGTACTTGTATGCCACCAGATTCAGATATAAGCAGTTTAAAGAAAGCTGTAGAAAAACAGAACGTCTTGCTGGAAGAAAACAACCAGATGCTTCACAAGCTACGTCGTTATCAGACCACCACTTTTTGGTTGACGATGATTTGGTACGCTCTATTGGTGGGACTTCCATTTGCCGTTTATTACTACATCATTGGTCCTTATGTAGAAGCGCTAGGATTTTCTAACGGAGAATTTAGTGCAAGTATAAAAGAGATTCCAGGGTATTCACAGTTTGAAAACTTTTTTGGTTTAGGAGGGGAGTAGGAATCTAGTTTTAATCATTGAGCAGACTCGACCCGGAATAGCGGTTATTTTGTATCATTACATTTACAAAATAAGCTCGCTTTCCTGGTCGGCGCATCGGGTTTTTGTTTGCTAGGACAGGCTCACAAAAACATCCTGCGGCGCTTCGAGCCTGCACGGAAGCCAAGCCTTTGGCTTCCTCCCCAAGCACAGAATAAAATAACCCTGCGTAGGCAGGGTTATTTTATTCTGTGCTTGGGGGCAGGCTCGAACTGCCGACATCTGCCTCTTCAGGGCAGCGCTCTACCAACTGAGCTACCCAAGCGGTTCCACGATTATACTGGTTTTGCGTCATTTTTCAATGCACATCATCATTCTGGACAGGTTTAATTATGAGACTATAATTATAGTGATGAAAATCACCACTACAATCGCCACCTGGAGCAGTTTCTGCACATCGTCCTCTAATTCAAATCCGCGCTAGGAGGGAGCTTTTGTATGAATACGAAATCCGCCTCCTGAGGCGGATTTTCGTTTCAGGAAGTACAAAAAGTCACTTAAGGGAGGAAGTTAAGTGAATAGGGACCTAAGTAAGCAGATAGAGGCTTTAATAGCTTCTGACGAACCAGTTCTTTCGGCTCTGGAAAGTCTTGGTTACGTTATTGTTATTGATCAGTTCTTTGGTGTTGGTGTTCTTTCTACTGATGGTGGGGTTGAGAGGACCTGTTATCATCCGATGCTATCGTTGCAATACAAACAAACCGCCGACCCATAGGGTCGGCGGTTAATCTTTGTGTGTGGTTACTTAACGGTGGCGCTCTTAACCTTCAGTCTGGTACTTCTGTCTTTATCAACCTTAGGCAAAATGATTTCTAAAAGACCGTGTTTTTCTTTAGCGGCAGCTTCGTCAATTAAAACTTCTTCAGGGAGGAGTAGGGTGCGGGTAAAGCTACCCCAGAACAGCTCGTGATGAAAATAATCCTGATCTGGGGCTTCACGGATTTCCTCACGACGGCCACGGATGGTCACCATATCGCGAGTGATAGCGATATCTAGGTCGTCAGGCAGTACACCAGCCACCAGGGCACGAATAACGATACTATCTGGAGTTTGATACATATCAACTGGCAATTCACCCTCTTGCTCAGCTTCAGGCTCATTGTGGCCTGGCCACTCGGACTCACCAGCAAACCTACCATCATCAGCCACTTCGATTTCATCATCTATCTCATTATCCAATACGTCATCAAAATCATCTGATGGTATAACACCGGTTAGTCTTTGTAGGAAAGAAGGTTTTTTCATAATTATTTAGAGCGACTCGGTCGGATGCGCTTAACTTTTTCAAAAATGAGAAACAGTGCGATAACAAGTACCCAAACAGTAAGGAAAATGCTGAGAATTGTTTCTCCGTTAGCATCCATTATAAAAAGATTAAAGAGAGTATGCAATAGAATGGCCACGAACAACCCAAAAGTACCAGCTAAAAGCTTGATCGTATCACTACGATAGTATGCAAAAGCTAAGAAGACACCAATAGTTCCTGATGCCAGAATATGGAGTAGCGTTGCTCCTAAGAAACGGAAGTTACCGGTAATAATGCTACCTGACAGATCTCCAGCTACTAGAGGATTCCAAATAAATAGTGCGTTTTCAAGGGCAGCGAAACCAATTGCAATGGTAATCATATAGACAATGTAGTCTATTGGTTCATCAACCGCCTTATGCCAAAGAATAACTCCTAATGCCAGTGCATACTTAAGAGTCTCTTCAATTGTTACCCAGACTAATATTAATGAGGTGCCAGAGTATAAAGTCAAAGCAAGTTTCTGGAGAGGTAACACTAGGGGCACGACAATCATACCCGCCACAAAGGTACGCAGAATAAGGCCAGACGGTTCCGGCTTCTTACTATCCTCTCTTAACCAAAACCATAACCAAAACAGTGCGGGCAATAATCCGCCAAGCATCGCTATGGAGAAATTGATGAACTCCATCTCTTTCATTATAGGTTCTAGACTCGTGGTTATGAACTTGTAGGTGGGGACAGAAAACGTGTTAGTTCTTTGTGGGCCACTTTGCAACCATCAAGAATTCAGTATCCTTCATATCTTCTGGAAGTCTCTGCCATACAGCCTCAGTTACAAACGGCATAAATGGATGTAGGAGTTTCAATGAACCAATTAGACACTCAATTAAAACTTGCTGGCGTGCTTGTTTTGCTTCACTATCGTCACCATTTAGTATTGGCTTTGATTCCTCGAGTATTTTTGCAGCCAGTTCATCCCATACATAATGGTAAGCTTTGTCGGCTGCAAGGTATAAGCCGAATTTTTCAATATCGTCACCTACTTCTTTAGCGACAGTGTAAAATCCATCTAATATTTCCTGGTCACGTGGGGAAAGTAAAGACTTATCAATATCTTTTTTCCCCTCTGTGTTAGTAAGTACAAAACGACTAATGTTCCAGAGTTTATTAGCGAAGTGTTTGTAGCCGCGAATCTTATCTTCAGAAAGAGGTACGTCATTCCCTGGAGCAGCTCCCACTACTAGTGATAAGCGAGTTGCGTCTGCACCGTACTTTTCAATCATATCCAAAGGATCAATGATATTTCCTTTAGACTTTGACATTTTTTGTCCTTTTCCATCTCGGACCATACCGTGTAGGTAAACATTCTTGAAAGGAACCTCACCTACTAAGAAAGTGCTCATCAAAATCATTCTTGCTACCCAGAAGAATAAAATGTCGTAACCTGTCTCTAAGACAGTGGTTGGGTGGTAAGTTTTGAAATCTGCTGTCTCCTCTGGCCAACCAAGAGTCGAGAAAGTCCAAAGCCCAGAAGAGAACCAAGTATCCAGTGTGTCAGGATCTTGCTCCCAACCTTCTCCCGGTGACTCAATTTGTACTTTTACTTCGTTTCCTGTGAACCACGCTGGAACCCGATGTCCGAACCAAATCTGACGAGAGATGTTCCAGTCACGTAAGTTATCTATCCAGTGATAGTAGGTTTTATTGAAACGGTCTGGCGCTATCTTTATTTCCTCACCTTCGACAGCTTCACGCATACGCTCCTTAAGGGTCATCACTCTTCCGTCAGGGAACTCAACTTTCTTGTTAACTGCAATAAACCACTGGGCCTTAATTTGTGGCTCGATAACCTCGCCGGTACGTTCTGCAGTTGAAACGTTGTGTGTATAGTCCTCTTCTTTCTCCAGTAGACCTTTACTGCGAAGTTTTTCGAGAATGTTTTCACGCGCCTTCTTAATATGTTGACCTGCAAATTCACCAGCAATAGGAAGTAGTATTCCACGCTCATCAATAACTTGTTCCTTATCTAAGTTATGACGACCTGCAATCTCAAAGTCAGTTGCATCATGCCACGGAGTGATTGTCATTACACCAGTACCAAACTCCATATCAATTGCCTCATCCTTGATTACAGTGGCGGTAATTGGTCCATTAATCCACTCGAGTTCAAGCGTTTGGCCATGCTCATACTCCTTATATCGAGCGTCGTCTGGATGCATCACTACATACTTGTCACCAAACTTTGTCTCGGGTCGTGATGTACCAATAGTGAATGGTCCGTACTTTAAGTAGTAGAATTTCTCTTTACGTTCTTCATGAACAATCTCATCATCAGAAATGGTCGTTTGTCCCTTTGGGTCCCAGTTAACAATCCTCTCACCACGGTAAATAAGTCCGGCATCATACATCCGCATGAAAGCTTCCATTACCGCTTTGTACCGCGTTTCATCTAGTGTGTATGCATAACGACTCCAGTCTAAACTCGAGCCCATACTCTTGGTCTGACTAATGATTGTGTCTTTGCTAGCTTCAGCAAATTCTCCTACTCTTTTAAGGAGTTCATCACGGCCGATATCATGTCGTGTCTTTTTTTCTTTTTTATAGATTTCACCTTCTACCTTTGACTGAGTAGCGATGGCTGCTGAGTCGGTGCCAGGAATCCACAAGGTACGCTTGCCGAGCATTCGGTGGTAACGCACTAGTAGATCCTCAACGGCCAACATGGCTGCGTGACCCATATGAAGTACTCCAGTCACGTTTGGTGGAGGAAGCACAATAGAGAATGTCTCAGCATCAGATGCAGTGATTCCTCTCTCAATACAGACATCAGGATTGAAGTATCCTGATTCCTCCCACTTTTTATACAAATTCTTCTCATTGTCCTGAGGGGAATAGGGCTTCAAAAAGTCTGGATTTATAGCGTTTTCTTTGGGTTCCATAACTTAGTCAATTTATCACAGACTCGACTCCTCTGAAAGTGAGCGGTTGCCAGAAGCGACAAGTGTAGCAAGAGCCTCAGTGTTGGGTGCTAGCGCCTCAGAGGCTCTTCTGTGCCCTGCGAGGGCAATCATTATGCTGTTATCGGTAGATAGTTTAGGGTCAGGTAGATATAACGTAAGGTCTGGATATTCACGCTTAAAGAACTCAGTGAAGGTATTGCGGATGTAGCTATTGGCTGATACACCGCCACCAAGGATTAGTGACTTAATATTATATGTATTGATTGCTTCCTCAGTCTTTTTAAGCAGTACTTCAGTGACAGCGTCTTCAAATTCTCTCGCCACAGAACGAATCTCATCTCCGGTTAGTTCTTTGTCTTGTACTGCGTATCGTACAGCTGTCTTAAGACCTGAGAAAGAGAAATCTAAATCTTTAGAGTCGAGCATCGGGCGCGGGAGTTTCTGGAACAAAGACAAGTTGACGCCTCGAGCTTCGCTCGCTAAGCGACTTATTTCTGGACCACCCGGATATGGGAGTCCCACCAATCTTGCAACCTTATCAAAGGCTTCTCCAACAGCGTCGTCGCGGGTCTGTCCAACTTTTTGGTAACTAGACCAGTCGTCCATTTTAATTAGTTCGGTATGTCCACCTGAGATTAAAAGTGACAGCGCAGGGAATTGTAGTTTTGCTAAGTGCTCACCATCAAACACAGAAGACAGCACATGACCCTCCATATGATTCACTCCGACAACAGGTATGTTCCAGAGTAAAGCCAGAGCTTTGGCGAAATTCACTCCAACCCAAAGGGTAGGTTCAAGGCCAGGGCCAGCAGTGACTGCAATCAGGTCAATATCGGGTTTGTTGTGAGTCTCATAGTAACTTTTAAGTTCATCAAACAACCCTATCTCTCTCTCAAGTAACTCGGCCATAATTTCAATCGATGGTATTGTCGAGTTTGTAGATTTGTTGGATGTCTCAGAGAATCCTTCATCAAGGGTTTTTTTGAGCATAGGGACCAATGTCTTGGCATGTTCGCGTTTAGCCACTGCTGGGAATACACCACCGTATTCACGATGAATATCAATTTGCGAGAACAGAGCGTTTCCCAGAATCTTGTACTCAGCATTAGGAAAGTCACCTATGACCTCGATAAGGCTTACGGCTGTTTCGTCGCAGGAGGTTTCGATAGATAAAATCTTCATAAGTGACCAATATATTGTATAGTGAAGCGATATGCAAAAGATCATAACTCATAGTGGTAGTTTTCATTCTGACGATATATTTGCAGTCGCCACCCTGCAACTACATTTTGGGGTCGAAAATGTTGAGGTAATACGAACTCGTGATGAGGAAATAATCGCCTCAGGTGACATTGTAGTCGATGTGGGAGGAGTTTATGATGCAGAGAAACAACGTTTTGATCATCACCAAAATGGCGCCCCAGTCCGGGACAATGGAATTCCTTATGCTGCATTTGGTTTGATTTGGAAACACTATGGTGAACAGGTGGCGGGGAGTCCAGAGGCCGCAGCTGATATTGAAAGACGCTTTGTACTACCTATAGATGCTAATGATGTTGGTATCTCTCTCTATGACCTTAATGACAAAAATATTGCGCCAATTACTCTGCAAGATTTAATGTCACTTTGGCGTCCAGTCTGGGGAAGTATTGCTGATGACGATATCGGATTTACCGAAGCCTGTGCTTTTGCTCGAGATACTATTTTGAGAGCTATCTTGCAAACTAAAGGTGATATTGCCCAAAAACAATATGTAGAGTCGATTTATACAGAAGCCATTAATAAACAAGTGTTAATTTTTGATAAATCCGTTTCAACTTTTCACCTGATTGATTATCCTGAAGTTTTTGTGGCAGTTTATCCTAGTGAAGAAGGAGATAGGTGGTCAGCGGCAATGGTTCGTAAGAGTCACGATTCGTTCGAAACCAGAGTTAAATTTCCGGCAGAGTGGGGTGGTTTGCGCGACGAGGAATTAGCGAAAGTGTCAGACGTGTCTGACGCAGTATTTTGTCACAAGGCAGGTTTTCTTTTCGTGGCGAGGAGTAAGGAAGGGGCTTTGGAAGCAGCCAGGAAGGCGATTGGCTAAAGGTTTTTGTTCCTATATAAGGTAAAAAACAACCCGACAGAGGCCACAGGCCTCTGTCGGATTGTTTTTAAATTGTGCGCGATGGAAGGATTGAACTTCCGACCTCTTCAATGTCAATGAAGCGCTCTACCACTGAGCTAATCGCGCGGTGGCAAAATACTAGCATAAGTAAGGATTGGATGGAACGTAGGTGAGTGGGCCGAAGGCTTGCCCTCTATGCTATATTTTACTAATGTCAGAGCAAAAAATACCCAATACACCACTGTATTTTTTGTGGTACTTAGGTAGTAAATATAAATTTCTTGGAATTGCCTCTTTTTTGCTGGTTTTAGTGGCTGAGACACTGAATATCTTAATTTTTTATGTATCTGCCAAATTGGTTGATGCTTTCACATCCGCACAGACTTTAGTTGAACAAAAAGAAGTTCTTATACATTGGGGAGGTGTGTTTTTGCTGGCCTATATAGGGAACAGTTTGTTTTATAGATTAAGTGGCTTTACAGCTATTGGTTGGATTATTAAATTTCACAAAGATGGCTACAATGAGTTATTTGAATACATGACTAAGCATAGCCATGTCTACTTTAGTAATCGCTTTGCTGGAGCATTATCCAATAAGATTTCTAATGCGGTCGATAGTGCTGCTGGAATTATGTTCCAGATACTATGGACATTTTTTTCTGAGTTTATTGGTTTGGTCGTTACGTTGGTCTTGTTTTTTTCTATTGATGTAAGGGTAGGTTCAATTCTACTAGCTATGTTTATAGTGGTCCTCGCTTTCAATATTTTCGCTGTAAAAAGACGCCGTCCTCTAGTGGTAACTTATGCCGAGGCTTCTTCAAAATCTAGAGGTGAAGGTGTTGATACGATTACCAACATCTCAGCAGTTCGTCAATTTGTTCAAAGAAAAAGTGAATTACAAAGACTGTCTGATATTTTTACTGACCGTGCTAGGAAAGATGTTAAACAATCATTTTTTGGCGAATGGATAATGGTAGTCAATTCAATACTTTCAATCATTATGACTGCGGTAGTCATAGTTCTTCTGTACATATTATTGTCTCAGGGACTAATTACTGCTGGAACTCTAGTACTTGTCTTGGCTTTATTGGGGCGGGTGGGACATATGTTTGTCACTACCGGCCAGGCTCTAAATAGGTTCATAAGAGACTATGGAAACATCGAAGAGGGTCTCAAAGAAATCTTAGTTGACCACGAAATTGCCGATATTCCTGATGCAAAAAACCTTAAAGTTAGTACCGCGACCATAGATTGGAAAAACGTTACTTTCGAATACGGAGATAACAAAGTATTTAATGAGTTTGACCTCATTATTCCGGCGGGACAACGGGTAGGACTAGTTGGTCCTTCTGGAGCCGGAAAGACTACTTTTGTTTCTCTGCTACTTCGCCAACATGATTTAAGTAGTGGTGAAATACTTATCGATGGACAGAATATTGCCGAAGTGACACAGGATTCTCTGCGAGAAAATATCGCGGTAGTGCCACAAGAACCACTCTTATTCCATCGCACTATTAGAGAAAATATTGCCTATGGAAAACCAGACGCTACCGATAATGAAATAATGGCTGTGGCGCGACTAGCTAAAGCGCACGAGTTTATTAAGGATTTGGCACAAGGCTACGATACACTGGTTGGTGAACGTGGCATCAAACTCTCTGGTGGCCAGAAGCAACGAGTTGCTATTGCGAGAGCGATGCTTAAAGACGCTCCGATATTAGTGCTCGACGAAGCAACCTCAGCCCTTGATAGCGAGAGTGAGGTAGCGATTCAGCAGGCCCTTCATAAACTAATGGAAGGAAAGACTGTTATTGCCATTGCTCACCGTCTGTCGACACTCCGTGAGATGGACCGTATCATTGTGCTAGAAGGCGGGAAGATAGTGGAGGATGGTTCACACGATTCATTACTCCAATATGGTGGAGTCTACTCACGCTTGTGGAAACACCAAGCAGGAGGCTTTTTGCAAGAATAACAATTTTTTACTATGAATAAAAAGATTAAATTTAAAAATGGAGTTGAGTGTCCAGCTTTAGGCTTTGGAACTTGGCAACTACAGGGAGAAGAAGCAGAGCGTGCAGTCAAAGAGGCAATAGAAGTCGGATACCGACACATTGATACTGCTGACCGCTACGGAAATCATCTTGAAGTAGGGAAGGCTATTAATGAATCTGGTATAGAACGGTCAGACCTATTTCTAACAACCAAGTTATGGGATGAGGACTTGAGTGGTGTGAGGGTGGCTCTAGCTGTCGATAGATTCTTGCAGGAACTAAATACCGAGTACATAGATCTACTATTGATTCACTGGCCGAATCAAAGTATACCAATCGAAGAAACGTTAATAGCTATGAAGGCTTGTCAGGATACGGGTAAAGTACGTAGTGTTGGCGTTTCTAATTTCACCGAGCACCATCTCGAAGACGCCCTAGCTACAGGTATAGAATTTGTTACTAACCAAGTTGAGGTTCGTCCACACTTTAATCAGGTTGCTCTGCGTGAATATTGTACTAAGAACAATATTGTAGTTACTGGCTACTCATCACTTCGAGCAGGGGATATGGCAGAACCGGTGATAGTAGAGTTGGCAGAAAAGTACAGAAAGTCTCCAGCACAGATAATATTAAATTGGGTAGTGAGTCGTGGAATGATTGCACTGCCACAAAGTACAAAGGTAGAGAGGATGAAGGAAAACCTTGAATCACTAGATTTTTCTTTATCTAAAGAAGACTTATCTCTCATTGACTCGGTGCCTCAAGAGGAGAGGTATAATAATCCCAGCTTTGCTGAATTCAGTTATTAATTAATGGTCACTCATTCTGTATGCCTAAATTTGAATCTTTTGGTGGAAATGCTAATAAAAAAGAGAATTTTGCCGAGAGGGAAGTTCTACTTGCTGATCTTGAACCTAATTCTAGCGAAATGAGCCCGGAAGCGATGAAGGATTATCTCTTTGATCAATATTTGAAACAGCAATTAGTTGAAGAATTTTTTGATAATCTAAGTGAATATTTAGACGACAAAGAAGTCGATGAAATGAGGGCAGTTCTGTCAGAATATGATGACAAGGATGTCTATGCCACCTTGTCTTTGCCACACGAACTAAGGGAAAGAAAGTTTAGTGAATTTCAAAAGAAGATAGAGGATGACGCAAAAGAAGCTGGACAACTAATGCAGGATTTTATTCAGTCAAGCAAACAGTATGGTTTTAGTATTGGCTACCACACTTCTCCTCATGATATTAAACCTAGTGAAAGCGGTCAGTGGATTATAAAAGGATACGAAAATGATCATCGTGATAATGATCTCTCTAGAGCTTATTATAGTACCAAGTATCGTCACTTGTTTAAGAAGAAGGATCCAAAGTTTATCTACATAGTCAGGACGGATCCTTCGACTCATCAGACTGATGGTAATTGGAGTAGAGCAGGATCATTAAGTGTGGTTGCAAAGGTGCCTTTTCCTGACGTTGTAAATTATGTTGAAAACACTGTGAGAGATATGGAAAAGAAAAAAGCAGACAACACTTAGTTGTCTGCAAGAAATTTGATACTCAGGAGAGAGCGTCACGTATCGCGAAAGCGAAAGCCTCCACTGTAACTTCATCTTCGCTTAAGATCTTTCTGATTCGGGTGTTTGGCCCCTTTTTCAGAAGTGCATGTAACGATTTTCCGTCTGTCGGAAAATCGTTGTTGGACTGTTTCATCAAGGAATTTACCACCAGTCTGAGTTTTGCCCGCACTGATGGTAGTCCATTTTCCCAATGAGGGCCGTGAGCCAGCTCCACCACTGTGTTTAAATTTTTTTCAGTTATCTTCATTGGCGCCTCCCGCCTTTTGTTTATTGTAACTGTGCCTGAATTATAGCATATATTTATCTATATTGCAAGATTTGTAATATACAAAGATTAAGTATCAGCTCTTAAAAATATCCAGCTATCCCCGTCAGGACACCATAATGGCCTGAAATCAAGCCATTATGCTGATATAATAAGACGTCATTGTCAGACTAATAATTCAAAAACAATATGATGGATGATACAACAAATAACCCAGTACCAGCAGGTGACGATACTCCAGTAGAGCCAGCACCAGCTGCTGACCCTATGATGACACCTGCACCGACTCCTGAAGCTCCGGCTGAAGGAGGAGACGCGACTCCAGCTGCATAAGCTGTACTCAAGTCAAACAAAAACCACTAGACTTTGTGTCTAGTGGTTTTTGTTTGCGTGACGCTTAGTTGGAGGCTTTGTAGCTCTCAGTTTGATTGTCTTCTAGGTTGGATTGAACAACGAATTTAGTGCCTTCTTCACGTTTCTTGGCTTCAGCCAAATCATCTTCAAGTAACTTTATTCGTCTGCGTAGTTGAGTAGATTCTATCCAATCAGATATGAGACTTGGTAGCGATAAAAGGGCAGTCATCATTACTCCGCCAGCAAAAGCTAACGCTAAAATAATTCCCAACAGTCCTTCTAACTGCCAGTTGAGAAATATTACTGTAATTGGCTCTGTGTTTTGGAGGAAAAAGATAACAGACAAAGCACCGATCAGAGCTCCTAGTGCTAGAAAAATAAACATACAGTATAGGTATAGACGATTAAATGCTGTCTTGTTCTTCTAAAGCGTTTTCCGCCTTGTGGGTATTCACCGTGCGACCCATTAAGACTAATTTAATAATTCCCCATACTAGTACCCAGTACACTGCCATAGCGAGTAGAGTGCTCCACTCAAACACACTTGCGCCGACTGCATTGGTTTCGAATACTAGACGGAAAGGTGCGAGTGGTACAGAAGATAGTGTATAGATCAGTTCTGTGAACCCAGCTCCGGGGTTTGCTCCTAAAAGCTTTAAGATAAAGCGGAAGGCGAGTAGTACCTCAAGTACATAGAAAATGTACCAGACAATCCTAGTGGCATTGAATATAGTCTTTGTCTCTTCCATTGTTGGCTGGTTTTGCATAGGTTGTATAAGATTACGGTTAATACTATGAGTGTAGCCCACACTAGGTGGCTTCACAACCAAGACTGGCTAGTAGCCTAAAAATTACAATGACACGTAAGTAAGCCCCCTTTGTTTCTGTGGTCACAAGTTACTAAGAATTATTCATTGCTTCGCTCTTCAAATCCTAAGCACTCTCGACCCCACCTCGCTTGTTCGCAGGCTCACATCACTCCGGTCATCACACAGGCCCGAAACTAAAGCCATTCAGTTTCTACACAAGAAAACACTACTTCCTCGGAAGTAGTATTTTCTTGTGTGTCTGTGTGATCCCACGGAGAATCGAACTCCGATTTCCAGGATGAAAACCTGATGTCCTAACCGTTAGACGATGGGACCAATTGACTTAACCTCATCGGTATTAAGTGGCCACATCTTACCAAAAGCCTCGGAAAATGCCAGTTTTTTAAACATACAGAAGGGCTCTAGGGTTTGACAGAGTCAGAGCAATGTTAAAATAATCCAATGACAAACACAGGACCATCTGGTGGAACTGTCCATAATATGCCCACTGACTTGCGGAGAGTACTCACTGCTGACCCAAAGGCAAGAGCACTATGGGACGATATTACACCACTGGCGCGTAACGAGTGGATTTGCTGGGTTACCTCAGCTAAGCAGACAGAGACTCGTAAACGTCGCTTAAGTGTGGGTCTGGATAAAATGCGCAAGGGGATGCGACGTCCGTGTTGTTGGGCCGGTTGCCCCCATCGAGAAAAGGGAAACTAAAGTGGAATAAAAGTGTCTAGGGAAGGTATAAAGCCGTGTTATTATTTGGACCTATGAATGAAAATAACAATGGGGGAAACGGAGTAGGTTTGGGTATTCAGCACCGTAAATCTCCCTTTGCAGAATACTTTAAAGAAGTTATTTACGGTGGTATCGACGGAATCGTTACTACCTTTGCAGTAGTGTCAGGATTTTCTGGTGCCGCACTCTCTAGTGATACCACCACACAACTTACTTTTATCGTTGTTTTACTCTTTGGTCTTGCTAATCTTTTTGCTGATGCGGTTTCAATGGGGCTTGGAAATTTTCTTTCCGTACGTTCAGAAAAAGATCAGTACGCAATCTTGCGCGCTAAGGAGCGGTCTCTGATACAAATGAATCCAGCGAGTGAAAAGGAAGAAACAATCGCTCTTATGCGCACTAAAGGTTTTAGTGAAACTGACGCTAAGACCTTAGCTGATATATACAGCACTAATGAAGATTATTGGCTCGATTTTATGATGGCCAATGAATATGAAATGTCTGACCCTCGAGGGGACAATCCAGTACTGACTGGCCTCACCACTTTTGGAGCTTTTATTGCTTTTGGGGCAATACCTATCTTGCCATTCATCTTCTTGCAAGATATGACCTCAGTACAAATGTTCCAAGTATCAACCATTGGCACTATATTGGCCTTAATGCTACTAGGTATGATGAAGTGGAAGATTGTTGGAACTGGTTTTGCCCGCTCAATTGGAGAGGTTGTGTTGGTGGGGGCCACTGCGTCTATTATTGCCTTTATGGTAGGTACTTTTTTCCGCTTCTAAACAGGTTATCCTCCTTATTATCCACTGGTTATCCCCTATTTTTCCACTCAATAAATATAGGTAGGCATAGTTATTCACTCACTTTTCAACCTTGTCCTATGTAGTGATAGTGAGAGAATGTATTAGGTGTGCGGACATGAAAGTGTCCAAGTCAGTCATACTGTGGCTACCAGATGATTGGCTAATGCAGACCGAACGCTCTGTCGTTGTGCAGCAAAAGGGCGACCTTAACTGGTCGCCCTTTTGCTATCTTTTGTTTAGTGAATATTTAGGTCGTCTTAAGTGTCACGTAGATGTCTTCGAGGGCCCGTACTGCGTCTCCTGCAGAAATATTATTTTGATGATATTTAATGTTAGTACAGTCCCCAGCCGCCCAGACTCCTGGCACTTCGGTCTTCTGTGTCCAAGGATCAATCTTTACTCGATTATAGTCATCAAGTGGCAAAATACCTTTAACAAACTCAGTGTTTGGAATCATTCCAATCTCTACAAAAACACCAGTAACAGCAATTTCACTCTCCTCACCAGTTTTGTCATTCTTAAGTTTGAGACCTGAAACAAATTTGTCTCCGACCACCTCGACAACATCAGTATTTAGTACAGCTCGCATCTTGGGGTCCTTCATTACTTTCTCAACGGTTATTGGGTCAGCCTTGAAAGCATCGTTTTTATGTATCAGAGTGACACTCTTAGCATAAGCGAGAAGTTGTGCAGCTGTTTCGAAGCCGGCGTTACCACCACCAATGACCGCAACATCAGCTCCAGCAAAAAGTGGTCCATCACAAGACGCACAGTAGGTGAGACCTTTGTTTTCAAATTCAGCTGCACCAGGAGAGTTTAAAGCTCGACGCTTTGAGCCTGAGGCTACCAAAATAGCTTTTGCAGAGAAGGTTTCTTCCTTGTCTGTTTTTACAACAAAATTTTCACCCTCCTTACCTAGAGAAGTAACAAAGGTCTTGTCTTTAATAGTGAGAACATCACCAGCGTACGTCTTAAGGTGAGTTTCAAGTGACTTAGCAAGGGCATCCCCGGAGATTGATGGCGTACCAATCCAGTTTTGAATATCAGGAGAAACAGTACTTTGTCCGCCCCATTCACTAGTAATCAGAAGGGTCTTGAGTTGCTTTCGAGAAGCATAAACTCCGGCTGAGGCACCGGCGGGGCCACCGCCAATAATAATCAAATCGTACACAGTTGGTTTCAATTAGGGTTAAACGTTAGAACTCATCTCACACAGAATGACTAGAAGTAACATTCAAAATCCGAGCGAGAAATGTGCGACACGAGGAAGCATAGTAACTCTGTAGACGAGTGGCAAGCATTTTGCAGCCGGATTTTGGGTGTTAGTTCAGTCAAGCCAGTCATTATCTATATGAGTCTACATAGACTCATATAGATAATGACTCTGTTTGGCGGTTATGTGTGAGATGGGTTCTAACAAATTGTATCACAAAGCACGCACTGTTTTTAATTGAAAAGCTGGCACCGGTCACGAATCACTAAGTATATTTCTTCATTACATTCGAAATCTACTATCGTTGTTTGCGTCAGCAAACAATTAAAACAAGGGTGGCCTGAGGGCGACACCTTAGAGAGAAAGAAAACCCAGTCCTGCGAAGCAGGTTTTCTTACTAAATGTTCTTGACCACGCCTCGCGGTGTTTTTGTGACAGGAAGAAGTCACCAAAACACAACGCTCCGGCTCTTGAAAGTCTGAAAAAACCAGACGCAGGTCTGGTTTTTTCGCTTTCAAGCCCCAATCATACTGACTGGGTCGCCTTCCGGCATTACTTGAGTTTGCTTCGCCTCAAGAATGCCGGTACGGCGCCCCAGTCATCATCTTCTTCATCAACCGGATCAATTGGTTTTGTTTCTCTTGATGAAGGAACTTCTCGACGAGGAGACGAGTTTTCTATTGGTCCTTCATCTTCCTCTTCTCTTTTGGGTGAACTGATAGAGTTAAATATTCTACCTCGTACACTAGAATCTTCTGATTCACGACTACGTACCTCTTCAGGTGCTCTCTCTGGTCGCGGAGAAAGCATAGAAGCTTCTCTCTCTTCGTGACCTGTAGGGAAGCCGGTAGCAATTACCGTTACCTTTACTTCATTCTTCTTAAGTTTGTCATCCTTAATTGCGCCAAAGATAACCTTTGCGTGTGGGTCGATTGATTCAGTGATAACGCGAGCTGCCTCTTGGATTTCAAGCATTCCTAGGTCATCGCCTCCAGCGATGGCAAATAGCACACCCTTAGCGCCGTTGATTGAAACTTCAAGGAGTGGAGAATTGATAGCTGCGCGAGCTGCTTCTTCAGCACGCTTGTCACCGGACGCGGTACCAATACCCATCAATGCTGAACCAGCGTTTTCCATCACACTTCTGATGTCGGCGAAGTCCACGTTGATGATACCTGGCATAGTGATAAGGTCAGAAAGTCCTTCCACAGCATGTTTCAAAATATCATCACACATCGTGAAGGCTCCTTTAACAGTAGTTTCCTTATCTACAATCGCGAGCAATCTGTCATTAGGAATTGTGATAAGTGCATCAACTTCTTTCTTAAGTTCCTCAATACCTTGAAGGGCTAGACGCATTCTCTCTTGTCCTTCAAACAAGAAAGGCTTGGTAACTACACCAACAGTGAGTGCTCCACTGTCACGAGCAATCTTTGCCACGATTGGTGCAGCGCCGGTTCCGGTACCACCACCCATACCACCGGTAATAAAGATCATATCTGAACCTTTAAGAGAGTTGGCGATTTCTTCACGAGTTTCTTCAGCAGCACGTCGTCCCATTTCTGGATTACCACCTGCACCAAGTCCACGGGTCAGATTCTTTCCGATGTTTATCTTTTTCTTGGCCAGTGAGTGATGTAAGTCTTGAGAGTCGCTGTTGATAGCAATAAATTCCACGCCACGAATCTTCGATGCAACCATGTGGTTGACCGCATTGCCACCCGAACCACCAACACCGACTACTCGAATCCGAGCGAAAGATTCTACGTCTGAATTAATTTTTTCCATAACTAACAGTAAATAAGAGTTTAACTAATACCTCCAAGGCATCGCCCTTGATAACCCCTATGATACAGACAAAATAAAATATGTCATCATATTGACACATCTCTAAATCGTGTGATTGACGAATTCAGTTTAAAGTTGAGATTTACAACTTCCAATCCCTTTCTTAAGGGAGGAATTGACTGAACCAACGCACAATAGAATTCTTAGCTTGCTTAGCGATATTGATACCAGTGGACTCACTTTGGTTACTCGCTCCCCATACACAGATTCCGTAAGCTACTGCCCAGGTAGGGTCTTTAAGTTTGCCATTAGTGCTAGGATCGAGACCTGACACACGGGAAGGTAGTCTGAGTGCTGCTTTACCAACTTCTTCGATACCAGATAGATTGGCACCTCCGCCTGTCAAAATTATTCCTGCTGGCAAAAGCCCGTCACGTTTTATCTTTTTTAAATGGATATCTAAAAGCTCGAATATATCCGCTAGACGAGAGTTGATAATCTCATCAAGCTTTCGCTTTGAGTAAGGGCTGTTGCCACCGCGCTTTATTTTCTCAGCTTCTTCTAGAGGGATCTTCAGACCTAGTGCAATGTCGTTGGTTATATCATTGGAGCCAACTGGAAACACCTTAACGGAAAGAGGAAGGTTGTTTTCGTAAACTGCCAGGGACAATGTCTCAGCACCCAAGTTAGCAACAACACAACCTGCTCGTTTCTGAGCCTTAGAAAGCACAACAAAACTAGTAGCTAAAGGTGCAGTAATAACATCTTCAACAACCACTCCGGCAGCTTCCACTACAGCAACCATATCAGCAAGATGTTGTTCAATAACGTTTACGAAGAGAGCGTCTACTTCCAACTTGGTACCCCTGAGGCCACGTGGTCGCCCTAAGACGCGGTCACCGTCTAAGGTGAAGGCTAAGGGCACATCGTGCAGTATCTTACGGTTAGGGATATGTTCTGCAACTCGCTCTTCACTGTCCTGCATTACTTTTTCTATGTCTGAGTCTGTTACCTCAGAGTCAGCGCGTGAGGTGATGATTTCACCGTGCGAAAATATTTCATCAACTCCCACTGAGCTAATCGAGATGTAGGCGTGTTTGATGGGGAAGCCGGCACTCTTTTCGGCTTGAAAGAGTGCACTTTGCACACTGCGGGTAGCATCTTCTGGATTTACAATGTAGCCGTTTCGTAAACCTCGGCTTTCTGCAAAACCAGTGCCGATTATTTGCGGTAGCGCCACGGTATCTTTGGCCGACACTTTAGCCACTACCACTTTTACTTGGTAGGTACCAACATCAATTCCAACTATTGTTTGCTCTTTCATTATTTCAAAAATTGGACTGGGGCAAACTAAACTGCCAAGTCCAGAATTAATAGGTTGGTAATTGATTTTCGACCACCAACTGCAGTGAAGCATATGGCAAGTCCGCTATTTCTAACGGTATTCATCTGAGGATTATATCACTCATTCTCTGTACACACTTGTGGATTTAACTATATTTTTTCAGATATGACTCTTCAAGGGCTTCCATTTTTCTACCGTGATCAAGTCCGCGTAGATGAAGTAGTCCGTGAATGTATAAAAATATTAAGTGTTTTCTTTTGGAATGTTCAAAATTTGCAGCTTCTTTGTTTGCAACTACTGGACACAAATACAGTTCGCCAGCCTTGCGAGTTAAAGGAAACGAAAGAACGTTTGGTGCATATGTTTTATTCCGGGAGCGTTTATTGATACTTCGGGCACGCGTCTCACCCACGAGCGCTACAGAGAGTTGATAGTCCTTCCCTAAAACATCATTCTTAATTTCTAGGAAAGGGAGCTTGGGATTGGAGCGAGTGGTGTTGGTTAGTGTGATAGACATTCTGTAATTATAGCAAAAGCCACCGTCCAAAGGACGGTGGCTTTCTGCTTATCGGCGTTGTCCGGTTTCCGGAGTCTTGCCTAGTTTGTATAGACGTTCGTATTCGGTCTTCTTGGTGAGTTTCTTGAGTCGGGCAAATCGGCGAACGTTATCGCTCTTTACTCGCTTGTGGTATCTCTCATCACGTAGACGACGAACGATACCAGAGTTCTGAACGCGCTTCTGAAAACGCCGAATCACGTTCGCGCTACTTTCGTTGTTATTCTTTTCTACCTCTACATTTATTGCCATACGTGGGCGCAATATTACCATAAGGCCCTCGTTTTGCAACCTTGGGAACTAGACGGATTATATAGGGTTCCGAGGAGTTAGGCGTGAACACGCTTCAGTCTGGAAACTAGGGTTGATTGAGGTATGGTTTCTTGGTTTTTACCAATCATATCTCGGAAGATGACAGTACCGTCTACGTACTCTTTTTGACCAATGATGATGCTGTATTTAGCACCAGTCTCTTCGGCCTGACGGAGCTGAGTAGAGAGCGAGTCGCTGGTGAGGTTTTGGTTTACCAATATGCCTTCTCGACGTAATTCATCAATTAAAAGAAGAGATCGAATCTTTGGAGCGAAGCCTAGTTGGATTATATGTATGGCGGGATTTTGTCCACTCTGTTTTGGAAGACGACGTGGCTGACGCTTACCCTTTAGTATAACTACAGCACCTACTGCTGGTACGGTTTGTTTCAGATGCTTTTCAAAAAAGGAGGTATAACGTCCACCTTGGGCTTGAAGAGTTTTCTCTTCTAGTGAATTACCAAGTTCATCCTGAAGCTCGAAAGAAAAAATTGCGTCATTAAAGCATTGGTAGTGTCCGAGAAGCTTAGGTTCAATTTCATATGGTGTCTCACTCATATCTAGGTACTCCACAATCTCTCTAAAGTGACGACGACTAGTGTCGCTTAGGTGTTCAAGTGGGCTAGGACTACGCAAGGCAAGTTCGTGATTCTTCTCAATCATATGAGACAGAGCCAAGGTAACATGTTCTTTCATCAGTTCGCGGGCTACTGGTGGTAGTTCATTTAAGCGCTTACGTAAAAAGGTGTTGAGTTCACGAGCATAGCGAGTACGTGAGTCATTATCACCAAGTGAATTTATTTTAACCACGTGATTGGTCTGACCAACTTCATTTAAAAGTGAACGCACTGTTTGAATGAGTATTGCCTCAGCAATACTTTTCTCAACATTAAAGATATGAAAAGTAATGGCTGCATCGCCGGTGCGTGGCACTTCTTCTAAGTTGTAGTAAAAGACTGGTTCCTCTAGACCGTGAAGCTTTGATGTAGTGTACGCATTTATACCTCCGGCTAGTAAACCGTGTATGCCGTCTAAGCGACGGTCGTCAACTTTGGCACTGTGAGAGATTGGGACTTTGCAGGTTCTGCATTCAACTCGCCCTTTATGGTGCGCTTGAGAGCGAAAGCCAAAATGTTCAGCGGTGGCGATGGCGCGTTTTAGAAAATCATTTACAGTAATATCCATAAGGCTACTCGTTAACTTTGTTTTCACCTGGCATAAAGTCGATTCTTTGTGGCGGTAAAAGACGGATAAAGGCTCGACCAACTATTGCGTCACGGTCTAGTGTGCCCCAAGTACGAGAGTCTGAGCTATGGTCACGATTGTCTCCCATCACAAAATACTCTCCGCTACCAAGTGTAATGCTCTGGGGGCGATTGCTTTCTCCAAGTAGTGCGTATGGCTCATCTAACGTGAATCCCTCGGGATGTGCGTCATTTTGAATTTGTACCGAGGTACCGCTGATGTTTATTGTTTCGTAGGGTAAGGCAATGATGCGCTTGATGAAGTACTTAGACGGGTCGTTGGGATAACGAAAGATTATGACGTCGCCCCGGGCTGGTTCTTCAAAACGATAAGATAACTGGTCAACAATGAGGTATTCCTTGTCGTGAAAAGTGTCCTGCATTGAGGCGCCAGAAACAATAAAAGGTTGTGCAATAAACCATCTGACTGGTAGCACAATGATAAGGGCAATAATCGCAAACCGAGCGATCTCCCAGAAGGAATTTTCCGTGGAGTCGTTTTTAACTTCTGGCAAATCAGCTTGTGTACGAGTAACTTCTTGATGATTGTTGTCGTAACTCATAGCACTTTTATGTAATTATACGCTAAAAAAAATTAAACAAAAGTTTACCCTCACATTTATTATTTTGTGGCAAATGTTTTGTCGCTATTTAGGTATCCCACTTCTGGCCTACTACATAATAAATTAAGGTCTTCCTCATTGTTTGGGTATGCAAAATAACAGAATAGTAAGTTTCGGGTGCTCCGCGAAAAAATTATAAAAAAATGTAATGGACCTCGGGTGGATATCACTGCTGATTTCAAGTTTTTGAGTTTATGTCCTATTATTTAAGGAATGTTCACAATCATCGGCTTAGGGAATCCAGGGAAAGAATATCTAAACACTAGACATAACGCTGGGCGAGTGGTTTTAACTGAAGTATTAAATAACTGGGGATGGGGTAAGCCAATACACTCAGCTAAGTTAGGAGGAGAAATTTGCGATGGTGTTATTGGTACTAATTCAGTACGTGTGCTTTTTCCAGACACATTTATGAATCATTCAGGTCGAGCGGCTAAAAAGGCTTTGACTCAAGAACCAGGGACCCTAGTTGTGGTATACGACGATGTTGATTTGCCATTTGGAGAGTTTAAACTTTCTTTTGGCAGAGGAGCTGGAGGACACAATGGAGTGTCGTCAGTCATTAATGAAATCGGTACACCAGATTTCCTCCGAGTACGAATCGGTATTGCGCCAAAGGGCTGGTTTGGGCAAGTGATTAGGCCGAGAGGGGATAAGTTGGCAGATTATGTACTGGGTCAGCTAACAAATAGAGAACTGTCTAAACTCATTGGTATTAGTGATGATGTTGCAACTGCTCTTCAACTCACAGTGGAGAAAGGGAAAGAAGAAGCGATGGGAAAGTTTAATTAAGTACAAGAAAAGGCGGTCGCAAAGCGACCGCCTTTTCTTGTACTGTCCTTAATTTCTAACTAAGCATCGTTAGCTTCCTTGTATGACAATGTCATTCTCTGGCTTTGTGGCTCGAAGAGAGTGATCTTAAATTTGTATACACCACCGAGTGAAAGAGTGTCCTTGAGCTTTTGCTCACTTTCAAACTCTGAGATATGTATAAGTCCAGCCACACCTTCTTCAATCGAAGCGAGTGCACCATGTTTGTTGAACTTAATAATCACACCTTCAACTATCTGATCCTTCTGGTATTTCTTTGTAGCTGACACCCAAGGGTTTTCTCTCATTTGTTTGATAGAGAGTGAAATCTTGTCGTCTTTAACATCGATAACCTTGACCTGTACCTTCTCTCCTACCTTATATAGAGCACGAGGGTTTTCCACCAATCCCCAATCAAGTTCTGAGATGTGTACTAGACCTTCGAGTCCGTCTTCAACCTTAACGAAGATACCGAAGTCAACTGCACCAGTTACTTCACCATCAAGTACATCACCAACTTCGTAACGGCTAATCTTCTCTTCCTTCTCGCCCTTTTCTTGAGAGCTCTTTTCAGAGAAAATCATTTTGTTCTCTTTCTGATCAGCCGTGATGATGATTACAGAAAGGAACTTACCAACGAGTGATTGTAGTTCGAAAAGGATTTTGTCCTTGTCTCCATCTTGTACGCGAGGGTAGTTGTCAGTAGAGAGCTGTGAGGCAGGCAAGAAACCTTGGATACCTTGCCATTCCATAATCAAACCTCCCTTGTTTGCTTCCTTTACTTCCAGGCTAAATACAGTCTGGTTAGCCTGAGCAGCTTCTGCTTCACTCCAAATAAGAGCCTGTCGAGCTTCCTTAAGAGACAACTCGATGTATCCGTCTTCGTTGTTAGTGTCTACTACCTTAGCGCCTATAGCGTCACCTACTGATACCTTTCTAAGGATATCGCGAGCATTCATATATTCGCGACCATAGATGATACCAGTACCAAAAGGTGGAAGGTCAACATAAACACGAGCGCGTCCAACTGCGGACACAACTCCTTCAATAATATCTCCTTCCTTCGGTGGTTCTGGACTTTCGTTTATGAACTTCTGCATTACACCAGTTGGTGTAAGCGTAGTATTTTCTTCTGTCATTTTTTCTAACACTTGTATCTCGAATCCGTGCCTCCGCCCAACCAAAACTCATGGCCATTGTCCGTGAGGGCGGTATTAACACGTCTCGTGAGAACTAATAATGTGCGCGGTCAATCTACCACAAAAATAAAAAAAAGCCAGCACGGAGCTGACAAGGATTTGGAGTGGGTGGGCCGGGCGACAATGAACAAGAAAGGAGACGCCCAGCCACCCACTTGCTCACGCGACGATGGAGGGTGCACGAGCAATACACAATATATACAATTCTCGTCTTGGGGTCAATCCGTGTCTCTACATAAAGGTTCTGCTATAATGACGCCCATGATAATCACGCATCACGGAGGACAATGTTTTAAAGTATCTTTCGGCGACACCACTATCGCCTTTGATCCAATTAGTAAAGAATCTAAAAAGTGGAGCGCTGCTAAATTTGGAGCTGATGTTGCTTTTATTTCAATGAAGCATCCAGATTTTAATGGTCGTGACCAGGTGGTGCACGGCAGTCGTCAGGCCTTTGTAGTTGATGGTCCTGGTGAATACGAAATTGGAGAAGTGACGGCACACGGTTTTGGAGTACAGACTATCTATGACGGAAAGCCACACTTTAATACTATCTATCAGGTGCAATTAGAAGGTATTAATATGGTATTCCTAGGAGCACTAAACTCACCAGACATTGATCCAAAAATTTTGGGGGAGTTAGGTGACATAGACATACTTTTTACTCCAATAGGAGGGGGAGATGTGCTTGAGGTCCCACAGGCTTCTAAACTTGGAGTGAAGTTGGAGGCGCGTCTTATTATTCCAATGCACTACGACAAACAGTCTCTTGAGGCTTTCCTTAAAGAAGAGAGTTCTCAAACTGTTAAGCCACAAGATAAGCTCACTCTTAAAAAGAAAGATATTTTGGGAATGTCCGGTGAGATTGTGGTTTTAAGTGCATAATCCTTGGCAATTATCGGGTGTTTTTACTCCCTCTATATACTCGCTCCCCTATACCTTATACTGTAGATAAGTATGTTAGACGATTTGCGAAAAAAATCACCATCTATAAAAGAAGCTTATGCTTTCTGGGGAGCTCTTTTATTGACTGTTCTCATCGGAGCAATTTGGCTAATTGTATTGTCAGTGAATTTATCTCAAAATGAAGCTTTTGCTGAGCTGGAGGAAGGAAAAGAAAGGGCTGGAGCCTTCGCACAATTTTTCGGACAAATTAAAGATAATGTTTCAAATACTTGGCAGGAGAATAAAGAGGTCCTTAACAATCTTTCAGCTGAGACAGCTACAAAAAACAGTGAAGGAGATGAGGAGAATGAATCCACTGCCACCGCCACTTCTACACCCACCGTGTCAACGACTGGTTCAACAATATTGATTGCCACTAGTTCACAAAAGGACATAAAAATAGCTACCAGTAGCAAGCAAAATGATTGATAATATGGTATTATAGCTCGGTAACGTCGCCCTCACGCCCGGGCGTCAAATTGGATCTAAACCTATTTTTTTACTCTAAATTATGCCGAAAAAAACCGTCACTGACCCTACACCATTGCCTGATGCACAGCGTGGAGTCATTCCTCAGTCGATTACCGAAGAAATGCAGGCGTCATACCTCGACTACGCTATGTCGGTTATTACCGCGCGCGCACTTCCTGATGTGCGTGATGGTTTGAAGCCAGTGCATCGACGCATCCTCTACTCAATGCGTCTCAATGGACTCACCTCAACAGCTCGTTTTAAAAAATCGGCGACTGTGGTGGGAGACGTTCTTGGTAGTTTTCACCCTCATGGTGACGTAGCGGTTTATGAGGCGATGGTAAAGCTTGCTCAACCATTTTCTACCCGTTATCCATTAGTGATGGGGCAAGGTAACTTTGGTTCTGTCGACGGTGACAGCGCTGCTGCCTACCGTTATACCGAGGCGAAGATGTCTAAGCTCGCAGAAGAGATGCTTCGTGACCTCGAGAAAGATACTGTAAACTGGCGTCCAAACTTCGATGGTACCAAGCGTGAGCCAGAGGTACTTCCGGCAGCGGCTCCTAACTTGCTTCTGGCAGGAACCCTTGGTATCGCGGTTGGTATGGCGACTAATATACCTCCACATAATCTTCGAGAAGTTGCTGATGCAACGGCTCACCTTATTGATAATCCCGAAGCCACAACCGATGACCTTTTGAAGTTTGTGAAGGGTCCGGATTTCCCACTTGGTGCTGTTGCCTTTAATCAGAAAGATATCGCTCACGCATACGCCAACGGTAAAGGCGGTGTGGTGGTAAGGGGTGAAGCTGAAATCGTGGAAGACAAGAAAGGTAACTTCTCCATCATCATTACTTCTGTACCATATCGCGTCAATAAGGCCGATATGTTGGAGAAGATTGCCAACTTGGTTCGTGAGAAAAGATTGGAAGGGATTAAGGAAATGCGTGATGAATCAACTTCTGACATTCGTGTGGTTATTGAACTCAAGAGTTCAGCTAATCCGCAGACAGTTTTAAATAAATTATACAAACACACTGAACTGGAAAGTACCTTCCACTACAATATGGTGGCGCTTGTAGATGGTGTTCCTCAGACACTTTCATTAAAGGTTATCTTGCAGGAATACGTTAAACACCGCCAGGAAGTAGTTCGTCGTCGTACAGAGTATGACCTAAGAAAAGCAAAGGACCGCGAGCATATCTTACTTGGTCTCAAGAAAGCCCTCGACCATATCGATGAGATCATTAAACTGATCCGTGCATCTAAAGATGTTCCAACTGCGCATCAAAGTTTGATGGCGAAATTTAAGTTTTCGCCTTTGCAAGCACAAGCTATTCTCGATATGCGTCTGCAGAAGCTTGCTGGACTTGAGCGCAAGAAGATTGAAGAAGAGCTGGCTGAGATTCAGAAACTCATTAAGGAGCTAGAAACAATTCTTGGTAGTGCCAAGAAGATAATGTCAGTGGTTAAAAAGGAACTCTTAGAAGTGGCTGAGAAATATGGTGACGATCGTCGTACTAAGATTGTGAAGGGCGGTGTAAAGAATATGTCGGCCGAAGACTTGATTGCTGACGAGGAAAGCGTCTTGGTGGTTACTCGTGGTGGGTACGTGAAGCGTACTAATCCTTCAGAGTATCGGGTACAAAAGCGTGGAGGAGTAGGTGTGGTTGATTTAAATACTAAAGAAGAAGATGTAGTGACTACGCTCCTCACTACTTCTGCCCACAGTGACCTGCTCTTCTTCACCGACTGGGGTAAGGTCTATCATTGCAAGATGCATGAAATCCCAGAGGGGCGTCGTGCCACTAAAGGTAAGTCGATAATGAACTTCCTGTCTTTGACGGCTGAGGAAAAGGTGACTTCAGTATTGTCAGTGCGTAAAGGGGAATGGGAAGGGGATTGGAATCTTCTGATGATTACCAAGAATGGTGTAGCAAAAAAGTCTGATGCCTCAGCCTTTAAGGATGTTCGTCGTAGCGGTCTTATTGCCATCAGTCTTCACGATGGTGATTCATTAATTGCAGCAAGCTTTGTGGGCGGAGGAGACGAAGTGTCTCTAATTACGCACGGTGGACAGCAGATTCGTTTCAAGGAAAGTGACGTGCGTCGTATGGGGCGAGTCGCGGCTGGAGTCTCTGGTATGAAACTTAAGAAGGGAGACTACATTGTAGCTGCTGATGTTATAGAAAAGGGTGCAAAAGATAAGGAGATTTTGGTAGTAACTGAAAAGGGATTTGGTAAGACCACTCCGGCTAAAGAGTATAAGGTGCAGAAGCGTGGTGGAAGTGGAATTAAAACTGCCAAAGTAACAGCTAAGACCGGTAATGTTATTGGAGGAGCAGTGCTCGGTGGTGAAGATAAGGCGGAAGGAGAGTTGGTAGTGATGAGTCGCAAGGGACAAGTTATAAAAATGCCACTTAAGGATGTGCCGACTCTTGGACGCGATACGCAAGGGGTGAAGATTATGAGGTTGCGCGAAGGGGATGCAATCGCTTCCATCGTCACATTTTAAACTCTAAAATTGGCGCATTTGCACTGGTTTCAGAATTTTGGCTCAGTCACCTTAGCTTACCTAAGGCTCTGTCGCCAAAATTCCTCCAACCAGCACAACTGCATCCAATTTTAGAGTTTAAATTATAATTCGGACCCGCTTGTTTTTGTCGTCCCCGTTTATACCTTTCCCCTTTCAGCCTTTAACTTTATACTTGTATTTAATGTCCACCGCTTTCGCTCTCGCATACATTTTCTTGCAGAAATATCTGGTGCCTTTGTTGTTTGCGATAGGGCTTATCTACTTCATCTACGGATTGATTGAGTATTTTATTATCGGCAAAGGGGGAGACGAAAGTCGTTCTGAACACGGACGAGAACTGTTTTTAAAATCAATCGCTTGGTTTGTTTTGGCTTTATTAGTTTATGCAATTGTTGCTTTCTTCGGATGGATATCAACAGTGTCTTTCAATCCAGGTAGTGTTAATACACCGACGATGCCAAGGGGAGGCGCGAACTTAGAGCAGAGAGAATCTATTCTTGAAGTACCAAATACACCGACAAGATAGAAATAAGTTAGATATAGAAAGGACGCTTAACCTTTGTCATCCACTTCAGTGTCTTTTAACTTTCAGCTTTTAACTCTATACTAATTTATATGACTGAAGGACGTTTCGTGGTTCCAGAAGTAGTAGCAACTCATTTTCATTTGCGTCCAGGCGACACGGTGGGGGATTTTGGCGCGGGCACTGGTTTTTTTGCGACTGTACTTTCTCGCCTAGTTGGACCTGAAGGTAAAGTCTATTGCGTCGAGATTCAGAAGAATCTAGTTGAAAAGCTAATAGACAAAGTCCGCCTTGAACATTTAAGTAACGTGGAAGTAATTTGGGGGGACTTAGAGGAAGAGAGTGCAACTAAAATTCCTGATAACACTCTGGATGCAGGAGTAATTGTAAATACACTTTTTCAAACAGAAGACCGCAATCTAGCAGTTCGTGAAATCGCTAGAACACTTCGTTCTGGTGGAAAGCTGTTCATTATTGACTGGATAGAATCCTGGGGAGGACTTGGTCCACAACCAGGTAATGTATTAGATAAAGACGAAGCTCGTGCTGTAGCCGAATCAGCTGGCCTTACCTTTGAGCGCGAATTTGATGCAGGTGGTCACCATTACGGATTAGCTTTTAGAAAGAGTTAGTGGAAAAAAGAGTATTAGTCCACTTTCTAACCTTTCAGCTTTCAGCTTTTAACTTTATACTTAAGTCATGCAAAATATGCGGCCATTTCAGATAGGACTCTTGGCGGCTTTTGGAATTATTGCGATGGCCAGCCTCGCTCTTTTAGCGACCTATCAAGGGTTTGGTGGTATGGCGGAGAATCCTTATGGTGATGAGGTGATAATTTGGGGAACTTTTGATGACACTACATTTACCAGAGTAATTCAAGAAATTGGCCGTGACGATAGAAATTTTCAGGTAGTTGAGTATGTACAAAAGGATGAACGTACTTTTGAAGAAGAACTAGTGAATGCTATTGCTGAAAACCGCGCACCTGACGTGATACTAGTTAGTCACGAAGATTTGGTCACACTTCGGGCAAAACTCCAGGCTATATCTTATGATAATTTCTCGACTCGAGTTTTGCGTGACGACTACCTCGATGGTTTTGAGATATTCGCACGGTTAAATGGATTATATGCTATACCGTTTGCGGTTGATCCGTTAGTGATGTATTGGAATCGTGACTTACTGGCAACTGGTGGTTTTGCCACACCGCCAGCTACTTGGGAGTCCTTGCTCGATATGGTGGAGCGTTTGACTTTACGTGACGCTTCTCGTGACATACTTCAAGCCACTGTCGCTTTTGGTGAATATCAAAATGTCCAAAATGCCAAAGCCTCACTACTTACTCTCCTCCTTCAGTCGGGGAGTCAGATGGTTGTTGAGGGTGCTACTCGCTACGAGGTAAGATTAGATACTTCACAGAGTGAAGCAACTCGTAGACCGTTGTTTAATACACTTCAATTTTATGTGGAGTTCAATAATGTCTCCAGTCCGCTCTACTCTTGGAACCGTACCTTCACTAGTGACCAGTCAGCCTTTCTTGGTGAGAGACTCGCTCTCTACTTTGGTTATGGTAGTGAAGCCGTGCGCCTTCGTCAGCAAAACCCCAACTTGAACTTCGATGCTGCACCGGTGCCACAAGGGGCTGGAGCGACCGTGAAGCGTACTTATGGTCAATTCTATGGTTATGCATTACTTTCCTCTAGTAACAACCAGGCTGGGGCTTATAGAGCACTTCTAGTACTGGGAAATGCTGCCAACACCGCTACTCTTGCTACTGAGCTAGGACTTGCTCCTGCTCACCGTTCGACTATATCTGCCGGCACTAGTGATGCTGTATTAGGTACAGTATTCAACCAAGCCTTAATAGCTCGTGGTTGGCTAGATCCTAATAAGGAAGAGAGTGATGGGATTTTTGGTCAGATGGTGGAGGGAGTAACATCTGGTCGTCAACAAGCTGGAACCGCCGCTAGTGATACTATTAGAAGATTAGAGTTAGCTTTCTAAGTATGAAAAGTTTAGCAAAAGGAATATTTTTTGGCTTCTTGGTCACACCACTTTTAGTACTTGCTCAAGCTGGTCAAGGAACTGGACAGGCAGGCCAAGGAACAGGGCAGGTAGGTCAAGGAGTAGCGCCGAGTAGTAGCTTGGAGAACCCACTTCGAAGTAACGACTTGATGGAATTTCTTCAAGAACTCCTGGACGTAATAATGGTCTTCGCCGTACCACTTATTGTCTTTATGATTATTTACGCTGGCTTTCTCTATGTCACAGCTCGAGGGAAAGAAACTCAGGTGAGTAACGCCAGTCGGGCACTACTCTACGCTGTTATTGGTGGAGTAATCATCTTGGGGGCCAACATTATACTGGCAGTTATTTCGGGCACCGTCGACGCTTTCAGATAATTCATAAATTTTAATTAGGATATGCCAAGAAATTTTGCAGAGTTAGTAGATGTGTTTCTATCAATCATATCTTTAATTGTGCCTTTGATTTTTTCTTTGGCTTTGCTCGTCATTGTGTGGCGCATTGTCGATACGTGGGTTCTAAATCCTGGAGACCAGACCAAAATCGATGAGGGTAAAAAATATGCCCTTTGGGGAGTTTTGGTGCTTGTAGTGATGTCTTCTCTTTGGGCAATTATCCGAATTCTCAGGGAGTCTCTGTTTGGGGTCTAGGATTTATATCCACAACAGGGTGTAATAGTCAGACTTTTCGGGCTATAATTTGTTAAGAACTAAATTCAATTAAAAATAAGTATGAAAAATATCAAAAAGACTCTAGCTAAAGCAGGCGCGTCAATGTTACCTTTTTTACCTATGGTAGCGCTGGCACAAGAATTCGGCCAAATCAACACCTTTGTCGGTCGTATCACTACTTTCATTAACAACACACTGGTACCTTTGGTATTCGGTGTTGCACTCTTGGTGTTCATCTGGGGAATGTTCCGTTTCTTCATCTTGAATGCACATACAGACGATGGAAAGAAACAAGGGAAAGACCTAATGATTTATGCCATTGTTGGTTTCGTATTGATGGTATCTATTTGGGGTATTGTAAACCTTCTAGCTAACGGACTTGGTTTTAGTGGAGAACAAATCCAGAATATTCCGAACACCCCGACTCGCTAGTCTTGGGACACTGATAGTGATCGCGATTTTTCGCGGTCACACTTTAGTCTCTCAATTTAAACTATGATTGCTCACGCTGCTGCCGCCGATGTTGCCCAAGGTTTCTTGGCTAAACTAAATGAAGTCATTATCTACCCACTCATTACTTTAATGATGGCTATAGCTCTATTAGTGTTTCTCTACGGCTCTTTTATTTTTATTACCAATGCTGCCAATGAAAGTGAACGTACTCGTGGACGTCAACATATTCTTTGGGGGATAGTGGGAATGGTGGTGATGGTATCCGCTTACGCAATTTTGACTGTTGCCACTGGGACTTTCGGTATTGAAGTACCTAACTAAGAGAATATGAGGTAAAGAAAAACCGCTCGTATCTCTCGATACAAAGCGGTTATTTACCAGGGGCGCGAACGCCCCTGGTAAGGAACAGATCAAAGTCTACCTTTGTAGACCTCAACAGTCATCCACGTCTTCCGCCCAGTGTTGTTGCACCAGCGGATGAATGAGTACGCCTTCATTGAGTCCTCGTACGGCACCCAATCGTTCCCGGTCTTTGGGGTGATGACCAGAGTGAGATTTGGCCACCCCGTTCGAGCGTCCTTTGGGAACGGGTTGATCCAGTACTGAGGATTTGTGTTCGGAGCTGGCTCTGAACATCCTCTGCCGGGGACCAAGACATCGTAGACTTCGACAGGCGTAGAGCTTGCTTCAGTCGGTTGTGTGGTGCCCGACTCGCCGGTGAAGCTGATGCCTTTTTCGACGACTGCATTCGCCTCTGTACGCATCTTTTCGAAGGCCTTTACAGTACCTTCTGGTCCCAGTAGGGCCAAGGTTACTACTGTAAAGAATAGTGCAAAGCCCACGGCGTAGATAAAAACCAGACTGCCTTTCCCTGTACCGTGTTTTTTCCAGGCGTAAAAGGCCACAACTCCGAATGCAATGGCAGGCAAGACCCACCATACGGAAGTCGCCCACTCCCACATTACTTGTCCGTAGGTAATCAGAATGGAGCCGGAGATGACGACTACGGTCACGATTATGATTGTGGTCAGGATTGGGTGGCGATTCAACCATGACCCAGATGGTGTCACGGCAACGTTGATGTTGCCGCGAACCGTTTTCATTTTAGCGATAATTGACATCGCACCGAGCACAATAGCGATTGGAATCGCTATCGTAGCTATGATGGCTATCCAAAAAGCACTCATTCGCTATCATCCCCTTTCTTGGGTTTGTTGTTACGTATGTCACGGACTTCCTTCAGTAACGCAGTTTGTAGTGGGTCTGAGTCACCTCTGCCCAGTATTACGATGGCTTTGTCGCCAGCAGATTTTGCTGCACGAACATCGCGTTCAGTAGCAAGGACTGATAGGCCGACGTCACCACCTTTTGTAACAACCTCGATTTGCTCTCGAAGTTGAGCAGCATCTCCTATTGCCCGCTCTTCTTTAGCCTGACGATCAACACGGGCGATAGCCAAATCACCAAGTTTCTCACGGTCAGACTTATTTGTGGGGGAGATATCTGGAATCAGCACCTGACGGAGACTGAGACCAAACGGCAAAATGCTGTTACGCATACTTTTCTTTTTGCCAATACTCAGGATAGAGTCAGACAACATCCGAACTTCCTCTGGGTTGGCAGCTGACAAGACGTCGTCGAGCATTCTTGGACGAGTGAAGCTAACCACGGCGTCGTTGATTGCCGCTGCAAGACGTCCAGCCCAATTATCAACTTGATATGCGGCCAGATAAGGATTTTCGACTTGGGCAATGGCGTTAACCAATACCCTTACCGGAATTTTGTCTTTGGTATCAGCTTCACCGACCTTTATTGGAAACTGAAAGTCAGCAACTCGGAAATGATCCGAGAATGACCCAACTTTCTGCAAATCGGTCTGACCGTCTTCGTTGTCAATTTCCCGGAAGTAGTCGATGGGATAGACTCGAACATATTGCCAAGGGTAGAGGCCGGTAAACAAGTATCCAGTCTTGAAGTAGACCAGGTTGACCCATTTCCAGAAAATGAGTCGGAGCGGATAGGTTATCCACCCGTCCTTCCATTTTGGCTTGAGGGGCACAGGATGTGAATCAGTATACTGGTTACCTTTCTTGGTCTTGATGACCTCCCAATACTTGGCGCTGTTTCGTAGGATAGTTGAATTTGCTTCTTCCCCACGGAACATATGTTCATCGAAGCGCATTACGCATCGGATAAATCGTCCGCCACGTTCAATAACTTTGACTTGACCAGGGAGGACTTTTGTGAAGAATCCGAAGTTTGAGACTGGATAGTCTCTTTTGTCGGGATGTGGATTGCTGGTCCAGCGATTAGGATCGTTAGCCAGCATTTCCACTGCGGAAGGAATAAAGGGCAAGGCAAACATTATGATTGCCAGCACCAACCCCAACCACAGTGTTCCGACAGTGATGCCGGCAAGAACGAGAAAGACAGGATTGTTCAGTGTAGTGAGAAAGACAGAATAATAGTAGTCCATTGTGATGTTCCTTATGGTGTCAAAGAGCTCGCGCGAAGCGGAGCCTCGGTTGTTGTGTGGCAACGCAACTGCATTTTATAGAAGGGAAGTCAGACTTCCATTCAGAAAAGCGCAGTTCGTTACCGTCCTAGTCACAATGATAGCACTATTTTGGAGAAAAGTCAAGTAAAATAAGGCTAAAATAGGGCTAGGAATAAGGTTGATTTAGCTGATTTTCGTTGTATGATGGTGCCAATGTACAAAACTTTATCGTTTTATAAATATGTAAAGATTGCCGACCCGATTTCGTTCCGTAAGGAACTGTGGGATTTTTGGCGTTCTATTGGTGCTGTGGGCCGAATTTATGTAGCGGAGGAAGGTATTAATGCGCAGATGTCGGTTCCGACTAAAGCGTTTAATCGTTTTGATGAATTTATAAAATCAAAGCCTGAACTTGGTGACGTGCCATACAAATTCGCGGTGGAGTTTGGAGATGGTCCGGCTTTTAAAAAGCTCATAGTGAAAGTTAAGAGTAAGATTGTAGCTGACGGTTTGGACGACGCTTCATTTGATGTTACTTCTACTGGTGAGTATTTAACCGCCCGTGAGTTCAATAACTACATTGATGACGAAGACGCCATTGTGGTGGATATGCGTAATGCCTACGAAAGTGAGATTGGGCATTTTGAAAAAGCAGTCACACCTGATGTTGATACTTTCCGTGAAGAACTAAAAACAGTCCCAGCTTTGCTGGCCGACAAAAAAGATAAAAAAATTGCATTGTATTGCACTGGTGGCATTCGTTGCGAAAAAGCGAGTGCTTGGCTACGTCATAACGGTTTTAAGGATGTACGCCACCTTAAGGGCGGAATTATCGACTACAAGCACCAGGTGGACAATGAAGGGCTTCCTAATCGCTTCCGTGGTAAGAACTTCGTATTTGATGAACGTCTAGGTGAGAGAATCGGAGAAGATATCATTTCTCACTGTCATCTTTGTTCAAAAGAAAAGAGTGATACTCACTACCATTGCAAAAATCAGGTCTGCCACGTTTTGTTTATTGGATGTGACGGTTGTGTAGAGAGTAAGGCTGGATACTGTTCCAAATACTGTCAGTTATTCGACAGGCTTCCTGAACCTTTCAAGAAGTATTACGCTCGTATTAAAAACCGTTTCTTCCGTCCGGCACAGTTTAAAAAGCATCGTTTACGTCCGAAGACTGCTTAGTACAAAAATAGATTTTCCTCCGTCAATTTTGAGGCCGGGACGGGAATTGAACCCGTGCATATCGGTTTTGCAAACCGCTGCGTTACCACTTCGCCACCCGGCCAGGTGCAAGTTACTTTATCACCATTTAGTAACTTTTTGAACTAAATTGTTTGTGGAATACTTATGTGTATATAAGTATTCATATGTATGCCATTATGAAGCGTAAACGCAAATGGACAAATACACAACTCATCAAGGCAGTTAAGGATTCTAACAGTATTCGTGCAGTTTTAATAAAAATTGGTCTAGTTCCCGCTGGAGGTAATTATCAGCAGGTAAAATCGACTATCTCTGAGTTGAAAATTGATACTTCTCATTTTACTGGTATGGGTTGGCGTAAAAATCGTAAGTTTGATTTTGTGCCACAGATACCAATGACGGATATTTTAGTTGCCCATTCAAACTTTCAAAGCTTTAAACTTAAAAAACGGTTATTTCGCGACGGATTAAAACTACCAAAATGCGAAATGTGTGGCTGGGCAAAAACTTCACAGGATGGTAGGATTCCAGTCGAACTCGACCATATTAATGGTAATCGCTATGACAATCGTTTAGAGAATTTACGAATCCTTTGTCCTAATTGTCATAGTTTACAACCAACACATCGAGGAATGAATCAACAAAAGCCGAGGTGGCGAAATCGGTAGACGCGCAACACTTAAAATGTTGTGAGCGAAAGCTCTTATGGGTTCAAGTCCCATCCTCGGCACATCAAAGTTGGTGGTTAGGTACTTTATCAAGAACGGACAGACATATGTCTGGCCGTTCTTGGTTACTGCTGTCCGCCCACCAGGGATCGAACCTGGGACCTTACGATTAAGAGTCGTCTGCTCTACCAGCTGAGCTATGGGCGGAGTTGCGCTATATTACGCCATATTCTAAACACTTTCAACCTACAGGAATTAATGTTAACATCTTTTTCACGCGTGGGTGGCGTAATGGTAGCCGCGCTGGTCTTAGGAACCAGTGGAGCAATCCGTGGAGGTTCGAGTCCTCTCCCACGCACAATGGAAAATCTAAAACATAGCTTATGCTGGTTTTAAACAAAAACACCGTGGGCCTTTGGCCCACGGTGTTTTTGTTTCTCTTACTTATTCCTTTATCTTATTAGCAATCTCATCTATCTGCTGTCGTGCTCGTTCTCCACTATCAATTGAAAATTTAAAATCTGGGATGAACTTGAGGTTGCTCTTTTTCTTCACAAATTGCCGTAGTAACCCTCCACATCTCTGCATAAAGACTAAAGCATCTTGCTCACGGTCTTCTGGTACGGTAGTGAAGAATACTGTCGCGTTACGGTAGTTCGGTGAAATAGTTACTTGAGTGACGGTAATTAGAGGATTGGTGTTAGCTTCACCGAGTATAAACTCAGCGGCTAGCTCTCTAAGTAGTGATTCTACACGTTGGTGCCTGTCAGTCATACTTGTTAATTAATGACGGTGTCAAATGCCTCAATATGGTCACCGGCTGCAATTTCAGTTTTGGTCTGAAGTTGCATACCAAATTCACCTTCTTTTACTTCATTAACATCAGACTTCGCTTGTTGAATATTTTTGATTTCACCCTCACCAATCTTAATGTCACGACGCATAATACGTACTTCCTGACCAAGTTTGATTACACCTTCTTCGACACGACCACCTAGTACATGGGTGTAGCGTTGTACGCTAAAGTGTCGGATGATTTTAGCGCGACCAGTTACCACCTCTTCTTCACGTGTAGGGGTACGGTTTTTGAGAGCAGTATTGAGCCACTCTGATAACTCGTAAATGATTTTAAAAGTATCAATTTCTACACCTAGTCTTTCTGCTAGGTCTTGAGCCGGTCTTTCTACCTTCACGTTAAACCCAACAATGATGGCGTTCTTGGTGGCGCTAACATTTTGTACATCAGCTACGCTGACGTCTCCCACCGCAGTATCAATAATCTTCACTGATATACGATCAGATTCGAATTTAGCTAGTTCGTGCAAGATAGCATCGATTGTTCCACTTACGTCAGCTTTGATAAGTAGCGGAACAGTTGGTAATTGTGAGGCTTCACCAGATTGTGCAACTTTCTTATCTTCAATTAAGGAAATTAACTCTTCAGCAGCTTTTTTATTGGCTACGGTCACAAAATTATCTCCAACATTTGGAGTCTCGTTCCAGCCAACGATTTTAACTGGTACGGATAGTCCGGCTTCTTTGATAGTTCGACCAGCAAAGTCTTCCATTATTCTAACTGGAGAGAAACTTTTGCCGGATACGACAAACTCTCCAGAACGGAGTGTTCCTTTACTAACGATAAGAGTAGCAGTGTTTCCACGCTTCTTATCAAGCTTGGCTTCAATTACTTTTCCTTCTGCCGGAGCGTTAGTGTCAGCGGTGAGGTCAGCAAGGTCGGCAGTTAACACCACTAAGTCCAACAACTCATTTACTCCAGTACCTTCCTTGGCTGAAATAGCGGTCCAGGGAATATCTCCGCCCATTCCTTCGATGTATATTCCGCTTTCGATCAAAGATGATTGAGTGCGAGGAAGGTCGGCACCAGGCTTGTCGATTTTGTTGATAGCCACAATGAAAGGAATTCCAGCAGCTTCAATACTCGCTAAAGCCTCCATAGTCTGTGGCTTCACTCCGTCTTCAGCAGATACAACTAATATAGCCACATCAGCTAAGTCGGCACCGCGCAGACGCATTTTCTGAAACGCTTCGTGTCCTGGGGTATCTAAGAAGGTAATAGCTTCTGTATTACCTTCCTTGGTTGTGTGGTTAGCCACATAAGCAGAAAGATGCTGGGTGATACCACCAGCTTCACCTTCAACAACGTTCGCCTTCCTAATGAAGTCGAGTAAAGTAGATTTTCCGTGGTCGATATGACCCATCACCACTACTATTGGTGGACGCTTCACAATATTTGGTTCTTGAGTTTTGTTCTTAGCCATAAAACATTGGCACTCTACCACATATTGGCAGAATTTAGAACCTGTGGCATTGTGTAGCCCATGCGTATATTTACTAATGCTTTTTCTAGGTTCCTTGCTCCGAAACGGATATATCTGGACTATGCAGCAGCCACACCTGTTAGAGAAGAGGTGAGAAGGGCAATGTCTCTTTGCGATAGGGAGGTTTTTGCTAATGCTAGTGCCATACATAGGGAGGGGCAAAAAGCTAAAGAAGCACTTGAAACCGCTCGTCAAAGTCTGGCTACCTCTTTGCGAGTGCGACACGACGATGTGATATTCACCTCAGGAGGTACCGAGAGTAACAATTTAGCTCTTAAGGGAGCGGTAGAAGCAATGAAGAAGGGTGGTGTGCGTACTGAAGAAATTGAGCTAATAACACTAGCCACTGAACATCCGTCTGTATTGAATACTTTAAAGGAACTTGAAAGTATGGGTGTGAAAATATTTCATACTCCAATTGATCAAGACGGTCTTGTGGTACTTAGTGAATTTAAAAAGTTACTCTCTCCGAGAACTCGCCTAGTTAGTATTGCGTACGCCAATAGCGAAACTGGAGTGGTACAAGATCTATCGGGAATTGGGCGCGCCATCAAAGCTTTTGAGAAAGAGAATGGACTATTGGTGCTATTTCACACCGATGCCTCGCAGGCTCCACTATGGCTCCCGTGTGCGTTGGACGCTTTGTATGTAGATATGATGACGCTAGATGCCGGCAAGTGTCGTGGACCTAAAGGTATAGGGGTTTTGGTAGCGCGCCCACGGGCGAAGCTCTCGGGCGTCAGTTTCGGCGGTTCTCAAGAAAAGGGTCTGCGTCCCGGAACAGAACCAGTCGCTTCTATAGTCGGTGCATCTTTGGCGATTACTTTAGCGCAGGAAGAATACAAGAAGCTCGGCGGGAGAACACAAAAAATGCGTGATCGATGGATTCGTGAACTACAAAATATCGATTCAGTTGTTCTAAACGGCTCATCAAGTAGTCGCTTACCGAACAATATAAATGTTTCTATCCCAGGACTCGATACAGAGTTTGCTGTAGTTTCCTTAGATGTGGCAGGTATTGCTGCTAGTACCAAGAGTGCCTGCAGTGGTGCCGGTGGCGGGTATTCTCACGTTGTATTTTCGATGACTGGGGACTTGAGCAGAGCCAGTTCCACTATTCGTTTTACTCTTGGTCCAGACACTACTTATGGAGAGTTACGAGCAACTACTTTGGCTTTAAAGAAGCATATTGCTCGAATGCAGGAAGTTAACTTTGACCTAGCATAGGTTTTGTTGCAATATAGTATTGAAAGACACCGACTGCCCAGACGTAATGAATGATATGAGGACTGTCTTTCAGATTGGAAACTAATTCTTTTTAACGTGCCAAATTTTCACAACTTCACAACGCGTGCCAAGGAGGCAATCCGCAAGGCACACGAACTCGCAATAGAACGCGGGCAAAATCACGTTAGTCCAGTTCACCTACTGGCGGCTTTGTCGATGCAGGATGAAAGTACAGTCATTGCAGTTTTAGATAGACTGGATGTTGATATTATTGCCTTTACTGATTTACTTCTAGAAGCTTTAGAGGGAACCGAAATGTCTAGTTCGGTTGCGAGCTCATACCAACTGTACTTAACTCCCGAATTAGCTAAAGCGCTTGAACACGCTGGTAAAGTGGCGGAGGAGTTAGGTGACTCTTATGTTGGTCCGGAACACCTATTCCTATCAGCTCTAGAATCTCCGGGACCAGCGATTGAAGTACTTCAGCGCTCAAACTTGGACAAAAAGCAGGTATTAAAAACTCTTAAGGATGTTCGTGAACATTCTATTTCTGATGCTGAACAACCTAAGAAGAATCGTTCCCTCAATCGCTATACACGCAACCTCACCCAGTTAGCTGCTGAAAATAAATTAGACCCGGTTATTGGTCGCGACGTTGAGGTGCAAAGAGTGGTTCAGATTTTGTCTCGGCGCACTAAGAACAACCCAATCTTAATTGGTGAAGCCGGAGTGGGAAAGACAGCCATCGCTGAAGGTTTGGCGCAAATAATTGCACAAGGTACTGCTCCAGAATCAATTCGAGGAAAAGAAATTCTCTCACTAGACCTCGGACTCTTGGTCGCTGGTACAAAATTCCGTGGAGAGTTTGAAGAGCGCCTAAAGGCCGTAATGAAAGAGGTGGAACAATCAGAAGGAAACATCATTCTCTTTATTGATGAGCTCCACACTATTGTGGGTGCGGGTGCGGCAGAGGGTTCGATGGATGCCAGCAATATGCTAAAGCCAGCCTTAGCTCGTGGAGAGGTCCGAATCATTGGAGCTACAACTTTAAAGGAATACCAAAAGTATATTGAGCGCGACCCAGCTTTGACTCGACGCTTCCAACCAATCTTTGTTAACGAGCCTTCAATTGAAGATGCAGTAGCGATTTTGCGTGGCATCACTGAAAAGTACGAACTCTTCCATGGGGTGCGTATTACCGATGACGCTATTCTCGCTGCCGTTAACCTTTCCAGTCGCTACATCACCGACCGTTTCTTGCCTGACAAGGCCGTAGACCTTATTGATGAAGCTGCATCTGCTTTACGTATTTCACTCGAAAACAAACCAGAAGAGCTTGAAGTGACAGATAGACAGGTTCGTCGACTTGAAATTGAAAGGGAAGCTCTTAGAAAAGAGGAGACTTTAAGTGATAAACCAGATAAGGTTAAACTCCGTCTAAAGAATATTGAAAAAGAAATAGCGGAACTTAAAGACAAGACAAAAACTCTGCAGACTAAGTGGCAAAGTGAAAAGGAATCACTAGGAGACATAGGTAGAATTAAAAAAGAGTTGGAAACGCTCCGACTCGAAGCAGATTCCTCTGAAGCGGGAGCTGACTTAACTCGCGCCGCTGAGATTCGCTACAGCACTATACCGTCACTCGAGAAACAACTTGAAGCACAAACTACTCGTTTGCGTAAACTACAACGTAGTCGACGTGTCCTTCGTGAGGAAGTTACTGAGGAAGATATTGCAATGGTGGTTTCTCGTTGGACTGGTATACCAGTGGCTCGAATGTTGGAAGCAGAAGCTGAGAAGCTCTCTCGAATGGAGGAAGAACTTAAAAAGAAGGTGGTTGGTCAAGACAACGCAGTACAACTAGTCGCTAATGCGGTTAAACGCTCTCGTGCCGGCATTGCGGACCCAGATAGACCTATTGGGTCATTCCTCTTCTTAGGACCGACTGGAGTCGGAAAAACCGAGCTCTCACGGGCTTTGGCAGAGTTTATGTTCGATGACCAAGAAGCCGTGATTCGTATCGATATGAGTGAGTTTATGGAGAAGCACTCAGTTTCTAAAATCATTGGTTCTCCTCCTGGTTACGTGGGTCACGAAGAAGGTGGTTCAATCACTGAGCGTATCCGTCACCGACCTTACGCCGTAGTGCTACTGGATGAAGTTGAGAAGGCACACCCAGAGGTGTTTAACGTCTTGCTCCAAGTACTAGATTCTGGTCACTTGACTGACGCTAAGGGTCGTAAGGTGAATTTCAAGAACACCATCATCATAATGACTTCTAACATTGGTGCTGAGCACATCGACAAGATGTCTAACTTCGGTTTCCAAGAAAGTCATGATGATAACTCTCAATACGGTCGTGCCAAGGACAAGGTAATGGAGAGTCTAAAGAATTTCTTCCGTCCAGAATTCCTTAACCGCCTCGATGAAATTATCGTCTTCGACATTCTTTCTCCAGCTGTTATTTCAGACATTGTGAAGATGCAGGTAGATAAGGTCGTGAAGCGCTTGGCTTCCAAGGAGATTGATTTGTCGGTAAGCGACGAGGTGCTCGAGTATCTGGCTCGAGAGGGATATGATCCTAAGTTTGGTGCCAGACCACTCAAGCGTGTAATTCAGTCTAAGATTCTGACACCGGTTGCTAATATGATGATTAATCAAGGAATGCTGAAGGGTGGCACCGTTAAGGTCGGAATGAAAAATGGTGAACTCTACTTCGACACTAAGAAAAAGGGAAGAAGGATACCGTCGCCAGTTAAGCTGAGTAATCAGAAGACGACGTAGTTGAATAAGAAAAAGCCGTAGCGTAAAGCTACGGTTTTTTCTAACATTGCGATATCGTGGTTATTTGATAGAATCGGTCAGCACAGAAAAAAGGTGGGTACTCAGTAAATAAATGCGTCGGTGGTAGAGTGGTCAATTACAACAGGCTGTAAACCTGTCGGCTTCGGCCTACGAAGGTTCGAATCCTTCCCGGCGCACATATGAAAAACCACCTTCCTAGTGAGAAAGGTGGTTTTTCTTTTTAACTTTGAATTTACTCGATGGTCCACGAGGAAGTTCGGTCAGGAATCTTTTAACTCAGTGTGTTCGGCGGTCACGAGTTACTAAATGTTCTCACTAGCTTCGCTAGTTGCGAGCATTAAGTACTCTCGACCCCGCCTCGACCGTTTCAGGCTCTAGGAAATGAGCCTGAAACATGTCTCCGGCTCCCGCAAAGACTCGCAAGCAAAGCAGTTTGCTTGCTAAAACACAAAAGGAGCCAACTTCAGCTGGCTCCTTTTGTGTTTTGTCTTTGCGGGCCCACGAGGAATCGAACCTCGGCCGCTGGTTTTGGAGACCAGCATTCTACCTCTAAACTATAGGCCCGTATGGAAAGGAATACTATGGTAGTTTACGCCTCTGGTCAAATGATGACTTTTTTATCGGACTGTAATGTCCCAATGATCACCCTCAAGTGCGTACTCAACCCCTGGTCGCGAAGGATCAGTATAAAGAATAGCTCCGTCACCACTACGGGTGCCACTGCGTGTGTAGTTGTTTTTAATATGACTCGTTAGTGCTGCAGTATCATCTAGGTCAATTTTATAGCCACTTCCGTGGCTATAGGTTCCTCCCGCATGTCCGCTTTCCGTTCCTCCAGTCACAATGACCGAGCAGTTGCACGTCTGTCTTAATCTGATCGCCTCACTTATTGTTTCTTGATTCATCCCACCTAGTTGTGTTCTACCAGGTGCCGATTCCCACACAGTAATGCCTGCGGCTGATAGAGCTGAACGAGCTTCTGAATCGGTGTACTGACCCGCTGATACTCCTCTTGCACCATTATCCACCAATGCAGTTTCCACTCCATACTCTCCACCAGTAAGTCGTCCCCATACATCTAGACCGTCTCCTGTTAACGTTTTCATTATAGTGTCTACTATTAACCAGGCCGCCAAGATAATAACGATGCCGATGACAACGTTGGTAAATAGACTCTTAGCTTTTGTCCACTGACCTTCATCTCCACCTGAGGTCACTAGCATGAACCCAGCGTAGACCATCACAATAACAGCGATGATGCCAAGCATTTGAATTAAAAAACTAATCAGTCCGTTAACAAAGTTGGCGACATCACTAGTGTCGCAAGGATTGTCACCATAACCGCAAGGAATCAGTCCACTATCTTGCGCCATTACCAATGCAGGTAAAAACATTAAGGCTAATATAAATCCCAGCACAGAAACTTTAGAAATAGCCATATAAATTATTATTTCTATAGTATCAACCTAGGTACTCTTTCACAACGTCCACGATGTGCTTATCTCCTCTCTCAAACCACTTAATTGTTTGGTCACGCTTAAGCCAAGTCATCTGACGTTTGGCAAATTGACGACTCTTTATGGTCAGTTCATCTATCATGTCTTCATACTCCATTTTTCCTTGAAGGTATCGTGAAATATACCGGTATTCTAGTCCGAAACTATCGAGCTTATCGTGAGTTATTCCGGCATTAACTAAGCCTTCAACTTCTTCTACCATTCCGATTTGGAGTCTATCTTCAATTCTCTTTTTAAGTACTTCACCATGGGTCGTCATATCCACTCCTAAGCCAATAGTTAATACTTCATATGGAGAATTAGCGAGCTGTGGTGGTGGAACGGTTCCTAATGTCTCAGCTATTTCAATAGCCCTCACTAATCGTCTCTTATTATCTTTTTCAATATTACTGGCTCGCACTGGGTCGAGTTTTTCTAGAATAGACAATAGTTCAGCAACACTTTTTTCTTCAAGCTCAGTGCGGAGTATTTCGTTTGGCTCTACTTCAGGCAAACTGACCTTACTTAAAAGTGCATCAATATAGAAAAAGGTACCTCCGCAAATAATCGGGAGCTTTCCTCGCGATAAAATATCACTAATAGCTTTCTCCGCTTCGCGTTTAAAATCAGAGGCGTTGTATGTGTCTTTAGGGTTAGCGATATCAATCAAGTGGTGTGGAATACCATCCATTTCCTCCTTTGTTACTTTCGCTGAACCAATATCTAAACCTTTATAAACCTGACGTGAATCAGCCGAAATCACCTCGCCATTAAATTGTTTGGCGAGTTCAATTGATAGGGAAGTTTTACCGGAGGCAGTGGGTCCGACTATGACTAGTATTTTGGGTTTATTTTCCACAGTCGGACTATATCAGAAAGTGACTATTAAATCAGCCTAGGAGAGGAGAGACTTGTCCCGCTTTTTCTAATTCTCTTACGCTCATAAGAACGCTGGACGTAGCTCACTCGTTTTTATTTTTAGGAAAAGAAATAAAAACATCGTTCCGCTTTTCAAGTCTCTACGCAAGCAAAATTGTTTGCTTGCTCCCGCGGCACTATGAAAGTCAAAAGCCCGCAAAAGCGGGCCAAGATTTTCTATAGTGCCGCGGGAGAGACTTGAACTCTCACAACCGTTAGGTCGATGGGTTTTGAATCCATTGCGTCTACCATTCCGCCACCGCGGCAAGCGATAGCAAGCAATATACCAGACTTTTCAGTGTTTATAAACAGCGCTATTTTCTCTTATGTTACAATGCTCTTAAATCACTGGCGTGTGGAGGTGTCGGTTTTGTGCTGTGCTTGTGGTGTAATTTTTGACTTTTAACTTTCTGCTTTTTTCTTCATTATGTCTTTCCAAGGCGATTCAATATTCTGGGTAGAACTCGATAAAGTAGTACCAAATCCGTATCAGCCACGGCGCGAATTTGATGAGCAAAAACTAAAGGAATTGGCTGAGTCTATTCGGATGTATGGAGTACTCCAACCACTTACCGTAACGAGACGTGAGCGGACACGAGACGACGGAACTTTCTTCAGTGAGTACGAACTGATTGCTGGAGAACGTCGTTTGCGCGCCTCTAAACTCGCCGGTCTGTCTCAAGTTCCAGTTATCATCCGCCAAGGTGAACAGACTGAGCAAGAAAAACTTGAGCTTGCGATTATTGAAAACCTGCAACGTGAGGACCTTAACGCGGTTGACAGAGCCTTGGCTTTCCAACAACTAACCGAAGTGTTTCATCTCACTCACGCTCAAGTGGCAGCTAAGATGGGTCGCAGTCGTGAGTATGTTTCAAACACCTTGCGTATCTTAGCCTTGCCAGAGTATATGTTGTCGTCTCTGCGTCGAGGTGAGATGAGTGAAGGTCACTCCCGAGCGCTTTTGATGTTGGTGGACCGACCGGAAGAACAGGATGTGCTTTATCGTGAGATTCTCTTAAAGAAAATTTCAGTACGCGAGAGTGAACGAATTTCTCGAAAGATTGCGACCGACAGAGTACGTAAGCGGTCATGGCAGGATAGTGACCCTGGCCTCATTGAGCTTGAACGCAAATTGACTGAAACTCTTGGTACTCGTGTACAGATAAAGAAGACTGACTTTGGTGGCACTTTGAGTATTGACTACTTTGACCCAACTGACTTAGATAAGATTTTCCAGTTGACCAATCGCGATGGAAAATCTATTTCCGACGAAGGAATGAACGCTGTTGATGTGGTCAATGAAACTTTGCAGGAAGAAGCATCTGAGGCCAATGAGGTGATGGGTAAACTAGAGGAAAATACTCCACTTGAAGAGGCTGCGAATATGGAAGAAGAGTGGACAGAGACCCCAAACACCTCCTTGCCAGCAATCGACACTCTCGTTACTCCTCCTGCTGTGGATGATTTGGTTACTGAGCCTGCGGTAGATAATCTTGTAACTGAACCAGCGGTAGACAATTTAGTTACCGAACCGGCAGTAGATGAGCTTGTAACTCCTCCAACTCCTGACAATTTTGTTACTCCTCCAACAGAGACCTTTAAACCTAATGAAGATGTTGTAGAAGAAAGCTCTAAAGCATTGCTCCATAAGTTTGATCAGACGCGAGCGGAGAAGGATGATAGTAATATCTATTCCCTCAAGAACTTCAACATCTAATCTAAACGAAAGAAACTGGCGCATCTGCACAGGTTTAGGCTATTTTGTTTGGTCACCTTAGGTCTAGCTAAGGCTTCCGCACAAAATATCCTAAACCTGCACACCTGCATCCAGTTTCTGTCGTTTAAAATCCTCAGTTAAAAATGGATTTTGTTATTTCTCCTTCTCTAGCGCATTACGAATATGACGCTTGGCCATAGTGGTGTGAGCAATATCTATCCACTTACGTGTAGGTTTAGCGGACTTTTTAGTCTCAACCTCTACGATGTCTCCATTTCTGAGTTCGGTATCGAGAGACACAAGTTTGCTGTTCACTTTTACTCCCGATATATGGTTTCCAACCTCTGAGTGAATAGCGTAGGCGAAATCAATTGGAGAAGCCCCCAGGGGCAGGTCAACCACGTCACCATTTGGTGTGAACACGAAGATACGATGTTTGAAGAAGTCCTTCTGCATATCCTCCACAAATTCTGCACCAGAAGAATCAGTTTCCGCATACATTTCTCCGATTTGGTTTATCCAAAGTGGAATCTTGTCTCGGTGTGGTTTGTCCTTCGTCACACCTTCAATTTTTTTCTTAGTATCTTTCCAAGCAAAAGGTCTGAAAAGAGAGGGAATCAGGTGTGCAAACCAAGTCTCTGACCGGTTCATTGTCTGACCAGTGGTTTCGTCTTTGTATATGATATGAGAAGCGATACCGTATTCAGCTTCGTGATGCATTTTGTTGGTGCGAATCTGAATTTCCAAAATATCACCACTGCCGGTCGCTACTGTGGTGTGTATGGACTTGTAACCGTTTGGCTTAGGGAACGCAATATAGTCTTTTACACGATTAGGTAATGGGCGCCAGATATCGTGTATAAGCCCTAGTACCTTGTAGCAGTCCTCCATATTGGGTACCACTACACGTAGTGCCAATAGGTCATAAACTTGATCAATATCCCATTCCTTACGCTTTAGTTTTTGAAACAAACTATATAAACCTTTGACTCGGTAGCTAGTGCTAAAGTCACGTATTCCAGCTTCTGCCAGACGCTTCTGGAGCGCTTTGCGCTCACGCTCTAGACGCTCTTCGTACTTACCAATTTTTTTCTTCAGTAGCTCTTTTACCTTTTTATATTCTTCGGGATAGACATACGGAAAAGCCAAATCTTCAAGCTCCTTACGGTCGCGACCCATTCCAAGCCGATGGGCGACTGGTACATATATCTCTAAGGTCTCCCGAGCGATGCGCAGACGCTTTTCCTTTGGAACATGTTCCAGCGTCATCATATTGTGCAAACGATCAACGAGCTTAATGAGAAGCACTCGAATATCCTGACTGGTAGCCACAAAGAGCTTTCGTAGACTTTCGTTGTGACGGTCACTACCGTAGTAGCGCACCGATGAGAGCTTGGTTACACCTTCCACTAGAAAAAGTATTTCCTCACCAAACTCACGCTTAATATCTTCGGCCGTTACATCAGTGTCTTCAATGGTGTCATGAAGAAGTGCGGCCGCTATAGTGCGTGGCCCCATTCCCATTTCAGACAAGCGTAGAGCCACAGCTGCCACGTGAATCATATAAGGTTCACCTGAATAGCGAGTGTGCCCCTTATGGGCTTTTTCGGCGGTACTATATGCCTTTTCGATTAGCGCCCTATCAGCCTCGGTAGGGTTATTAAGATACGCAATGATGTCTTTGGCCGTAGTCATTTTTTAAGTATACCTCTACAGCCACTTTTTTTCAGTAGTCCGAGTACGAATGTTGATGCGATAAAAATGTGGACGTATAAGTATAAACCCCTAACCAGCCTTCATATACATTAGAGCGTCCTCGACTGTCATCTTTTCCACATCTACATCGTTTGGCAACATAATTCGTTTGAATCCACGGCGTAGATAACGTCCAGACTTGGACTCATAAACGACAAGTGGCTTTTTAGTCTTAGGGTGCGGACCTAATTCCTTCAATACTTTCTCCCCCTTTCTTCCTTGTTTTGGTTTTGAAAATATTTCCAATGCACGCTCTAGAGTGATGGTGTATGGGTCATCACCGTCTTTAGGTTTTAGTGAACGAAAGTCCTTCACGTGTCCAATATATGGACCGAACTGTCCGATATTGGCGATAACAGCTTCACCGGTATCAGGATGCTTACCAAGTTCTCGAGGTAGGACTAGGTAGTGTACGGCGTCTTCAAGCGTAACGTCTTCAGCTTTTTTATCTTTTGGCAGAGAAGCACGCTTTGGCTTTGGCTGTTCAGACTTTTTCTTTCCCTTAATAGGTTCTGGCATCTCGCCGAGCTGAACGTATGGACCAAACTTTCCGTTTAGTACGTAAATATTTTCTCCGGTTTCTGGATGGGTACCGATTGGTTCTTCATCCTTCACTTCTGAACCATCAATAAGTCGTGATCCGGTACACTCTGGAAAATTTTCACAAGATAAAAATTTTCCACTCTTACCAAGCTTGATTACCATCGGTTTGCCACAGATTGGGCAAGGAAATTCAGATGGAGCTTCACCAAGATTTGTCTGCTTTTCGATATCTTCTTTCGCTGCTAAGTCACGTGAGAAGGGTGTGTAGAAATCACTGAGGGTTTTTTTGTAGGTCCGCTTTCCTTCCGCTATCTCGTCGAGCTCATCTTCCATATCGCTAGTGAAAGTATCAGAAATGTAAGTAGGGAAGTGGGCTTCAAGAAATGATGAAACTACATCCCCGGTGTCGGTAGGAATTAGTGTCCGACCTTTCTTCTCTACATAACCACGGTCATTCAATGTCTGCATAATCGAAGCATAAGTAGAAGGGCGTCCGATGCCACGTTTTTCAAGTTCTTTAATCAGTCCGGCTTCACTGTAGCGACTTGGTGGTTCAGTAGCTTTCTCTTCTATTTCTACCTTGTCTACTTCTACCTTTTCTCCAACGGTAAGCATTGGTACTTCGGTGTCTTCACCTCGCGCCCGAGTGTCTACCTTAAGCCAACCATCAAAAAGTACCCGTGAACCATTCACAGCAAAGTCGGGAATTGCTTTCTTTGAGTCAACTAAGTTGGTAGTGATGCGAGTTCGCTTAATACGGGCATCAGCCATTTGTGATGATACTGTTCGGTCCCAAATTAATTCATATAGTGCGCGCTCGTCGGCAGTATTGCCAGCAGAACGAACACCAGCATTAGTAGGTCTGATGGCCTCGTGAGCTTCCTGAGCCGACTTACTTTTAGTCTTATAGTTTCGTGGTTGTACATACTCTTTACCGTAGTCACTATGGAGAAGCGCAATGATTTGTTTTTGTGCAGCCGCACCCATATTGGTAGAGTCAGTACGCATATAGGTAATTAATCCTGCTTCATAGAGTTTTTGCGCTGCACGCATTGTACGAGACGGAGAAAAGCCGAGCCTTGTTGAGGCTGTCTGTTGGATAGTGGAGGTGGTAAAAGGTGGACGAGGTGAACGTTTCTGTTCTGTTTCTTTTATATCTTTTACCTCCCAACTATTATCCTCACCTGCTTTTTTAATTCTCTCCGCCTCTGCTTTATCTTTCGGTTGCTCTAAACAGATGAACGGCACTTCTCCACTTTTGGCGAGCTTGGTTGGTGCTGTTAGTACATAGTATAGCTCTGGTATGAAGGCGCGTATCTCACGCTCACGTTCCATTAATATACGAAGTGCTGGAGACTGTACACGACCAGCAGAAAGACCATAACGAACCTTCTTCCAAATGAGACCAGAGAGGTCATATCCAACCAATCTATCGAGTACTCGACGAGCTTCTTGAGCCTCTTTCAGGTTGATATCAATAGGACGAGGATGTTCGATAGCTTCTTTAACTGCTTCCTCGGTAATTTCATGAAAAACAATTCGCTTCAAATTCTTATTAGAACCCTTAATAAGCTCAGCCACGTGCCAAGCAATAGCTTCTCCTTCACGGTCGGGGTCGGATGCCAGTAGTACGGCATCTGCTTTTTTAGCGGCGTCCTTAAGATCTGCGATAACTTTTTCTTTTCCTGGAGAGATGATATAGCGCGGAATAAAACCACCCTCGATATCGACGGCATCTTTATTGGTTTTTGGGAGGTCGCGCACGTGTCCAATTGAAGACTTAACAATATATCCTTTTCCAAGATACTTGCCGATAGTCTTGGCTTTTGACGGCGACTCAACGATAACTAGGGTACTCATATATATAATGTGACTCTACACAAATACTAGTTAGCCTATGTTCTGTCAAATCACAGCTTTAAGATTGGAAGTATAAAGGTATGTAGATCTGACATATAAAAGGGAGGCACGAGTGCCTCCCTCCATCTCATTACCCCTGCCGTTTTCTTCGTCCAGACTCTGGCTGAAATGCCAGCTTTGCGTGATATCCGCAATAAGGCCGTTTTGCTGTATCGTTCCCGCAATAACAGAAGCTACTCTCGAGAGGATCGCCGATTGGCCACTTGCACGTTCTTTCACTCAGTTCCATAATTTGTATTTTCTTGGAAACTGGTACTACAATCTTCTCATCAATAACTTCTACCTCAGGTTCTTTGGTGGTTGCAGAAGATGATTGAGATTTTGAAGAACGTTTACTGTGTTTGTGTCTACAGTCCGACTTTGTTGAAACTGCTGTGTAAATTGAACTCTCTAGCTTTACCCTTTCAGTTTTTCTTGTTAGTCCTAGACGACGCAACTTGCCAAGGACGGCACTTCTGGAACATTCCCGATTAAAGTGGTGTTCAATCTGGGTAGCTGAGTAACCTGTTTTCCAAAGCGTCCTCAGAGTCTCAATGTGTTCTACTGTCCAGAAACTCATAACAGCACCTCCTTTCAGTACAGTACTAGCTGATACTAGTAAATCACAGAAAGCTTTTGATACAAGCTACTAGGCATCAATACGGTAATAGACCCCACCATCCTCTTTAATTAGTCCGTTAATCTCCATTTGCATCAAAATTATTCCCGCTTCACTTGAGGGTATATTAAGTTTACGTATTAAAGTGTCACGTTCTGTTGGTTCAGTAATGATATCCAACACTTTTACTTCTTCGGTGCTTAAAGCTGCCACTTTCGCCGGCAGACTATTAGTTTGCACTTTCAAATTTAGCGCATTTAAAATGTCACTGGCTTCAGTGACGGGTGTCGCTCCAAGTTTTAAAAATTGATGCACACCTTTCGAGTTGTCAGAAAAAATGTTACCAGGTACCACTAGCAGTTCTCGATTGTAATCGGCACATAATCGGGCAGTAATCAGTGAACCGCTTTTTTCTCCCGCCTCTATCACTAGAACAGCGTGTGAGATTCCAACTACTAAACGATTTCTTTCTGGGAATGACCAATTAGTCGCACGAAAGTCTGGTTCGTATTCCGACAACATTCCACCACCATTCTCCAGTATTTTTCGAGCCAATGGTTTGTGGCGAGCAGGGTAGATGACCGAGTCGGATAATCCACCACCGGGTATCGCCAGGGTGTACATATTATTAGTTAGGGCAGCTTCGTGGGCGAGTGAGTCAATTCCGAGCGCAAGCCCCGACACTATCCCTATATTGTATCCACGAAGTCCTGCTATTAAATGTTCCACCACCTGCCGTCCATAATTGGTGTACTTACGCGAACCCACTACCGCCAACATCTTCAGATCACTCGGAGGTAACTCGCCACGATAATTCAGTCGCATAGGGGGTGACGGAATCTCAAGCATCCGCTTGGGAAATTCTCCTTTAGATAATTCCTTGATAGGGAATTCCATTGAGAAAATTATAGCATTGACATTGTACATAAGATCAGTATGATGCTGGATAGGAGGAGAAGCCAAATGCTTGTTTTCATTTTGATCTTTGTATTTGGTTTGGCCGTACTGATAACCATCTCACCGGTGTCTTGTCCCGCGCTTTTAGAGGACTATCCACCAGGTGGTGCAAGTGAGCCCACAATGCGGCTCGCAAAACAGACGGTGACTGACCGTCATCGTCCTCGGCCCAACCAACACGACCCGCCCAGTGTCACTTATACCTTCACATTGAGGGTATATTTTTTTGCCTAAAATCAAACTTCAGGATATTGTATAATTCAATCCATTAACTAAGTGCCAAGGGCCAAATTATGTTAGACATTAAATTCATCAGGGAGAACTTGGACATCGTGAAGATGGCCGCAACTAAAAAGAAAATCAAGGTAGATCTTGATCGCTTGATGGTCGTGGATGATTCTCGTCGCGAGATAATGTCTAGGCTCGAGTCCAAAAAGGCTGAGCAGAATATGACTGGTAAGCGCATTGTGGCTGAAAAGGACCCGGGTGCACGCGATGTTTTTATTGGGGACATGCAGAAGCTTAAGGCTGAGATGCAGGAAGACGAAGATGCCCTGAAACCACTAATGGAAGAATGGCAGGCACTGATGCTCCAAGTACCACAAGTTCCTGATATGACTGTGCCAGATGGTGACAGTGATGCCGATAACGTGGAGGTAAAAGCTTGGGGAGATAAGACTAAGTTTGATTTCACTGCTCAGACTCACGTCGACTTAATGCAGAAGCTAAAGATGGTGGACTTCGAGCGTGGCACCAAAGTGCACGGCTTCCGTGGTTACTATCTTATTAATGATGGCGCACTACTTTCTTGGGCAGTTTGGAACTATGCACAAGAGTTTTTCCTCAAGAAAGGATTTAGTCCGATGTTGCCACCGACCATTGTGCGCAAGGCAAATCTCTATGGCACAGGACACCTTCCTAATGAAGCTGAAGATGTTTATCGTACTCAGGATGACGATTATCTAATTGGTACCAGTGAAGTTTCCACAATGGGCTACTACGCGGATGATATTTTGGAACAGTCTGAGCTTCCGATTAAACATCTATCTTTCTCACCATGTTACCGTCGCGAAGCAGGTAGTCACGGCAAGGATGTGAAGGGACTTATTCGTGTACACGAGTTCTTTAAGGTAGAGCAGGTAATGCTATGTGAAGCTTCTCACGAAGAGAGTGTGAAGTGGCATGAGTGGATTAACCGTAATACTGAGGAATTTATTGAATCGCTTGGTATCCCATACCGTACAGTTCTTAACTGCGGGGGTGATATCGGACAAGGTCAGGTGAAGAAATATGACATTGAGCTCTGGGTCCCAGGTGAAGAGAAATATCGTGAAATTAGTTCTGCCTCATACTTCCATGATTTCCAGACACGTCGTTTCAATATTCGCTACCGTGATGCGGAAGATAAGATGCGCTACGCTCACTCCTTAAATTGTACCGCCATTCCAACTCCGCGCATCTTGGTGTCTCTTATAGAGAACTTCCAACAGAAAGACGGCACAATCAAGGTCCCACTACCACTGCAGAAGTATTTAGGCAAAGAAATTATCGGATAAGCACTCTAGTCATTTTGTGCTAACATCTTAGGATGTTGGGACGAAAACGAGTGAAGGTAAGGAAAAGGCGCGCATCTGGCGCTTTAACCAGGCAATTTTTTGTTGGCTTCTTGTTTTTTCTAGTTTTTATCGCCGTTGCTGGAGCCGTTTGGTATGGCTCTCGACTTGAGTCATTGACGATAATGAAGGTGAATGTGGTGGGAGGTGATACAGTTCAGCATAATGAAATTAGGAGTCAGGTCGAGAGGGAATTAGATGGAAAGTATTATAGCGTTGTACCAAAACGATTTTCATGGACCTATCCCGAAGAACAAATTGTTACTGCAATAGAATCTGTACCAAAAGTAAAAGAAGCTAGATTGTCGCGACCGGATAGTAGAACTGTGGAGGTTCATTTTGTTGAATACAATCCGGTAGCACTGTGGTGCCAGAACCAAGGAAGTTTGGAAGGATGTATTTTCCTTGATGACACTGGTTATGCTTTCAGTCCTGCTCCACCACTGCGAGGCAATGCAATGCCACGTTACTTCAACCAAGAGACACCAACAGAAGGACAGAATCCTTTCACTTATGAATTTATACGTGACACTCTCAGCTTCACCAAAGCTGTACGTCAGGACCTGAATTTTGTTACATACGCCATCGAAAAAATTGGTGCCGATGAAGCTGTCTTTGAACTCTACGGTGGTGGTCAAATAAAAATTACATTACGCCAACCATTAGAAGTAACTTTAGAAAATTTGCGAGTCCTGCTCGGAGCTTCTGAGTTTGCACATATTGAGCCAGGTAATTTTGAATATATTGATCTACGATTTGGAGATAAGGTTTTTGTGAATGAAGTAAAAGGTGAGGAGGATGAAGAGATAAATGCCGCCTCAAGTACTCCTGAGACGGCATTATAGTCGGACGACAAGGTCACCTGTTGTTGGCAATAACCCTGTCGATGCGCTCCTGGAGGAGCGACGTCTTTTTGCCAATAACTTCCGCGACATAGAGGTCGAGGGAGTAAATCAAAAAGAAGGAAGATAAGGCGAGAAAAACTGTTGTGATGGTGTCGACCAATCGAGCAGACATACCATCTTCTCCATTCTTTGAATTCTTCATTGTGAACCTCCCTTGTTAACTGACTCTAATTATACACACCATTTCTCGCGCACTGCAAGATATGTTAGTCTAACGCCCATGAATTTCTGGAAAGAATTACCACGACCTATATTGGTTTTAGCTCCGCTTGCCGACGTCACTGATGCGGCTTTTCGTCGAATGATTGCTAAGTATTCATGCCACACTCGTGCAGACGGTACAGAGGGTGGTCCTGATGTTTTTTGGACTGAGTTCGTTTCTGCTGACGGACTTTGTCGAGCTACACCGGAAGGTCGAGAGAAGCTGATGGCAGACCTTAAATACACTGAAGAAGAAAGGCCAATTGTCGCTCAGTTGTTTAGTTCAAACGAAGAATATATGGAGCAAGCGGCAGCGTTGTGTGCTGACCTTGGCTTTGACGGCATTGATATAAATATGGGATGTCCGGACAAAGGTATCGAGAAGCAGGGCTGTGGTTCAGCGATGATAAAGAATCCAGAAAAAGCCGCAGCAATTATACGAGCAGCGAAACGCGGAGCACCTGACTTGCCTGTTTCGGTAAAGACTAGACTTGGATACAATAAAGATGAACTTGAAGAATGGTTACCGCTACTCCTTGCTGAGAAACCTGCGGTAGTAACTATACACGCTCGCACACGTAAAGAAATGTCGAAGGTACCAGCCCACTGGGAGAGAGTGGCTCGTGCAGTAGAGATACGTGATGCTTTAAAGAGTGAAACTTTGATATTAGGAAATGGTGATGCTTTATCGCTTGAAGATGCAGAGCAGAAAGCTTCTGCAACTGGAGCGGATGGTGTGATGCTAGGTAGAGCGATCTTTGGTAACCCTTGGCTTTTCCATCCTGAGAAAGATATTTCCAACGTGAGTTTGGAAGAACGATTTACAGCATTAATTGAACATACAAAATTGTTTGAAGAACTTCTTCCCCATAAAAGCTTTGCTGTTATGAAAAAGCACTACAAGGCATACATCAATGGTTTTGATGGAGCACATGATTTACGTGCAGTTTTAATGGAACAAGATAACTCTGAAAAAATGGCTGATATTCTGAATACTTTTCTTGAAGAAAATAAATAAAGCAGGATAGACAATTGCGTCGCGGAATGAAAGGTGTAAGCTAGTAATTAGTTTTCCTGAGGCAACCAAAACAGGGAGTGGTGTGATGTTCTTGCGGACAAAAATACTCACAGTATGCAGCGTTGCGTCCACGTTGCTGTACTCAGCAACGATTGCTCATTCTGGACAGATGACCAAGTTTGTTCAGACAAAGACGGTTGAAATTGATTTGCCGAGTCTGCCGGTCATGGATCGGACTGAACTCGTCTTAGTTTGTTTCAATCGTGAGGCACTCGAAGACATTGCTATCAGCGGACTCTACGAGAACGCCGAAGACAATCAGGTCTGTGGTTTGGTCGAGGCCGGACAGCTGACATACATTGGTGCTGTCCAGCGTGCATACGTAGTGTTCATCGAGGGCGTCCCGGTGGGTGTGGGTTTCTACCCCGTGCAAGTGTACGCACAGACTTACGCCTTGGCATGGCCGAACCCTTTGGACCCACATATTGCTGATCCAGAATACAAGACAGACAATGGCACATCCAAGGAGTTTATACGTAAAGGATTCCCGGCAGACTCTTGTGCGCCATCATCGAAGCCAATACTGGTAGAGCAAGGTGTTATGCTCGCCACAGTTGTTGAGTGAAGTGAATCAGTCCGAGCCCGACTTCCGTAATTGCGGAAGTCGGGCTTTGTTGTTAATAAGTCTGGTTTTGATTCCAGAGGGGAGTTATAATATAACTATGACCGAGGTTTTGCAGGCGAATATTTTCTTTTTAATCACCGCGATGGCGGTAGTCGTCTTCACAGTCTTCCTTTGCGTCGCGATGTATTTCGTTATTAAGATTTTAAGTTCGGTCCGTAATATTACCGAACGTATAGATGAGAGTAGCGAAGTGATTGCTGACGACATTCAGCAATTGCGCACATACATCGTTGAAGGCAGTTTGATTTCACAAATCATTGGTCTGTTCATTAAGAGTAAGCGTTCGCGCAGAAAGCAGACGGAAGATGTTGATTAGCGTTAATTCAATTTATCTATGGCAAAGAAAGCAACAAAGAAGTCAGAACTTTCAGGTGGAGAAAAGGTAGGTATTGGAGTTGCGCTCACGACTGCGGCCGTAGCTGCAGCTGGCGCATACTTCCTCTATGGCAGTCCTAATGCCGCTAAGAATCGTAAGAAGGTAAAGGGATGGATGTTAAAAGCGAAGGGCGAAGCTCTCGAAGCAATGGAAAAAGCCGGAGAGATGACTGCTGACGAGTACCAGGCTCTCATTAGTGGTATTGCCGCTGGATACAGTAAGGTGCAAGGGACTTCCAAGAACGAGATTGCAGAATTCAAGAAGGAGATGATGGACTACTGGCATAAGATTGCCAAGGGTGCGAACAGTGCTAAAAAAACCACTAAGAAGACTGTTAAAAAAGCTACCAAAAAAGCAGCTAAGAAAGTGACTAAGGCTACGAGTTAATCACTCAATTTGTGACGAAAACGGGTGGCCTCTGGCCGCCCGTTTTCTATTAAACTTTATACTTTAGACTTTTCACTTTATACTACTCAAATATGTCTGAAACCTTAGCTTTATATCGTAAGTATCGCCCATCTGATTTTAGTGAAGTGCGTGACCAGGAACACATTGTCACAGTCTTAGAGGGAGCCATTAAGAAGAACGCTATTCCACACGCACTCTTGTTTTGTGGTTCTCGTGGTACTGGAAAGACGACACTCGCACGTATCTTCGCTCGTGCCATTGGGGTGAGTGATAACGACCTTTATGAAATCGACGCTGCTTCAAATCGTGGCATTGATGACATCAGAGAGCTCAAAGAAGCAGTACATACTTTGCCATATCAATCAGAACGTAAGGTGTACATCATCGATGAGGTCCATATGCTCACCAAGGAAGCCTTTAATGCGCTCCTTAAGACCCTAGAAGAACCACCGGCTCATGTAGTATTTATCTTAGCTACCACTGAAGAGGATAAGCTCCTCGATACTATCAAGTCACGCTGTCAGGTATTTCGTTTTCGCTCACCGTCACGAACCGTTCTCAAGGAAACAGTTACAGACGTAGCCAAAAAAGAGAAATGTAAACTTGACCCTGAGGCAGCTGATTTAATCGCCATCGCAGCTGATGGTTCATTCCGTGATGCACTCGGTATTCTTCAGAAAGTAATGATGGCGTCAAGCGATGAGACTCTAAAAGCTGATGAAGTCGCTACAATAATTGGGGCACCACGTGGACATCTTCTAGTAGAAGTAGTGGAGGCACTTAGTGAGAAGAATGTCGAACGTGCTTTAGAAACCGTTGCTAAAGCAACTGCTTCCAGTACTGATATGAGACTGTTTGTCAGACTACTGTTAGAGCGAGCTCGCGCCGTTATATTACTGCGCAATCTGCCAGCCCGACGAGTAGACATCCTAGCTAATTATTCAGAAGAGGAATCTGCTTTCTTAGAAAAGCTTGCCACAGACCCAAAGTCACCAGTTAATTCACATATGTTGCTTCGACTCCTAGACACTGCAGAACTCACCACTCGTTCTCAAATACCATCTCTACCACTTGAAGTGGCTATAGTTGATTTATGTCAGAAGTAAAGAAGCGAAAAGAAGTTTTCTTTATCCGACACGGACAGACAAAAATGAACCTGCGCCGTATTCACCAAGGGCCGGAAGAGCCTTTGACTCCGGCTGGTCGCGAAGGCGTGAGGCAAGTCGTTGCTTTCTTGCAAGACAAAGAAATCGACACTTTAATTTCAAGTAATTATTTAAGGGCAAGGCAGACGGCTGATATGATTGCTGAGGTTATTGATACTACGTACAGTATTGAACCATCAGTGCGAGAAATTGGCCGCCCCCTTTCTGTTTATGGCAGACACCACTTTTCTTTGATTTCTTTTCGTTACTTTATAAATCTCTACCGTAATCGCCTTAATCTCTTGTGGAACGAAGCCGGAGCGGAAAACTTGGCGCACGTGCGAGAGCGAGTCCGGGACGCAAGACTGATGGTAGAGTCGCTTCCTGGACAAAGGATAGCGGTAGTGTCGCACGGCATATTTATGGGAATGTTTGCAGAAACCGTTTGCTATAACCAACCATTATCACTTTTGAAGTTTCTTAAGGGGCTCATCGGACACAGACAAATTCCCAATACCGGCATTCTCCACTTCACTTGCGAGCCGAGTACGGAAGAAGAGAAGAAATGCACCTGGTTCCTAGAAGAAACGCTCTTTCCACCGTATAATGAAGAAAGCACCAAATAGGGGGCAAATAAAAATAATATCGAAATATGCATCAAGGAAATTGGAAGTGTAGCGGCTGTGGAGCGACCATCACGGAATTACCATTTGAGCCTAGAAGTGAAGAGGGTCTAATGTGTCGTGACTGTCACCAAAAGCAAAAGGGCAGCGCACCGCGCCAAAACAGTGACCGAGGAGATCGAAAGATGTTTGAAGGTAATTGGACTTGCGCTGGTTGTGGTAATGCGATTACTTCTTTGCCGTTTGAACCGAGAGATACTTCCAACCTGAAGTGTAAGGACTGCTTCCAAAAGACACGGTAAACTTGCCGAAAAGGGCGGTCTGCTGCGTTACTCGCTCCAGTCCTCCCTCACCGTACTACCGTGTACGGCTCGGTCCGGGCTTCGCTCGTGCCTTGCATCCCATCCCTTTTCAACAAGTTTAATTTAAGTATTGAAATGAAAAGTTTATTTCCAGAGGACACTCATAGCTACAAAGGTTGGCTGAACTCAGACTCGTTTATTAAACGTTGTTTGGCGGTCTTAGGATATGCTTCTGTAGCGTCTGTATTGACATCGATTGGCTTATATATACTACTCTTTATGTATATGATAATGGCGTCAATGATGTTGTAAGAGAATCTGTATACCAGTGAAATTTTTCACTCAATATGCTAATCTAGCAAACGCACTATCACAGTGCGTTTTCTAGTATCTAGAAGATGATGATTTTTGCCAGATCGTCTAATGGTAGGACTACGGTTTCTGGTACCGTGTATCTTGGTTCGAGTCCAAGTCTGGCAGCAAAGTTGAAGTAGGTTCAGGGATATATAAAAATAATAATAATGTTTTTTTTCTTTCAGTACGTGTTTAGTGGACTTGCAACCTTGATTACTGGTCTCGTTGCTTGGTCTGTATATTTATATAATAAAAGAGATAGAAAAATTGAGTTAGCGACTATCATTTTGAATGATATTCTTCTTGCAGAAAAAGAGATTAATAATATAAAAAAGAGTAAAGTCGTTACTGATTATAGTTTTATTCTTCCCTCAAACCATTGGAATGAAGCGCAACACATATTCGTAAAGGATTTTGATAGTGACGAACTAAACAAAATATCTGAGTTCTTTAAGGCTTGCAGTCTTGCGGAGGAATCTCTTAAATTGATCAGATCTTACTTACCTATTTCAATGGACCAAAAAACCAGAGTAATTCAAGAGAAACTTGTGGAGTTGGCAGACACTACTGATGATAAAGCAGAGTATGAGACAAGAAAAGGAAAAATACTTGAAGTTCTACATTCGGAAGAGTACTGGTTTTTACCTAACGCACCCTCAAAAAAGTTAATTGATTTCTTGCAAAATGTTGAACAGTTGTCTCTAGGTTCTATTGGAGTGAAGTTAAAAAAGATACGTGATGCAAAGTGGTATAACTTTAAAGTTTAACAGTTCCAAATAGCTAAAATAATATTTTTTGTGGGAAAGTATTGTTAAGCTAGGTGAAGAAAATTTGTAGATAGACGAAGTCAACAAATTTGAGTTGTTGGGCATCTATGTAGTTTGCTGCGAAAAGTCATTCTCTGTGATAAGCTGCGATTGTTATGGAGATTTTAGATGACATATTAAGTTATAGGGAGATGTGTGATGCGGAAAACGTGCAGACAGTGCAACGCGGGATGAATTTTCGTATGAACCCTTCGTATTCTGTTTTTCTTATGTCTCAGAAATCCAATGCACCTTACTCAGATAGAATTAATGAGGATGGAGTAACTATTGAATATGAAGGACATAATTTGGCAAAAAACTATGCTGAAAATCCTAAGGTACAAGATCAGCCAGAAAAATTACCTAGTGGAAAAATAACCCAAAATGGTCTTTTTATAAAAGCTGTAAACGCGTATAAGGAAAGCGGGACCAAGCCTGAAATTGTAAAAGTTTATGAGAAAATCTTTGAAGGAGTTTGGTCCCTAAAGGGTTACTTTGATCTTATAGACTACAAGATAGTAAATGATGGTAAGCGCAATGTATTTAAATACATATTGAAATTATCTGATAAAGCAGAAAATTTTGATAGGGAAGATTTGAAATTAAGTCACACAAGATTAATACCATCACATGTGAAAAAGGATGTATGGAAAAGAGATCAGGGAAAGTGTGTGTTATGTGGTGGTTCAAAAAATTTACATTTTGACCACGATCTACCTTTTTCAAGAGGGGGAACAAGTCTTCTGGTTAATAATGTCAGATTGCTTTGTGCAAAATGCAATCTAAAGAAATCAGACAAAATTGAATAGAAGTCTTATAAAGAAGGCCTAGCGAAGTGACCCTCTTGATAATAGTTCCAACTTGCCACCACAAGAGTGTTGCAAAGAAACTTCACAATTTTTTAGATTAGTGTAGTCTGAGATTTGATTGAACTCCAGAAAGGAAGGAGGTGTGAGGTGCTTGGTAGAGCTGAACTAGAACCTGACTTGGCTGCACTAGGATTTCATCCCTTTTTGTTGTCTTGTCGAGCTAGGCGGAAACCATTCGTGATTTATGTCAGGTTAAATATTGAACCGCCTGGTGTTTATACATTCTCCTGTAACAACCAGGGAGTGTCATACAAATGGGGTCGGGACACTGAACTCATTTCGAGATATGGGTATCGGTTGATTGATACTCGTTCAGTTCGCTGGCGTATATGGCGAGCGACCTACAGGTTGTGGCGGAGGGTGTTGCGACAAGTATCGCATTTATTCCCTTAACCTCGGACCAGACAGATAGAGAAAGCCGTGACGATGTCACGGCTTTTTATATGTCAAAAGTTTCAGCTTAGTTACATCGTTAAAAAATAAACTCCGCAGAGAACTGAATGTTCTCCGCGGAGCGTCTGCACTTCAGACGGCGAAAGCTGATGTGAGCCTGAGACGTTGGTACGTGTCTCTGTCGATAGGAGTGTGGGTGAAGTCGATATTTTCATCATTCCACCCGAGTGGTTTTTTGATAACTATACCTTCTTCTGTGGCCCACATTCTCCCGGGCTTCAGAATTTGTGGTATGACGGACATATTGTCATCAACGAAAAGTATTCTTCCTGCTCCATTCATCGGTTGGATTTGTACGGCGTTATACATCTCGCCGTTTTCGATGGTGAATTCGCGTACTTTTACGCAACTAAGCGTGCGGTACGCCTGCATATCGTGCACTTTGAATCGTGCACCGAGACGAACTTGCCCAAAAGTTGTTTTCATCCTCTCTCCTCCAGCCTTTCCCAACCTTTAAATTAACTCATTTCTATTGGCTGTCAAACTTTGTTCTAAAAAGTTTCAGCCTCGTCTTAGTTGAAGGATCTAGAGTGCAACTTTTAAAGTCCTACCTATGTTTAAAACAATAGGACAGATTATTTGATGAACAACCATATAAATAAACTATTTAATATAAGATGTGCGGAATATTTGCTTACACAGGAAAGAAGGAATCACTGCCAATTTTGCTCGATGGCCTAACTTCGTTGGAATATCGTGGTTATGATTCTGCTGGTATTTATATGGCGGAAACTGGGTCAGTTAAATCGGTAGGAGCAGTCGAGAATTTGAAGCTGAAAATTAAGGGAGATGAAAAAGGTAAGAGTGGTATTGCGCATTTACGCTGGGCTACTCATGGCGAACCAACTGAAATAAATGCTCATCCGCATCATGATGCTAAAGAGCATATCTGGGTAGTTCATAACGGAATCATTGAAAATTTCAAAGAACTGAAAGAATTTTTAACTAAGAGAGGACGGGTTTTTCTCTCATCAACTGATACCGAGGTACTCGCACACCTCATTAGCTACTATCTAGATGAGAAAAAGAATTTTGAACAAGCAGTAATAGCTGCCTTGAATGATGTGAAAGGGACGTATGGTATAGCCGTTTCGTATAAGAATGAACCAGAAAAAATTATTGCCGCTCGCCAAGGGGCACCTGTAGTTGTGGGAATCGGAGACGGTGAAAATTTTATTGCCTCTGACCCGTCGCCAATTTTACGTTATACAAAGGACGTTATTTTTCTACAGGATGGCGAGGTGATAGTCATCACACCATCTAGTCACCTCATATATAAACTAGACAGTAGTCAAATTAAACGAGATAAAGAAACAATTGAATGGGAGGTTGAACAAGCCAGAAAAAGTGGCTATGAACATTTTATGTTGAAAGAAATAATGGAGGGGCCAGAGGTAATTGAAAACACTATTCGTGGCAGATTGATAGTGGAAGAAGGTTTGGCTAAGCTCGGCGGACTAGAAATGGTGGCGGAAAAGTTACGTTCAATGAAAAGAATTATTATTGTAGGTTGCGGTACTGCCTATTACGCCGGACTGGTAGGGGAATATATGATTGAAGAATATGCGGGAATCCCGGTAGAGGTTGAGGTAGGTTCTGAGTTCCGTTATCGCAAGCCGTTAATTGATGAACATACCATTTTACTTGCCGTATCTCAGTCTGGAGAAACAGCTGATACCCTTGAAGCAATCCGTGAAGCTAAACGAAAGGGAGTGCTGACGCTTGGGATAGTGAATACAGTTGGGTCAACTATTGCTCGAGAAACAGATGCGGGAATTTATAACCACGCTGGCCCTGAAATGGGAGTAGCTTCAACTAAAGCTTTTGTTTCTCAATTGGCCGCACTTTCATTACTTACACTATTCCTGGGCAGACAGCGTCAAATGTCCTTATCTACAGGGAAGAGGATTGCCGAGGAGATTAAATTATTGCCAGAAAAAATTAAACAAATTACAGACAAAAAAGAAGAGATACAAAAAGTGGCCCAGAAATATTCTGAGGCAAGAGATTTTCTTTATATTGGGAGAAAATACAATTTTCCAATTGCCTACGAAGGGGCTTTGAAATTAAAAGAAGTTTCATATATTCATGCTGAAGGATATGGAGCCGGTGAAATGAAGCATGGCCCCCTAGCGATGATTGATGAACATTTCCCAACCCTAGCTATTGTCCCAAGTGATAGTGTTTATGAAAAAAATGTATCCAATATCCAAGAGATTAAGGCAAGAAAAGGGAAAGTGGTTAGTGTAGTTACTGAAGGAAATAAAGAGCTGGACGATTTGAGTGATGACACTATCAAGATTCCGAAGACGCTTGAAATGCTTTCACCAATTTTAACAATCGTACCACTCCAATTGTTTGCTTATTACTTTGCTACCACTAAAGGTTTGAATGTGGACCGTCCTAGAAATTTGGCAAAATCTGTCACGGTAGAGTGATTAAAGCGGGGCAAAGCGATGACATTCAGTTACACTAGACGGTAGTTAAATAAACCTCAACTTTAGTCCAGATGGTTGCCAGATAAGTTAAAATAAACGTATGAAAAATATAATTATTGGAGTTGTGGTTTTTGTAGTAGTCCTGATTGCTGGTTTTTATGCGCTTAATTCATATATCTATAACGAGAAACAGGTCCCAGCAACTGCTGATTACAAGGACTCTGCGTACCGGATTGATGGGGTGACGGTAGACCTTAAAGATGGCTTGGCAGAAAGTGAAGCTACTCCCGACTCAGCTTCGATGGTCACTACCCGTTACTTTGGAAACGATTACTTTGTCGACCTAAATAATGATGGGCGAGACGATGTCGTCTTTTTGTTAACACAGGAGACGGGAGGTAGTGGAGTCTTCTATTATGTTGTAGCAGCGCTAAATACAGAAAGAGGATATGTAGGTTCGGATGGATATTTACTTGGAGATAGGATTGCTCCACAAACAATAGAAAATAGTCCTAATCCTCGACATAAGAATGTGGTAGTGGCCAATTACGTAGATAGAGTGTTAGGCGAACCGATGAGTACACAACCTTCCGTCGGCAAAAGCGCTTACTTGAAACTCGATGTTGACAGTATGATGTGGGGAATCGTTGAACCGGATTTTGAAGGGGAGTCTAGATAAATTTAAAGTTCTACACCCACATCTACTCGATGCGGGTGTGTTTCAATTGCCTAGTAGCGCGACACAGACAGCTCGCTACTATTAGGATAGAATGAGTAATGATGATTATTCTAATTTGCTCAAGACAGGAACAGACTGTAACGCTTTTCAAGAATTATGACTAAAAAAATGATTATCATCCTTGCCCTCTCAACTATTGCAATCGGAGTTTTGTTGCTGTTTGTTAATAGGGAAGTACTTCCACCAAAAGACCTGACTGCAGAAAGATGTGAGCAAGAAAACGCACCATACCTAAATTCAGAGTTGTCGGTTGAAGAACGAGTTGAAGACTTGCTGGCTAGAATGACTGAATGGGAAAAAATCGGTCAAATGGTTTTGATTGAGAAAAACAGCATCCGCACGCTTAGTGATATTCAAAGATATAACATCGGTGCTCTCCTAAGTGGCGGTGGTGCTGGTCCGAAGATAAACAATGAGCCTTTATCTTGGCTTCAAATGATAAGTACTTTTCAGGCTGAAGCCCAAAAGACATGTCTCAAGATTCCACTACTTTATGGAATTGACGCAGTGCACGGTCATGCCAATGTACTTGGTGCTACGGTCTTTCCGCACTTAACAGGACTCAGTGCCACTAATGATGCTGACTTGGTGAGGCGAGTGGCAGAAGCGACTGCCGAAGAGATGGCGGCTACCGGAATTTATTGGAACTTTGCACCGAACCTGGATGTGGTGAAAGATATTCGGTGGGGTAAGGCATTTGAAACCTTTGGTTCGGATACAGCTAGAGTTTCAAGATTAGGAGTCGCCTACATACATGGTCTTCAGGATTCCTCTACTGGCTACTACAAAGTGTTAGCAAACCCTAAGCACTATATCGGTGGAGGGAGTATGGAGTACGGCACTTCTCGCAATGAGGACTTTCAGATTGAGGAAGGTAACATCACTCTGACTGATGCAGAAATGAGAAGAATACACTTAGTACCCTTTGCGAACGCTATCGATGAGGGGGCAAGGGTCATTATGGTTAGTACTGCTAGCTGGAATGGCATCATTAATGCGGCCAACCCATATCTTCTGACTGATGTACTGAAAGGTGAATTAGGCTTCACTGGTTTCGTAGTCTCTGATTGGTACGGAGTGTATCAGGTGGCACCGACTAGGTATGAGTCTTTGGTAACCACGATTAATGCTGGTATCGATATGGTGATGACACCATTTGAGTACAAAGATTTTATGTCCAATATGCAGCAGGCCGTAGCTAACGGGGATATATCAAACGAAAGACTCGATGATGCGGTAAGAAGAATACTCAGGGTAAAGTTTGAGACCGGACTATTTGATAGACCTGAAGCTACTCCAGAGGGATTGTCGGTTATTGGAAGCGCTGAACATCATACTATTGCGCTAGAAGCTGTACGTAAATCACAGGTTCTTTTAAAGAATACAAAGGCTACCTTGCCATTACCTGTCTCGGTTAAAAAGCTTGTAGTCTCTGGGGCCTCTGCTAATAATTTAGGACGACAAGCTGGTGGCTGGACAAGTGAGTGGCAAGGCATCGATGGTGATACGAGTATCACTGGTACTACTATCTTGGAGGGAATCAAAGAAACAGTCTCAGCAGATACGATTGTTGAATATAATCAAAATGGCGACTTTGCCGCGAGTGGTGAGCTGGCAGATATTGGGATTGTCGTTGTGGGCGAGAAACCATATGCCGAAGGCTGGGGGGACAATCCGAACCCGAGCTTAAGTCCTGAAGATTTGTCGGCGATAGAGAAGACAAAAGCTGTGAGCAAGAAGCTAGTAGTTGTAATTGTCTCAGGAAGGCCACTTGATATTTCTGCCTATTCAGAAGATTGGGACGCTATTGTTGCTTCTTGGCTACCGGGTGCTGAGGGAGGTGGAGTAGCTGATGTTCTCTTTGGCTTACACCCATTCATTGGTACTTTGCCATTTAGTTGGGAGATCTAGTCTGACCCAGATAGATAAATTAATTTGACGCAAACCACAGTGCATCTTAATCACTGTTTGGGTGATAATATTAGTAAATATGAAAAAATTCTTTAACATTTTCTTCGTCACACTCGGTGTCATCTTCTCCATTATTATTTTGGCAGTCATCGTCTTCGTGATTACTGATCCATTTAATTTGAAACCACTTATCTTTGGTGGTGAATCTACACAGTCCACGACTGACGGTAGTGGGGACAGTCACCCCCTCCTAAACGAATCGCAAGAACAGGCGTTGGAGAAATTTGGTATTAATCCCGCTCAAGTACCAAGTGAGATAACTCCTGAGCAAGAAGCTTGTTTTGTAGAAAAATTGGGTAAAGAACGGGTAGAAGAAATAAAGGCTGGAGATTCACCGACTGCTACTGACTATTTTAAAGCTAAGGATTGTATATAGATATAAACCTTGTAACTCTTTTAAACTAATAAAAGCTTAAACTAAGTATGAGAATTTTGCTTAAAACAGCGTTGATCACTGCCTCAATATTATTAATTCCTCTGTTCGGAAACCGATATGTTGAAGGATGGAATTGGCATTTGTTTGATTTTATTGTAGCCGGAGTGTTGATTTTCGGAGCTGGACTTTTATTTAACCTTATTTTAAGTAAAGTAAATAACAACACATATCGGGCCATTTTGGTTGCAGTCTTAGCTTTGGTATTTTTCTTAGTCTGGGCAGATTTGGCTGTGGGAATCTTTAATATTCCTGGAATTTCAGGCAGTTAAGAATTGTGTCATATAAGTTGTTGAATAAAAGGGTTGCGAATACGGCTCAAATCAGTATGGTTAAGTGATGCAAGATTTTTTCAACAATACATATAATGTGGCATTTACTTGGATCGTGGCTCATTCACTAACATTGATAGTGATAATAGTAGGGGCACTCTTAGCGCAACATTTTTCTGGAAGGGTGATAACTAAGCTCGTAAGACGCGTCATTAAGCAAGGAGGACAAACTAAAATTGCCGAAGAAAAAAGAGAAAACACCTTGATACAGGTCTTAAGTGGGGCGGCCTACATAGTCATCTGGCTCACTGCTCTGATGATGGTTCTCTCAGAGATCGGCATCGCGATTGGTCCACTTATTGCGGCAGCAGGTATTGCTGGACTGGCTTTTGGTTTTGGTGGGCAGTACCTTATTCGTGATTTGATTTCTGGAATGTTCATTATTTTGGAAAATCAGTATCGTGCGGGTGATGTAGTGTGTTTTGACAAAACTTGTGGATTGGTAGAGCACATAACCTTGCGTATGACCACGCTGCGAGACCTAAGTGGTACGGTGCATCATGTACCTCATGGTGATGTACATACAGTCTCTAATATGTCCAAAGGTTATGCTCGGGTAAATCTGGATATAGGAGTATCTTATGACTCTGACATTGAACATGTGATAGAAGTAATTAATCGTGTTGGGACGGAGTTAGCAGAAGACCTAAATTGGAAAGACCATATTTTGAAAGCGCCAGCATTTTTGCGGGTAGATGATTTTGCTGATTCAGCCATTGTTATCAAGATATTAGGTGATACAACACCTGTGATGCAGTGGGATGTGACTGGTGAACTACGTAAGCGCCTAAAGATGGCATTTGATAAGGAGGGAATAGTGATACCATATCCTCAAAGAGTGGTTCATATGGAGAAAGGAGGTTAGAAATAGGGTTTTGGTGCATTTTTAAACCCTTGTCTACACTATGTGCTAAAATTTTGGTATGAAGGTACCATAGGTGCTTTATTCGATTCGTTTAATCAGCAGATGGTAATTATAAATTTATGTTTGAGAGTCTATTTAGTAATCTAAAGGAGGAAGACAAGAACGCTGCAATCGAAAATATTATTGCACATGCATCTCCTCGAGTAGATTTCTTCTTGATGCTTTCTTTGTCTCTCTCAATGGCTGTGTTCGGCGTACTACTTGGAAGTCCAGTGATATTAATCGGCAGTATGCTAATTGCGCCACTACTCTACCCGGTGTTGTCACTAGCGCTTGGGGTGATAGTCTCTGATGCAAAACTTATTGCTCGTTCATTTTATACTTTGGCTAAATCTGTTGGTATTGGTTTAGTTGTCGGATTGGTTATTGGTTTATTGTTTGCAGGTGCTTCAACTCTGGAAACATTATCCCTCTCTACTTATGTCGGAGGATCGTCTTCATTTATGTACTCAGTAGTAGCGGTTATTGCTGGCTTTGCTGCCGCTTTCGCCATTACTAAACCACATCTAAATGAAACGTTACCGGGAGTGGCGATTGCTGTCGCATTGGTCCCGCCTTTAGCTAATGCAGGGGTAGGAATGTCGCTGTTTGACTGGGAAATGATTAGTAGCTCACTCTTACTCTTTACGGTAAACGTCATCGGTATAATGTTCTCCGCGATGATAGTCTTTGCGATGTTTAAGTTTTCCTTTAAAAAGACCATCGCCGCCGAAGCTGTATTGAAAGACGAGCGGGAAATAAAGATAGAGAAAGAAAGTTAATAGGTAATTCATCAGAAAATGAAAAACTATATGAAATTCAAGGTTTGGCCAGTTCTCGCTGGTCTTTTGTTGGCATTTGTCACTATGATTCTCTTTGAGTTCGTTAATTCTTTTTTCTTTCCGTTTCCTGAGGGTATGGAAGTGAAGGACATTAAAGCATTTACTGACAATCTGCCATGGATAGTTTACATCTTAGTATTGCTTGGATGGATGATAGGGTCTTTTTTGGCCGGATATATAACAACTCGTCTAGCGCGTGAGCAAGTATTCAGACTCTCGTTAATTGTGGGTATTATCTTGACGTTCCTTGGTGTAGTAAATAATCTGATGATTGGGCATGGTATGGTGTTTAACGTAATAGGTCTGCCGATGTTTTTAATCTTTTCCTACTTTGGCCACCTATACTGGCGAAGAGTGGTGCAAAAATCCAGTGATATCAACCTTTCTTAAATTTCTAATTATGATAGATATAACATTAACTACAACCGACACTGTTCCAGGCAGAGAGAATGGAGAAATTCTAGGACTAGTACGGGGAAATACTATTAGGGCACGTCACTTAGGGAGTGATATTGGTGCTGGTCTAAAAAGTCTTGTTGGTGGTGAGATAAAAGGTTATGTAAAAGCGATGACTGATGCTCGTGAAGAAGCACTATCTCGAATGATAAAGGAGGCAGAAGAACTCGAAGCAGATGCAGTGGTGGGTGTGCGCCTCACAACCTCTACCATTATGGCAGGGGCGGCTGAGATATTGGCATACGGCACTGCAATAAAATTTAAGCAATAAATAATATGAAGATTTTGGTAGTTATTTTGGGTCTAATTTTTACCATATTGGTGATTATTTGGGGTGTTGTCACCTTCGGCACTTTAGAAATTTCGACGACTGACAATCGTGATGATGGTGCCAGTATCAATGTAGAAAGTATAAGGTCCTTTGAGGACTGCCTAGTAGCCGGATTACCAGTTATGGAAAGTTACCCTCGCCAGTGTAGGACTCCTGACGGGAGAACATTTGCTGAAGAGATAGTTGTGTATCCAAATTATTTTAACTCTAATCCAGATATGATTGTGGTAGAAAATCCACACCCTGGAGGAGTAGTAGGAAAGGAATTTGTAGTTACGGGTGAAGCTAGAGGCAATTGGTTTTTTGAAGCATCTTTCCCGATTGAGGTGATTGGTGCGGACGGTAATGTGATTGCTGGTTCCTTTGCTACTGCGGAGGGTGATTGGATGACTACTGAGTTTGTGTCATTTAAGTCTGAAATGATTGACCTACCATCAGCTTATATTGGCCCAGCTACACTCGTCCTGAAGAAAGATAATCCCTCTGGACTACCAGAAAATGATGCTTCACTTTCTATTCCGATAGTGGTGGAATATTAACAATGAGAAAGAATTATACTTTTGAATCAAAAGTATGGTTGTGGCCAGGGGAGACTGGCTCATGGCACTTTATATCTTTACCTAAGGAAGAAAGTGCTCTCTGGCGTGAAAAACATAAGGGTATACATCGAGGTTGGAATTCACTTAAGGTCACTGTAACGCTTGGAAAAACAAGTTGGGATACTTCTATATTTTTTGATACCAAAAGTAGTAGGTATCTTCTACCCATAAAGAAAAAAGTACGTAAAGCGGAAGATGTGTTAGAGGGTGACTTGGTAAAAATAAGACTGGTCCTTATATGAAAGGAAAAACCTTCAGTGAAAGAGTGGTGGAACTAGCTTTGACTATCCCTAAAGGGCGAGTAAGTACCTATGGAGATATTGCCCGCGCTGCTGGCGGAACTCCCATAACCGCCCAGAGTATTACGGGAATACTGAGTAAGGCTGAACAAAATGGAGTGAAAGGAATTCCGTGGCATCGTATAATCTATGGTGACGGTCGAGTTTGGCTTAATGACGAACACAAAGCAGAGAGAATGCGTCTTTATCAACAGGAGAAAATCAAAATTGATGAAAGGGGAAAGGTAGTCGATTTTGATTCTATAAGATTTTAAAATATTTATGAAAGGATTTATAACTAACATTGAAAAGGAAAGTTTGGAAAATACAAATTTTAGAAAGGTACTGTACACCGACGAGCGAATGCAGTTGGTTTTGATGAGTCTCTTGCCTGGAGAGGAAATTGGTGAAGAGGTGCATCATCTTGATCAGTTCATTAGGATTGAAAAGGGTGAAGCCAAGGCGATTCTGGATGGTGAAGAGTCAGTTCTTCAGGACGGCTCGGTAATTATTGTGTCCGCCGGAGCAAGACATAATCTTATTAACACATCTTCGACTGAAAGCCTGAAGCTTTACACACTTTACGCACCACCAAACCATCCAGATGGGACTGTTCATAAAACGAAGGAGGAAGCCGAAGCGGCTGAATAAAAATTTAATAAAATCGCGAGTTGCAGTACATCTCGCGATTTTATTAAATTTTATTCATAAGGGTCCTTTTGTACGTAAATGGAAATAGTACGTCGCTTTCTTGCTTTACCATGAGCACGGTGCTTATGGGAACGGTATATTTTTTTAATTAAGAATTTTGCAGACAAGAAGTCAGTTAACTCTTCTTCGGTGTAGGCGTGCTCAGGTACGCCAATAACTGGGTGGACATAGGTTCCTGGTTCATTAGATGGAAACTCCCTTAGTAGTCTTTCGGTATGAAGGTCTTCATCGCGAAGGAAAGTCTTCATAAACAACCATCCTCCTGGGCGCAGAACTCGATGTATCTCATTTCGTAAGTGTTCACGCTCACTGATGTTTAGGAAGTGTGAGGTCATCATATCCAGAACCAGGTCAGTCGATTCGTCGTCGACTGATAAGTCACCAGCAATGCTACGAGCCTCATAAGTTAGAGGTAACCCAACTGACGCTCTCTTAGCTTCCGCAATGGCGGCAGTAGAGAGATCGTATCCTATACCTTCCGCGCCAAATTCACGTGCTAGATAGATTAGATTGCGACCATTTCCACAACCAAGGTCTAAAACATTAGCCTGGCGCGTCAGTGACATCTCATCCTTCTGTCGCCCAAGCCACCTAGTAAACTTTGCTAGGTCCTCACTTTCCTCAGCCGACAATGCTAAATGCTCCCCGCCTTTGGCGTATTCACTGTCCCAGAAAGTAACGCCGTGGCGCTTACGCTTCTGCTTCCTTATAAATGGTCTTTTTGCCATACTTGATAAGTGGTACAATAGCACGCGTATGTTAAAAAAACACTTTTGGAAAGTAGTTGCTGTGGCAGTAATTGTACTAATTGGTGCTTCAGCCCTTTATTCTAAGCAGACTGCTGAAAAGGCAAATGAGGGAGTGGTTATGGAGTCTCATATTAAGGGTAACCCAGATGCTGCAGTTACACTGGTGGAATACAGTGATTTCCAGTGTCCTGCCTGTGCTCAATTTAACCCCTATATTGAAGAGTTAATGGCCGAACACGGAGATGATTTGCGTTTTGAATATCGACATTTCCCGCTCATTAATATCCATCCCCAAGCTGTACCAGCAGCTAAGGCTGCTGAAGCTGCTGGTCAGCAAGGAAAGTTCTGGGAGATGCATGACAAACTCTTCGAAAACCAATCTACTTGGACTCGTTCTAGTAGCCCGTCTGCTGCCTTCAATCAATATGCTGAGGAGCTAGGTCTTGATATGGCTAAATTTAAGCTTCATCTAAACTCATCAACTATTACTGACAGCATCAATGAGAGTTTTGAAGATGCTCGAGCACGTAACTTCACCGGTACCCCGTCATTCCTCCTAAACGACGAAAAGATGGAATTTTCTACCTTTGAAGAATTCAAAGAGCAGATAAAGACTGCTATAGAAGCTGCTAAGGAAGCTAATTAGTTAATAATTTCTATATTTAGAAAAGTGTGTCGTAATTAAAGCAAAATGCTCGTTTATGGTAGTATTTTGCCTTGTTTAATTATTGTCCGATATGGCTAAAAAGAAAAAGAACATAATAGCTTACGTCTCAAAGATACCGTCAGAAGCTATTTCTGATATACGCGCTTATGAGAAGCAGACTGGAGAGCGGTACCGGATAATGTTGATCGAGAACTCTGCACGTAACTTAAAAAAAGGGCAGACTGGCGCTAGTTTTGATGGAGTAGATATTGTACTGTCTGTTGATTTTGGTAGCGATTCTGCTCTTCAAGAAGCTTTGGCCCCGTACCAGGAAGAACTTTGTGCTATTACCAGCCGAGCTGAATCATACTTGAACGACTTTATTAAAATTATTCCTTTTGTCCCATATCTTTATACTCCAACTCCAGAATCACTGCAGTGGGCTAGTGATAAACGTTTGATGCGAAGACACTTTAAGGTTTATGATTCTGCGATTACACCTAAATATACTTTGGTAAAGAATGCCGAAGATGAAGAGTTAGATAGAATAATCAATCAAGTTGGCCTTCCAATGATAGTCAAACCAACTAATTTGGCTCAAAGTCTCTTGATTCATGTTTGTCATCATAAAGAGGAGTTACGACAAACTGTTAAGTATGTGCTGAAAAGCATAGAAAAAACATATGAAGAATATGGTCGTACTGAGCGTCCTCGTATTATTGCTGAGCAGTATCTTGAGGGTTTACAATATTCTATAGATGCCTATGTTTCTGCTCGTGGAAAGGTTACTTGCTGCCCTTTAGTGAGACAAAAGACTGGTCACGATATTGGTCGTGATGACTTTTTCGGATACTTGCAATCAACACCAACCGCCCTCTCATCAGAATCAGTCAAAAGAGCTGAGAATGTGGCTAAAGACGGAGTACACGCACTGGGTCTGCGCAATACAACCGTACATGTTGAATTAATGAGAGTTGATAATGACTGGAAGATAATTGAAATCGGTGCTCGTATTGGAGGTTTTAGATCACAACTTCATAGACTGTCTTGTGGAATTAACCACGGAATGAATGATGTGTTGGTAAGAATGGGTAAACAACCTGTTGTACCCCGCAGATGTCGAAGATTTGCAGCTGCAATGAAATACTATGCCAAGGAGGAAGGTGAGATTGTAAGTATTTTAGGAGTGAAAAAGATAGAAAAACTTGCCTCGTTTCATAAGATTGAGATGCGAAAGAAGAGGGGTGATAAAAGTATTTTTGCGAAAAACGGTGGCGGAGCTGTCTTTGTACTATACCTAGTTAATGATTTACGTTCAGAGCTTTTGGCTGACATCCGCCGAGTTGAAGCAACAGTAAAGGTAAAAGTTATTAAGGTGTAAAGTTAAAATTTATGAAAATTTTACTGTTTACTCGAGTCCCAGAGTCAATTGGTAGGGTTTTAGTTAAAAAAGAAGCAGAGAAAAGAGGACATCAAATTGATTATGTCGATGTTCATACTGTAGGGGTGGATCAGACTAGTATGAATGCATTGGCGGATAATGTTAAAGAATATGACATTTTTCATTGTGCGGCAGGACTTGGTGATGTTGTACTTGAGAGATTACATGAGTTGTTGAACAACAGTCACGTTTTTTGTGTGAACAATAGAACAAAAATAGCATATGAACCTGGTAGTAAACTTTCCCAGGCATTAAGGTTTGGGGCAGAAGATGTATCAACACCAAAAACTGTTAGATCTGATCGGCCTAATTACATTGAACTAAGAAAAATATTTGGCGACACATTTATCGCTAAAAAACCATACGGTGCCAAAGGTAAAGAAGTATGGTTAATAAATAATCAAGTTGATTTAGATAAAGTAGTCGATAATGGTGAGTGGTTGTTTCAGGAATACATAGAGAGTGATGGAGACTATAGGGTACACGTGGTTGGGATGGAGACACCTTTTTGTGCATATCGCAGGATGAATCCTCCTGATGACTTTAGATCAAATATCTCACAAGGCGGATCTGCAAAAGCAATTACTGATGCAGAAGAAGAAGGTGAGGTAAACACTCTAGCTGTTAAGGCTGCTCGAGCGATGGGGTTTGACTACTGTGCCGTTGATATTATTCGTTCTAAAGTAGACGGAAAGTTTTACGTACTAGAAATAAATATGGACCCTGGTTTCCTACATGTTGAGGATATTACAGGCAAATCTTTTGCTAAAGTCATCGTAGATTATTATGAGTCAGTATCGCAAACACAATAAAATATTTTACTGTTACGTGATACAATGCTCGCAATATGATTCGCACACGTGATTTTTTAGTGTTCTCTGGTGCTTTAGTATTTTTACTCACCGCTATAACTGGTACTTTAGTGACAGATTCTTTTAGTGGTCAAGGACAAATGGCAAATGTCATTAGTTTTGCTCCAGACCCTGCCGTCAACGGTGCAGAGAGTTATAAACACAGCAAGCCTCGTGCAGACAATGTGGAGAGACTACGTTCTAAGATTACAGCTGGTGACGGTGATGTGTCTATAGGTGAGCCTGTCTTCACTTCGGTTGATGATATTGTACTTAATGACCCTGATTCTACCGTCACTGATCAGACTCCACCTACCTCAGTCCAAATTGGTTTTACTCAAGATGGTCTGCCTTTGATGAGTGGTGAGTTGTGGCGATTTATTGGATATTCGCAATTTGATCAAGTTGGGGTGGCGCAAAATGGTACACCAATTTTTGGCGCTCGTTCTGATAATGTACAGCTAGACCCTTGTGGAGGAGTTAATGATGGTACTGGCTATCATCTCCACATACAGCCCGCACAAGATGTACAGGTAAACTGCTTCACAAACATACCACCTAGCATCTAATTTTTTAATGAAGCAAGCACTTTCACTTCTGGCCGATATCGCGAATGGCATATTCGCGGTCTTGCTTGCCGGCTATTTTTCGGGCACAGAAATACTGTGGTGGTATTTTTTAATTGGTATCCCTCTCGCAATGTGTCCTGACCTGGATGCGCTACCAGAACTTTTGAAGCGTGGTCGTGTAGGAAGTAGTGCCGAACACACATATGATCACCGTGACGGATTGCATTTTCCGATATTGTTTTTAGTAACAGGATTATTATTAACCTATCTTTTTCCGTTTTTTGGATTACTATTTCTTTTTGCGACCGCACTTCACTTCATTAATGATCTGTATGGTACTGGTTGGGGAATACAGTTACTCTGGCCATTATCAAAGACACGATATAAGGTTCTAGGTAGAAGGGTAAATTGGGCAAAGAGACAGCTCGTGGAGACTGGTGTTTGGGACAACCTTCCCTCTGATGAGAGAAAGTTGCGTTTAGTCGTCGCTTGGAAAGAAGTGGAGTTGCCAGATTATATACGAAAATGGGGAGTTGATGATTGGATAGATCTGGTCTACTGTCATTTTAATTGGATTAGTGCCATAGAGTATTCGTTGTTTATCTTAGCCATAATTTTGTTATTCATAAATTTGATATAATTGGACTATGGATAAAAACTTAAGATTTCCGGACGGATTTTATTGGGGTGAGATAGTCCGGGGGACTGTCGCAAGACCTTGTCTGGTATTTTTGGAGCTTGCGAACATAAATACCGACAAGGTGTACAGCATCTGTAAGATGCAGCTATTGAATGTTTAAATATATGAAATCATTTCCAGAAAATTTTTATTGGGGAGCCGCAACTGCCTCATACCAAGTAGAAGGTGGGATTGAAAATACTGACTGGGCCAAGGCTGCTAGAGATGGTAGGGTACCGGTGTGTGGCCTAGCTTGTGACCACTATAATCGTTATGAAGCAGATTTTGATTTAGCTGAAGATCTAGGACACAATGCACACCGTTTTTCTGTGGAATGGGCTAGGATTGAACCAGAGGATGGGAAGTTTGATGAGTCCGCCATCGAGCACTACCGAGCCGTACTCCAAGCCTTGCGAGCACGTAACATTGAACCTTTCATTACACTTTGGCACTTCACTTTACCGCTTTGGTTTTCAGAGAAAGGAGGATTTGAAAGAAAAGACTCTCCGGAAATATTCGCACGTTACTGTGCTTATGTTGTAGAAAAGCTAGGTGACTTGTGTAATAACTTCTCGACCATTAACGAACCAAGTGTCTATGGAAGTAATGGCTGGCTACGTGGTAGTTGGCCTCCTTTCAAGCGATTTGCTCTGACCGATATGGTTTCTATTACAAACTCTGGTCGAACATTTGAGTCAAAAGCTAATAGAGGTATTAAACCCTTATTCACTTGGTCGCGAGTGATGAAAAATTTGGCTCGTGCAAACAATGCTGCTTATACAAGCATCAAAAAGATAAAACCTTCAAGTAACATAAATTTTGTACACCACGTCATAGTTTTTGATTCGAATTGGAATCCTTTTAATAAGCTCAAAGCCTATGTGGCTAATGCGATGTGGACTCATAAGTTTATGAAACGTACGAAGGGTCATTACGATTCAATTGGCCTTAACTACTATTTCTATACTCAATTCGGAGATAAGAGAAAATGGCGTAAGACTGATATGGACTGGAATTTTGCTCCGGAGCATATTTATGATGCCTTAATGATGCTGAAACGCTACGATAAGCCAATATACATTTCTGAGGCTGGCTTAGCTGATGCTACTGATGCAAATAGAGCCGAATATATCACTGGTCAAGTAGAAGGCGCATTGCGGGCAATGCACGATGGTGTGGATATACGAAGTCACATTTACTGGTCACTCCTTGATAATTATGAGTGGGCTTTGGGGTTTGAAAAGCGATTTGGTCTAATTGAGGTAGATTACACTACTCTAGAGCGAAAGATTCGACCTTCTGCCTACGTGTATAAACAAATAATTGAAGCTAACGGGCTGATACAATAGAACTTATGTCTTGGGTACTACTAGCAGCGGGAGCACAACTCATTAACGCCTTTGTCGCGATTGGAGACAAATATTTGGTTACCGACGAAAAGCGTATGCCAAAGCCATTCGTATATGCTTTTTATACTTGTCTGGTCACTGCATTCTGGTTGGTGATTTATTTCTTTGGGTTCATTCCTGGCTTAGCTGATTATGGAGTTCCGCAGTTTGCGAATGTAAGAACTCCGACCTTGGATGTCGTCGCACTTTCATTCTTCTCTGCTTATACCTTCTTTATGGCACTGGTGTCACTTTACGGCACATTGAAGCGAGCCGACACTTCAGATGTGATGCCGGTGGTTGGTGCGGTTTCAGCGATTGGTACTTTTGGTCTTTCGATGTTTTTCCTGGGGGGATATAGTTCACCAGATTTTATCTGGGGTATTTTGCTTTTGGCTACTGGTACTTTCTTGGTCTCTCATTTGCGGTTCACTAGTAACATAGCTCTCGCTGCAGTACACAGCGGTCTCTTTTTTGCCCTTCACTACATCGCAATGAAGGGTTTGTTTGTAGCAACAAACTTTGATGATGGTTTCTTCTGGTCTCGTATTGCATTGGTACTCTTCGCCATGTCTTGGCTCTTGGTACCAAATTATTTAGAGTTAATCAGAGATCAAGGAAAGGTCACTACACGCAAAACCGGAGTAATGGTCTTTGGTAACAAGATTCTCGCTGGTATTGCTTCGTTTATGATTTTGAAGGCCACCGATTGGGGTGATGTGGCTGTAGTGCAAGCACTCGATGGTCTAAAGTTTGTCTTTATCTTAGTTATTGGACTAGCGCTTAGTCGCTTCTTGCCAGAAGCTGCTCAAGAAAAAGATAAGAGTTTTCGTACGATTGTGCGAAAGTTCTTGTACGTCATTATCATCTGTATCGGTTTTGTATTGCTATTCAAATAATCTCAATCATTTCTTTAATGAAAAAATGGCATAAATTGACATTATATATATTGCTAACGGTTGCTGTAATTAGTGCTGGCGTCTTTCTTTTAGCTAGAAAGCCAGTCCCAGAGCAGATAGTTTATGGAATGTCGTTTAATACTTTATATGCCGATGAATTAAATTTGGATTGGAAAGAAGTATACGACGCGATTATTGATGACTTAGGTGTCAGACATTTACGTTTGGCAGCACATTGGCCAATGGTAGAACCAGAACCTGGTGTTTATAATTTTACCGAGCTTGATTACCAAATTGCTAGGGCCGAAGAGGTGGGTGCTGACGTGGTCTTCGCAGTCGGTCGCCGGCTACCACGCTGGCCAGAGTGCCATGTGCCAGAGTGGGGGACTCAATTAAATTGGGAAGAGCAAAAGGCAGAGATACGTGAATATCTTAAGGTTGTAATAGAACGTTATAAGGGTAGTTCTTCTATCATATATTGGCAGGTAGAAAACGAACCATATTTGGAAGTCTTTGCTAAGGAGCATTGCAATGAACTAGACGAAGAATTTTTGATTGAGGAAATAAATATCGTGCGTGAACTTGACCCAACTCGCCCGATATTGGTAACTGACAGTGGCAACCTAGGATTGTGGGCTAAGGCTTATAAATACGGCGACGCTTTCGGTACTAGCGTCTATGTTTATTTTTGGAATCCTGAGCTTGGGCAATTTCGTACTGCTATACCACCGTGGTTTTACCGCTTTAAAGAAAATGTGATTGCGCTATTTTACGGAGACAAACCCACCTACTTGATTGAATTATCGGCCGAACCATGGCTACTTGAACCAGTTGTAGATGTTGATGTGGAGACCCAGTATTCAAGAATGGATATTGACAAAATCAGAGAAATTCTTGATTATGCGAGAGACACGCGTTATGAGAGACAGTATCTCTGGGGAGCAGAATGGTGGTATTGGTTGAAGCTAAAAGGGCATAATGAAATATGGGATCTTGGCAAAGAACTATTTTAGACTTCTTTGAAAACTGACACACTTGCACTGGTTACGTAATTTTGATTCTGTCACCTTTATGTCTATATAAGGCTCTGTCATCAAAATCACTCCAACCAGCACAATTGCATCCAGTTTTCAAAGAAGTCAGTTAAAATCAAATCAACAAAATGAAAAATTATTTCGAGAGAATCAGAAGTCCACAAATTGCTTTTGTCGCAATGCTAACTTTGATACTAATACCTTCTATAGTATCTGCCGAAACTGTGGTGCGTACTGGTAATTCAGTATCTATTGGGGTAAGTCAGATTGTTGAGAATGATTTTTATGCTTCGGCTGGCAGTGTTACTCACTCCGGAGAAGTTAGAGAGGATATGTATGTTGTTGCCGGCTCCGTGACCATCAATGGACCGATTGGCGCTGACTTAACTGCCCTTGGTGGCACAGTGCAGGTAAATGCTCCTATCGGGGATGATGTGCGAGTTATGGGAGGTGAGGTAGTGATATCTGGTGAAGTGAAAGGCGATGTGTTCGTCATTGGTGGACTTCTAAAGGTGCTGTCTTCAGCCACTATTAATGGTGGAATTTATTTTTACGGCGGTGAAGCAGAAATTGAAGGCGTTGTTAAGGGCTCAGTAATGGGTCGTGCGGAATCAATTACTATTTCAGGAGAGGTAGGTGCTGTTGATGTTTCTGCTGTAAATATCACTTTGGGTGACAGAGCTAATGTGCGGGGTGATTTAAGTTACGCAAGCGTACGTGAGCTTGAGCGTGCGGCTGGTGCGGTCGTGGAAGGCGACATCTTGCGCGGTACAGTGGCGGAGGAGGATAATCGTGGAAACGCTTCTTTGATATTTGTTCTATCGTGGATATTTACCACACTGTGTGTGTTCTTAATCTTCCGTACTCGTTTCGGAGAGTTGTTAGATGAAATAAAGCGCGATACTGCACGGGTGGGCTTGATAGGGTTAGCCACATTTTTCATTGCTCCACTACTTAGTTTTATTCTTCTTGCTACCGTGCTCGGAGCATGGCTCGGCATATTGACACTGCTTTCAACTCTCCTATTATTCCTAGTATCTTGGATTATTCTACCGATTCTGCTTGGCGGCTATATTATGTCTTACTTGATGAAAGGAAGGAGAATTGATCTTTTGTCCGTTCTGGTTGGAGTATTTACGCTAATCTTCCTGTCGTACATACCGGTTATTGGTGGTCTACTTATATTCCTCAGCTTTGTATTGGTCTTGGGAAGTTTGCTTCAGAAACTCTACGTGGCATTTCGGTCATTGACTTGACATTACCCATAGTTAAAGTTATCGTTCGTCACGGGCCTGAACATTCAGGCTAGTATCTTAACAAGAAGGAGTGAACAATGTCGCCGATTCGGTTTCTTTACCGGTCCAAAGAGGACTGGAACAAAATTACCAAGGTGGTGGAGTTTAGTGGATATTCCGCTGCCGATGGTCGTCCGCAAGGGCGTGTGCTCAATCATTCAGGCCAGGCCATTTCCATCAGGACTCTTACTGACAATGAGTTCGAAAAGTGGAAGGCTCGGACTGAGGGGCAAATAACGATTGAAATGGGTGTGTTTACTCCTTACGAAGGAGTGCATACTCAAGCCAGTCGTCTGAAGCAGAGCCGTTCTTCCGCCCCGTCCAGATCATCAGGGCGGGGCGACACCCACTATTCTGTGGTCGGTGCACTACTGAATCGTGTTCGCGTGAGAGTATCGAGATACGACGGTTTGTGCTACTAAACGGGGAGTTCTCTGGGGGTGTCGCAATGACTCCCCCACAGGCCACGTGAGTTTCTGCTAGAATATAGCTATGCAGAAACCAGTGGCTTTTTTTGATATCGATGGAACCCTATTCAGGTCCAGTCTTTTAATAGAGTTGGTAGATAGGTTGTTGGATGCTGGTGTATTTCCAAAAGAGACTGGAGAGGAGTTTGCTGAACTGAAGCGCAGTTGGCAAGACAGAGAAGGAGAATACGAAAGCTACATAAACGCAGTGGTTAAAGTATTTCGTCAAAATTTAAAAGGAGTCTTTTATGGTGACTTGGCTGACATTGGTCGGGAAGTAGTGGCAGAAAGAAATAAGCGGGTATATCGCTATACTCGAGACTTGATTCAAGACTTGAAAGCAGAAGGATATTTTTTGGTAGCTATCTCCCAATCCCCTAAAACAATTCTTGATGACTTCTGTCGTCAGTATGGATTCGATAAAGTTTACGGTCGCATCTATGAACTCGGACCTCAGGACCGTTTCACTGGAGAGGTTACTGATGAACATCTTATTTCTAATAAGGCAAACATCATAGCTAGAGTACTGGAGGATAAATCTTTGACTAGTAAACGGTCGGTTGGAGTAGGTGACACTGAAGGAGACATACCGCTACTTGAAAGTGTAGAACGACCAATTTGTTTTAATCCAAATCAGACATTGTTTGATTATGCGAAGAGATTAGACTGGCCAGTAGTTGTGGAAAGGAAGGATGTTATCTACGAATTATAGTTATAATACAAATATGTCTACTAAAAAATTAAAGAGAAGTAGCACTAATGTACTCATCGCTGGTGTTTGTGCTGGTTTTGCTGAATACTTCAATCAAGACCCGACAGTCTGGAGACTGGGTTTTGTTTTCTTTCTACTGATTACTGGATTGATGCCTGGTCTACTTATGTACCTTATTGCTTGGATCTTACTGCCCCAATCAGCCTAAATTAAACTATTTAAAATGGAAGTTGAAAAAAGCGAATTAAATATTTCTAACCCAGTCTTAAATGCGATAGATAAACGCACTAGTATTGTTAAGATATTAACTGCCAACGACGTTACGGTGTGGGGAGCAGACGCCTTTATTTCGGTAGCCTTAGCACTTTTCGTCGTTTCTTCTATAGAAGGTGCGACGGTATTGAACGTCGGTATTGCTCTAATGATTCACCGTATAGTAGGTGCAGTTGCTTCGGTGCCGATCGGTAGATGGTTTGATAAACATAAAGGCTTTATAGACGAGGTATATGGTCTCACGTTTGCCTGTATTTCCGCCGGCTTTGTTTATATACTGCTTAGTTTTGCCACACAAGTTTGGCAGCTATATGTGGCGATGTTCTTCCTAGGTATTATCGCAGTTACAAACTTCGCTTCGTGGAGAATTCTTTTCTACAGTAATATCGAAAAAGGACGACTTGGGCAAACTGTAGGTGTTTATCAAATGCTTTTTTCTTTTGGTATTGGACTATTTTTGGTGGTTGGAGGCTTCGCGGCCGAGAGGTTTGGTTATCGCTGGGTGCTGATGATGGGCGGTTTGATAATGGTTTTTGGAAGTATATTGCCCTTAATGTTGCGTGGATATTTGAAAAAGTAGAGGTAACTAACAAAAAAAGCCGGCGTTTGCGCCGGCTTTTTGTTAACCCACAAAGACAGAGTAGTTTCCTTATTGTCCTACTAAATTCCGATTAGTACTGGAATCACCATCGGAGTTTTGTTTGTTTTTTGCATTAAGAATCCGCTGACTGTTTTAGACAGTTCATCCTTAACATAATCAAGGTCAACCGGATTCATCTTCTCTGTGTGTTTCTCTACGGTGCGCTTAATAAGAGTGCGTGCTTCAGAAAGAAGTTGTTGGTTCTCACGAAGATAAACGAAACCACGAGAGATAATATCGGGTGACTTCCGCAATTTCCCAGTCTTGGTGTTAACGGTGGCAATGATTACGAACATTCCGTCCTCAGACAAGCTTTGTCTATCACGCAATACAACTTCTTGCTTGGTGCCAACGGTGAAGCCATCTACCATAACTAGCTCAGTCGGAGCTTTTTGTTTGTGCACGATTAGTTCGTTACCGTTCTTGATGTCAATCAAAGAGCCATTGTCTGGTACTGCAATATTCTCACGAGGAAAACCGTTTTCAATTGCAGAGTACATATGACTCTTAAGGTGGTAGTGGTGACCGTGTACTGGTATTAGGAATTTTGGCTTAACTGTCTGACGAACCCAAGTTAGTTCACCAGCATTACCATGTCCTGAAGAGTGAACAGCTGTTGTCTTATAGTTGATGACGCGTACGTTCTTACGGTAAATGTTGTCTTTAAGCTTCTGAACAGCAATCTCGTTTCCAGGAATTACCGATGAGGAAAGCACGAGAGTGTCACGCTCGGTAAGGGTGATAGTCTTGTGCTTGTCTGTAGCCATACGCATCAAGGCAGCAAACTCTTCACCTTGAGCTCCAGTTGAGAGGATAACAATTCGGTCAGATGGATAGTCACCCATATCTTGTGCGTTGATAAAGGTTTTGTCATCTACTTCCATTATCTTGGCAGTACGAGCAATTTCAATATTAGTCTTTATACTTCGACCTTCAAGTACCACTTTCTTGCCATACTTCTCACATGACTTGATGATGGCGGTAAGGCGCTCAAACTGTGAAGCAAAGGTACCGACAATCAAACGTCCGGTAGAGTTCTTGATGATGCCATCAAGAGTGCTTAACACTTCACCTTCTGGAGCTGAGAATCCTTCACGGTCGGCGTTGGTTGAGTCACAGATGAGTGCCAGGTTGTTATTTAAGCCAACTTTCTCCCAGTCAGCTCTTTCTTCAGCTACCACTTCTCCATTTTCGTGAGTGAGACGAATGTCACCTGTGAGTACAATATCACCGTGCTTTGTCTCTACAGAGACACCCATAGCATCAGGTATAGAGTGGGTAACAGGGAAGGTCTTGATCTTAATTTTTCCAAGAGTGAAAGAATCTCCCTCTTTAACTACGTGAATGTCTACTGGATCAAGATGAGGAAACTCCTCTTGTCGCTTTTTAATCATCAGTGAAGTCAGGTATTGGGTGTAGATTGGTGGGTTACCAATACGCTCCATTACAAAAGGAATACCACCGATGTGGTCGAGGTGACCGTGGGTCACTACTAATCCTCGAATCTTATGCTTCCTCTCCTCAACATACTGTGTGTTAGGCAATATGTAGTTGATGCCGGGAGCGTTTGATTCTTCGGACACGAACTGAAAGCCGATATCAAAAATAATCAAATCGTCTTTAGTTTCAATCACCGTCATATTGCGACCAATTTCCTCTACTCCGGATATTGGAATGATGCGAACGGTGTCGTCATCTAGTATCTCCGGCAGTTTTGGGGAACGTTCATCAGTAGTGCTGATGCGGTGTTGTAGGGCCGGAGCCTTGGTAGAGCGACGTTTGTTGTTAAAGCGCGGGGACGCTGACTTGCGAGCAGAACCGCCTCGTTCACCACTGCGAGTAGATCCTCCACGATTTGAGCCACCAGCTCGGCTCCCTCCAGCTGGTTTAGTAGTGGTGCCCGAGGACGCTGTACGGGTGTGGCTAGATGGTCCTCTAGGTGTTGTAGGGCGTGGGCCACGTGTGGTGGTACCAGTCTGGTTTCTTCCTCGGTAGGCAAAGCTTCGGCGACGGCCACCAGCATTCGTAGACCCGGTGCTATTAGTATTAGTATCGTTCATATTTTTATTGTTAATTTTTATTAATTATCGTTGTTTACAAATATTGGCCAAACACCACTTTGATTTATGTACCAATCGGTCACATTACTGAATCTCTCGCTTGGCTTCTGAATCTTTTTCATTGGCGCCACGATAATGTTTTTAGTGGTGATGTATTCAAATGATGGAGTAAAGAGGAATATGGCCGGTTGTTCGTTCTCTACTTCAGTCACAAAGCGTCTGATGGCTTCGTCACGCGCTTCTGTCGAGGTGGCTGTTCTCATCTGAGTAACGAGATTATCGACAGTAATATTTGCGTATAGAGAGACGTTGAGTCCTGGGTCCTCTCGACTACCTGAGTGCCAGAAAGGATAAAGATCAAGAGAGCGTCCAACATCCATTCCGAATAAAAGGGCCTGGTAGTCACGGGGACGAATGATGGTTTGTACTAAATCGCTTTGCTCGTAGAATTCAAAGGTAACTTCTGCTCCTAAGGCTTGCCAGGTTTCACTTAGGTAACTAGCCATCTTTTCAAATAATACGCCATTGGCAGAACGAACGGTGAGGACTAACGGCATAGAGGATCCATCTATTTCTTTTTCCCAGCGACCATTTTGGTTTTGAACCCAACCTCCGTCCTTAAGTACTTGGATTGCTTCTGCCATCATTTCTTCCTGATTCTTCTGCGTCTCTTCCTCTGATTCTAGTTCTACCCAACCGGCTGGTATTGCTGTGTGGGTTGGCTTACCAAAGCCATGCGTTGCGCGTGAGACGAGTTCGTTGCGATCAATGGCCAGATTCAGTGCTTTTCGTGCTGATTCATCTCGTAAAACTGGGTTACGGTTTTGATTAAAGAAAATAGAAAAGACACGTGGTAAGGGTTCAGAAATATAGTTGAACTTTTCTCGGTCCAGCTCTGTGAGCCAGCGCTCACTTAAGGAGGCGGTGCTGGTTATTTCTCCTGCATTTAAGGCAGAAATGATATTCTCTTCGTTTTGATAAAATCGAAAGGTTATATTTTCGATATGTCCCTCTTGACGATAATCCTCCGCAAGCTCTAGCTGGTACTCTGAAGCTAAACCAGCTGAGTTTCTAGCGATGGCTGAGATTTTGTATGGTCCACTAGCAATCGGTTCAACATTGTGTTGACTAAAAGGAAATTCCTCATCACTTAAGGTTTGCCAAATATGCTTTGGTAGGATTCCTAGAGTTAGATTTTCTCGAAATGGGGTATACGGATTCTCTAATACTAGATTAAGTTCTTGATTGTTTATTACCTCGACTGTCACACCACTCCAGTTTCCGCGTAGGGGGGACTTCAGAGACGCTTTTTGGATTAAACCGATAGTAAAGGCAACATCCTCTGCTGTGACCTTTACTCCATCGTGAAAGTAGCGGTCATTGTGCAATATAATGTTATATACCAAACCATCTTCAGAAATGGTAATACTCTCAGCCAAATCGTTTTCTAGTATACCGTCTACACCAAGGCGAAGTAGTCCGCTGTGAGTCAGAGCCACTAAATCATTATCAGCCCTAGTGATAGCTAAGACTGGATTGATAAAGCGTGGACTTCCGATAGTTCCTTCTACCAATGTACCACCAGACACTGGCACTTCTACTAAAAATCCGCGCGCAAAGACATAGAAATTATATGTCGTTGCGACTAAGAAAATTAATAATAATGTACCAAAAATAACTCTGTCCACTGGTTGTAGGGAGTCTAGGTAGGAGAAGAATTTGTCAAAAAGGGAAGTCCCGAATAATTTCGGTGAGCGTAAGTTCATACAATAATAATATGCTTTTAAAAGCGTGGAACCGCGAAGTCAGTTGGCGGCTGGTTGGATAGTTTCTTAGACAATGATGTGAATCAAAGCAGAGAGTACAAACAAAACTGCTAGTATGATTGAAAGGCGAAATAGGAAAAGCTCCCCACCACGGCGTTTGTGAAAGGATGCACTAAAGTTATCACCTCCGAAGGCACCGCCCAGACTAGAACCTCTCTGTTGGAGCAAAATTGCTGCTACCAATAGGATGGCGAGGACTATCTGTATGTAAGGCAGTATCGGAATCACGACTGATCTGACGAATTCCATGTCTCAAAGATGATAGCACGGAGGCTTGAAAACGCAAAGTCTAATTATTATAATCACCTCGACCTTCGGATAATTGGGCTATCAGTCTTGAAAGTGTTACTCTAATTTGAAGGTATTTAATTAATTTAGCTTTTTTGTCTATGTCAGAGATCAATATAAAACCCCTCGCCGATCGCGTCGTGGTTCGTTCGCTCTCCGATGAAGAGGCGGGAAATGTGTCCGCTTCCGGTATTATCATTCCAGATACTGCTAAGAAAGATAAGCCGGAACAAGGAATAGTGGTTGCTGTTGGACCTGGAAAATGGGATGAAGATGGAGAAAAGCGAATCCCTTTGGAGGTAAAGGAGGGTGATAAGGTGATATTTCGTACTTGGGGAGACCCAACCAAGCTTGATGATAAGGAATATTGGATATTGTCAGAGAGTGACGTTTTAGCAGTTATTAATTAACGACAGATATGGCTAAACAAGTAATTTTTGACGAAGAAATAAAGAAGAAGTTGAAAAAGGGTGTTGATACTGTGGCCAATGCGGTTAAGGTTACTCTTGGACCACGTGGCCGGAATGTGATTCTTGATAAGGGCTACGGCGGACCGACTATCACTAATGATGGTGTATCTATTGCCAAAGAAATCACCCTCAAAGACAAGTTTGAGAATATGGGTGCTGAGATGGTGAAGGAGGTAGCCAATAAGACCAATGAATTGGCAGGAGACGGCACTACCACTGCGACAGTGCTTATGCAGGCCTTAGTTCATGAAGGTCTTCGTCAGACTTCGATGGGACTAAACTCTATGGCTGTACGCACAGGAATGGAGCACGCTTCTGTGGATGTGGTAGAGGCACTACGCTCTATGTCTACTAAGATTAAGTCAACTGACGAAATCAAGCAGGTAGCAACTATTTCAGCCGAAAGTGCCGAGATTGGAGAAAAAATTGCAGAAACTATTGAAAAAGTTGGCAAGGACGGTGTGGTGACCGTGGAAGAAGGTCAGTCCTTCGGTATTGAAACTGAATTTACCGAAGGTATGGAATTCGATAAGGGCTACGTCTCTCCATATATGGTAACTAATGGTGAGCGAATGGAGGCTGAGTATAAGGATGCGCAAATTCTCATTACCGATGCAAAGGTATCATCAGTAAAGGATATCCTGCCACTACTCGAGAAGATTGCTCAAACTGGTAGAAAGGAACTGGTAATTATTGCTGACGATATCGATGGTGAAGCACTCACTACTTTTGTAATTAATAAGTTGAAGGGTGGATTCTCAGTCTTGGCAATCAAGGCTCCAGGCTTTGGTGACCGCAAGAAGGAGGTGTTGAATGACATCGCTGTAATGGTGGGTGGTCAGGTTATCACCGAAGAGCTCGGGCTCAAGCTCGAAACTACCGAACTTTCTCAACTGGGAAAGGCTAGTCGTGTGGTGTCCACAAAGGATAAGACTGTAATTGTGGGTGGGGCCGGAGAAAAATCCGAAATTGAAAACCGAGTATCCGCTCTAAAATCACAACTTGAAAACACTACTTCTAAGTACGACAAAGAAAAGTTAGAAGAGCGTATTGCAAAACTTGGTGGTGGTGTTGCTGTGCTTCGTGTTGGTGCCGCAACTGAGATGGAGATGAAGTACTTAAAATTGAAAATTGAAGATGCGGTAAATGCCACAAAAGCAGCTATTGAAGAAGGAATTGTGCCAGGAGGTGGAACTTCCCTCACTCGTGCTGCTGCAGTGGTTGAGAAGAATCTTTTAGGTAAGAAAGATTTAGGACGTGAAGAATTGGTTGGATACAACATTGTGCTCAAAGCCCTTGAGGTGCCACTGCGACAAATTGCCGACAATACTGGGAAGATTGATGGTGCTGTGGTTGTTGATAAGGTGAAAAGTTCTGAAGGTAATGCTGGTTATGACGCTTTTAAAGGTGAGTTTGTCGACGATATGATTAAGGCTGGTATCATCGACCCAGTTAAGGTGGAAAGAGCTTGTGTCCAGCATGCCGTGTCAGCTGCTGCCATACTTTTGACCACCGAAGCAGCGGTCGCAGATGAGCCTGAGGAATCGAAATCTGCAGCGATGCCGGATATGAGCGGAATGGGAGGAATGTATTAGTAGCTAACTCTCAAGTAATTATGGATGAACCAATTCGACCAGGCAGTGGACCAATGAAGGTGTTGGCCGAGAGTTTCTATTGCCGCATAGTGAACGGTCTTCATATCGTATCCTTTGGCTCTGGCGAAGAGGAATTTCGATTCGCTTTACCACTTTCTGCGTCTAAGACATTTGCTCGAGCTCTAACTAAGCAAATTCAAGAGATTGAAAAGAAAACCGGGCAGGAAATTAAAGACCTGGGACTATCTGATGAACCGGTAATTAGTCCTATTAAAATGGACGGTGAAGGGGAGGGTTCGAAGTAAAAACGTCGCTCGCCCAGTACTCCGTCGCAAGCGGACGGAGCACTGGGCGAGCGAACCAGGCGTTTTTGCTAGCTAGGGTGTCGGCCTCCGCCGACCCTGGTTATATAAGTCGCATTCATCCTCGCGGCAAAGCCGTCGAGGCACTCTGCGACATTGCTAGTAATACGGTTCAGTATAAAAAGATTCAGCCGGGGCACTTACGTGCCCCGGCTGTTTTTAGTGCTTTGGAGCGAACACCTTGCGGATGTGCTTGGCCAAAGAATCTATTTCATCGCTGATAAACAACCACACGTTGTCTCCAAGTGAACCAATAGTCACTCCTGGTCGACTGTTATCCAGCAAGATAATTGGCAAGGCAGGATAGCTATCTCTGACAAAATTCACAAGGTCAATATAGGTTTTTAATTCTGAACCCAAGATGTGGATTTCACAGATAACCATATTGGGTTTTTCCTGCACATATGGTGCACCAAACTCCATCATAAGCGCCATCTCTCCCTTGAGGTGGTCTACTTTGTAGACTTCTCGGTCCAGCCTGTCTCGCAGTGTGTCAGAATAACTTTTGTCGCCGACGTATAATATCCGCATTGTTAGGTCCCTTCGCTCTGTAGAACAACTTATGCCGAATCGTATAACATATACACAGTCTGTCAAATTATGGTAAAATTCTTGCATATCAGTTAACGCATATGGTGTTATGGAACTAATAACTATTTTATTGATTGTGGCAGCCGTTGTGGTTGTTTGGGCTATTTGGGCCTATAACCGTTTCGTTTCGCTCACTCAAAGAGCTATGGAGGCTTGGGCTGACATTGATGTACAGCTTAAGCGTCGTTATGACCTCATTCCAAACTTAATCGAGAGTGTTAAGGGTTATGTTGCTCATGAGCAAGGTACGTTGCAGTCTGTAACCGAAGCCCGTGCCAAGGCTACTCAAGTACACGTAGACCCATCAAACATTACTCCAGAGCAAATCCAGGCTATGGCTGCTGCTGAAGGGGCTCTAACTAATTCACTTGGTAAGCTTTTAGCTATTGCAGAAAGTTACCCAGATCTTAAGGCTAATCAGAACTTCATTGAGCTTCAGCGTGAGCTCACTGATACTGAGAACAAGATTCAAGCATCACGTCGTTTCTACAACGGTAACGTACGTGACCTTGGTATCGCTCTCCAATCTTTCCCATCAAACATAATTGGTAATATGTTCAATTTCAAGGAACGTGAGTACTTTGAACTAGGAGAGAATGAACAGGCAGCTAAAGAACCGGTTAAGGTTCAGTTCTAACTAATATTTCTGGTAGCTCTGTGTGAGTATCTTGCAAAGAAAGGCGGCTTCAATGAGCGTCTTTTCCTACATTGGTCATCTAATACTGATTACCAAAGTAACTAAACCCCTCAAGGTATCAAGTCATGAAAAAACTTCTCCTGTTATTGGTCCTCATTCTGGTACCAATATCGGTCCAGGCTGAGACTATACGTTCATTTGTTTCAGATATTACTCTAGAAAGTGATGGTTCTTTCTCTGTATCTGAAACTATTGTTTATGACTTTGAAGATGAGGAGAGACACGGAATCTTTCGTTTTATACCGACTAAACACTTCCAAGAAAGTGAGGAGTGGTTTAAAGAAAGATACCTTGAGATAGATAATCTTTCAGTGTCGGTTGATGGTGAGGAAACTCCATTTGAGCGAAGTGAAAATGTGGGGGAGTTAGAGGTAAAGATTGGTGACCCGAACCGTACCATCAGTGGTGAACATACGTATATCATTAACTACACCGTAGAAGGTGGTCTCACCTACTACGATGAAGGTGGAGTAGATTTATATTGGAACGCCACTGGTGACGGTTGGGAAGTGCCAATCGAGAATGCTTTGGTGCGAGTCTATGATATAGATGGAATAGCCTTGTCTGAATACCGTTGTTACTTTGGCCCTTCTGGTTCCACTGAAGAGTGTCCTTCAGTGTTGGGTAAGGGTGCATACGAGTTTGGTCCAGTCTCTCTTGGTTCGAATGAGGGGCTAACTGTAGCCTTGTCGCTAGATCCGACTCTTGTGGATAGGTTGATTATGAAGCGCCTATCATTGTGGTCACTCTGGCTTCTTGGTGCCTTGGTGTGGTTTGTGTGGCTTGTTTGGTTTTTATATCGATACTACGTCGCCCATAAAACTGGCGCTTCGATAATTGCTCAGTATAAGCCCTATGAAGATTTCAAGCCGATGTACACGGGTCTTTTATTTGATGGTCGCATCGACCCACATGACATCACGGCCGGTATCATCTATTTAGCTGAACAAGGCTTCTTAAAAATTAAGCATATTGGTCGGAAGAAATTTTTCTTTATTGATACCGATGACTATGAGATTGAATTACGTCGTCCGTATAGCGAGGTAGAGACAGATTTTCAAAAGCAAATTTTTACTTTACTCTTTAGAGAAGATGCGACGGTTGGCTCCGTGTTGGTATTAAGTGAACTTGCTAAAGACATCAGTCAGCAAAAAGAAAATTTCAAAGTGGTGACTGCACTTAAGGCAGCAGCTGAGAAAGATTTGGTCGCTAAAGGTTTCTTTGAACATAAATGGAATATGCCACTAAAATTGGCACTCTCACTATTAATTGGGCTATTAATATTGCTGACGCTTACGTTTCTAGTTGGTGCTGAGATGGCTTCACCAATTGCAATTGCATCAATCACTTTTGTGGTTAGTTCTGTGATTTTGGCCTTGTTTTATAGGCGTCGTACCAGAAAAGGCTATGAGGCGCTTGATTATCTCAAAGGTTTCAAATTATTTCTTTCAGTTACCGACAAGGAGCGTTTTGCTTTTCATAATGCTCCAAAGAAAAGCCCAGAGCAATTTATGGAATACTTACCTTATGCTATCGCTTTTGGCGTTGAAAAGGAGTGGGCAAAAGTATTTGAGGGTATTACCATCCCAACCCCGTCTTGGTATGAAGACAATACTGGTGGCACTTTCAGCGCTTTATACTTAACTAACAGCCTGGGAACATTTTCTTCATCTGTGGCATCTTCTGGAGTGTCCTCCTCGGCTTCGTCCGGTGGTGGGTCGTCCGGTGGTGGCGCAGGAGGTGGGGGTGGCGGTTCTTGGTGAAGATTGAAGAGGAGTCAATTTAAAGTACAATGTCCCTATGAGTACTCTTTATACACATCAATCAGCAAATATCAGAAAAACTTGGTTTTTGATGGCGGTGTTCTTCGCTATGGTTATTGCTATTGGTTATTTCCTAAATTGGTACTACGGCGATCCGGCGATAATGTATGTCGCCATCGTCTTTGCATTATTTATGAATGTTGGAAGTTATTGGTGGAGTCATAAGCTCGTGGTCGCTATGACGGGAGCTAAGCCGGCTGACCCACGTGAACACAGAGAACTGATTCAGGTGGTAGAAAACCTTTCTATTACGGCGGGTCTACCAATGCCAAAGGTGTATGTGGTCAATGACCCGGCACCAAACGCGTTTGCAACAGGTCGGAATCCTCAAAACGCAATTGTGGCTGCTACGACTGGACTTATATCTATCCTAGACCGGACAGAACTTGAAGGCGTGATGGCACACGAACTAGCCCACGTGGGCAACAGAGATATGTTTGTCTCCACCGTGGCTGTGGTTCTAGCTGGTTTCATCGCTATTATTGCTGATATCTTTATGCGCTCGATGTTGTGGGGTGGTGGTAGTGATAGGGATAGTAAAGCGGGAGTACTATTCTTAGTACTTGGTGTCATTGGTATTATCCTAGCTCCAATTGCTGCTCAGATGATTCAATTAGCAATTTCGAGAAAACGTGAATACTTGGCCGATGCGTCTGGTGCGCTCCTTACTCGCTATCCGGAAGGCCTAGCCTCAGCACTTGAGAAAATTAGTAACTCAAGCCAGCCAATGAAGCGGGCTAATAATGCTACTGCACACCTATTTATCGCTGACCCATTTGGGTCTGAGAAGCGCACACTTGGACAAAAAATCTCTAATCTTTTCCAGACTCATCCGCCAGCGACAGAAAGAATCCGTCTTCTTCGTGATATGGATAAATAATATTATTTATGAATCGTAGACATAGTCCCAAACGAGAAAAAGTGTTGAATGTGTTGAAAGATGCACATTGCGCTTTATCTGCGGCAGACATTCACAGGAAGATTCCAGAGATTGACTTGACCACTATTTATCGCAACTTAGAACTCTTTGTGTCTGACGGTCTCATCAAGAAGCTGGACCTCGATAAGGACGAGGCGATGTATGAGTATAAAGAAGGGAATCACCATCATGCCATCTGTACTGACTGCAACAAGGTGATTCATTTTAATGTGTCTGATCTTGAAATTATGAAATTAATCAAAGTGCCAAATTTTACCCCCGAGTCACTAGAACTCACAGTGAGAGGGAAGTGCAAGCATTAAGGATGGGGTAAAATCAAAAACGGCGCGTCACAGACGCGCCGTTTTTGAATCCCTCAACGTTTTAATTAACAAAATACGCTATCCAAGTTAGATATCCACCGGCAACCAACATTACTAACCCGGCAATTGTAATCAAGGTTGATTTAGAAGCCATACTGTCACTAAGTTTATCAGTGAAATTTGGCATTACCATAAAGGTTAATGACTTGAGAAGCATTGCCCAACCCAAGAAGCTGATAATCATCTCAGGTAGAGTGTTCCAAACATTATGAACACTTATTTGGGCGATGGCAGCGGCAATGCCGGCCATTCCAAACACCAGTAACGCAAATGGCTCTCTTTGAATATCTCTATATATTCGAAGATAGTGTTCACGGCTTACAAAAAACCCTACACCCACGGCCAATATGGCCGGTCCCCACAAACTCGCGAGGAACATAGTGGTACTTTCCATAGATTGTTTAAGTTAAAATTAATAACTCTGTTCTATCTATATTGTACTCCTCCCAAAACATTTTTTGCGGGGTGTAAAGGTTGGGGTGTGTATAGTTGAACTCACACTGAAATTGTACGAAATATTTTATTTTTTGTATAGAAAAGCGTCGCAGGGGGTCCCGCGACGCTTGTGGCCCAATTGAGCATCGCATCAATCGATGCGTTTACTTGGATTCTTGCTCGGAACGTAGTTCGTAGAGCTGCTTGTCGAGCTTATCGCCGTATACATTGACGGCTGACAAGATTGCAACCGAGATGAGGGCTGCGATCAACCCATACTCGATTGCGGTGGCGCCGGTGCAATTTTTGGAAAACTTCGACAGTATTGTGATTGGAGATTTCATTTCGCTAACTCCATAGCCAGGTTGATATTGTGAATGGCTAGATTTGCTCCGAACCATCCCATTGCTATAACAGATGCCCCAACCAGAAAATAGTCGAAGCAGATGATTATTTTCTGAAGAACTGCCACTCCCGTTCCTCCTTGTTTGAGTCAGGGTAGCACTTTTATACTATTTTAATCATAATTAGCAACCTCAACCTGAAGGAGGTTTGTAGAATAAGTAATATTTATGTACTACATTACTTTAAATAGCTATCAAACCATATGGCGTGGCAAGTATAGCCGCCTGGATTTTTAACCAGATAATTCTGATGATAGTCTTCAGCTACATAAAATTTACCTAATGGTTCTAGGGTGGTAACCACTGGGTCATTCCAGCGATGCGAATCGTTCACTATTTTAATGAAGTTCAAGGCCTCTTCTTTTTCAGCTTCGTTACCATAGAAAATGGCTGAGCGGTATGATGTTCCCACGTCATTACCTTGCTGATTCAATGTCGTTGGATTATGGATTTGAAAGAAAAAGTCTAAAAGCTTTTTATATGAGGTCTTCTCACTATCATATTCTATTTCCACTGCCTCGGCGTGGCCGGGGTGGTTTTCATAGGTTGGATTATCATTTTTTCCGCCGGTATACCCAACACGAGTAGCTATCACTCCAGGTTGATGGCGGATTAGATCTTGTAACCCCCAAAAACATCCACCAGCTAAGACTATTTTCTTATTCATAAGCTATTTTGATTAAATCTTCTATTCCTTACAGGAACTGTACACCTTTTGGTAATTTTATTTTGGCAGTCGCCGCACAAAATTCCTCAAAAGGTCTTGCGAAGTGACATTGAGTCACTTCTCACTGTACCGGTGCTATCCACTTGTTGGATATTTTTCGCAAGCTCAAAATCCCTCAACAAGTCTTGCGAAGTGACATTGAGTCACTTCTCACCCAAAAGCACCCACCAGCTAAAACAATTTTTTTATTCATTTTATTTACCAGGAATGAACTTCATTGATATTGAATTGACACAGTGACGAATATTTTTGTCCGTTAATCCTTCGCCGACAAATAGGTGACCAAGATGCCCACCACAGTTTGCACAAGTTATTTCTGTGCGCACACCATCTTTATCAACGCTTTTATGAACTGCACCTGGGATCTCGTCATCAAAGCTAGGCCAACCACAAGTGGACTCAAACTTACTATGAGAATCATATAGGGGAGCATCACATTGTCTGCAAACATAAACACCAGTTTCCTTGTTGTTTACATACTCACCTTTAAAGGGTGCTTCTGTCTCTTTATCTATGATTACTCTCTTTTCTTCGTCGTTTAGTTTATTCATAATTAGGACTTAGCTAACGACTAATTATACTTGAAAGGGGGTATATTTGAGGATTACTTATCTCGTCACTTTATTACTTAAGTATCATTCAAATATGCCTGTATTACTCGCCAGAAATAGATGTTGATATGTCTGGTAACAACGTCCAAATGCTCCGCACGAGTATATGGGCGACTACCTTGTTTATAGGGAATTAGACTGATGGAGTCATTAAAGATGTGTTTCTCAATAGTACGTTGAGCCCTTCTTAGCCGCCTTAGTAAAATGTCGATAGGGACATCGCGGTTTTCGTGGACACCACGATTAATAACATTCTTCATTGAACCTTTTAATATGTGGGGTTCGTTTCCTTCACCTACATCGGAAATATTGCGCGCAAAACTTTCATGCCAGAAAGTGATATGAGCTAATACCTCTTTGGCTGTCCAGTTTTCTTCTTTGGTTTTTACACGGTTGTAATCAGCACCTTTTGCCAAATACAGTTGAACAAAATCTTCAACTTGTCGCCTTTCTCGATCTAAGAGTGTTTGAATGCTGTCGTCAGCTTTTTTGTTTTTCATATTTTTACTACTTAGTGCAGATGAAATTGGGAGATTGTAAATTTCATTTTAGCAGAAAACAGCGCTCCTTTAGCGCGATGATGCGGAGGGTGAGAGATTCGAACTCTCGATCGAGTTTCCCCGATACCGCCTTTCCAAGGCGGCGCACTAGGCCACTATGCGAACCCTCCGTATGCGCCGTTATCATAGCGTATTAACAAGTTGAATACCAACGTATGTGAGAGATAGATGGGGTATTTTGGTCTTGTTAGAAACTATCTTTTGTGTCCGTATCTCTTCTCCACACTATTTTCTTATACATAGACGTTTATCTATATTATGATACATAGACCATTATCTATGTAATCTTTTGCTGACTATGCCAAAAATGAAATCACCATTGCTAACTACGATTATAAAACGAAACGGTTTGTCCGTTGATTTTGATAGAAACAAGATAATTCTAGCAGTTAATAAGGCAATGAAGGCTGTTGGCGAATTTAATGATGGGGCAGCAGAGTCTGTTGCTTCTGCTGTGGAAAAGAGGTTAGCAACAAGGAAGAAAAACAATACTTCCTTCATACCCACAGTTGAGGAAGTGCAAGATGAGGTAGAAAAAGAACTTATGCTTTTGGGATTCCTTGAATCTGCAAAATCATACATCCTCTACCGAGCGGAACGAACAGAAAGACGCTTGGAAAGAGGTGAAGTACCAGAGCACGTACGAGCTCTGGCAGAGGAGAGTAAAAAATATTTTAAAGATAATGCTCTTGGTGAATTCGTATATCTACGGACCTACGCACGGTGGATTGAGGAGGAGAATCGACGCGAGACATGGATTGAGACCGTTGACCGCTATGTGTCATTTATGAAAGAAAATCTCGGCGACAAGCTCTCCGTAGAAGAGTACGGGGAACTGCGTGAGGCAATTCTACGGCAAGAAGTGATGCCGTCTATGAGACTGATGCAATTTGCTGGTGATCCAGCTCGTCGCTGCAACACTTGTGCATATAACTGTACATTTATTGCCCCAGCTTCACTCGAGGACTATGCTGAAATTATGTACCTCTCAATGCAGGGGTGTGGTGTTGGATTCTCTGTTGAAAGTCAGAATGTTGAGCAGATGCCACAGATTCAAAAACTAACAAAAAAAGTAAAGCCAACACACATAGTCAAAGATTCTAAGGAGGGGTGGTGTGACGCACTCACTCTCGGTTTAAAGACTTGGTATGCTGGACAAGATATTCAGTTTGATTATTCACTTATTCGGCCAGCCGGGGCACGTTTGATGACTATGGGTGGCAAAGCGTCTGGTCCAGAGCCTTTGCGTGCTCTGTTAGATTTTGCTCGAGAAAAGATATTGAAGCGACAAGGTCGTCGCCTTAGAGCAATTGATGTCCACGATATAATCTGCAAGATTGGGGAGTGTGTCGTTTCAGGAGGAGTACGTCGGACCGCAATGATAAGTCTGTCTGACCTTGATGACGCTGAACTACGCGACGCCAAGAAAGGACAATTTTATCTAACAGAACCACACCGGTCGGTGGCCAATAACTCTGCCGTATACGAAACAACCCCATCAAATACTGAATTAATGGAAGAGTGGGTGGCACTTATGAAAAGCGGGTCAGGAGAGAGAGGGATATTTAACCGTGGAGCATTAGCCAACACTTTACCGGAGCGTCGTGCAAAGTATTTTAAGAAGGTAGGTTTCCTTGGTGACGATGGGGTTGTTCAAGGTCCAATTGGTACGAATCCGTGTGGAGAGATAATTCTCCAATCAAAACAATTTTGTAATCTATCTGAAGTTATTGCACGAGCCGATGACACTAAAGAGAGTTTAGTACGTAAAGCACGTCTTGCTTCACTGCTTGGAACTTACCAATCTTCCCTGACAAAGTTCAACTACATTTCAAAAGATTGGCAGAAGCACTGTGAAGATGAGCATTTGCTTGGTGTGTCCGTAACAGGTCAGTGGGATAGCGACGCTGCACGCGAACCAGAAACTTTGCGTGCTATGCGCGATATGGCAATAGAGACAAACGCCGTATACGCTAAGCGGTTAGGAATAAAGCAGTCACTTTCTGTGACGGCAGTTAAGCCGTCTGGCACAGTGTCACAAACCTTCAATTGTTCCTCCGGCATACATCCCCGTCACTCAAAATATTACATTCGACGGGTTCGAATCTCTGCCACTGACTCGCTCTTTAAGATGTTAAAGGACCAAGGAGTACCTTACTATCCTGAAGTTGGGCAATCTCTCGAAAATGCCAGTACTTATGTCTTAGAGTTTCCGGTCGAGGCACCAAGTGACTCAGTTTTCAAAGACGACTTTTCAGCACTAGAACAGCTTGAATATTGGAAGTTAGTGAAACTTAACTACACGGAGCATAATCCGTCGGCCACGATATCGGTCGGAGAAAATGAGTGGATTAGTGTTGTGGATTGGGTACAGAAGAATTGGAGTATTATCGGCGGTCTATCATTTTTGCCACGGTTCGATCATGTCTATCGTCTTGCTCCCTATGAGACTATTGATAAAAAACGTTATGACGAATTAGTTGCTGGTTTCCCTTCAATTGACTACTCAAAATTGGTTACCTACGAGCATACTGATGAGACAGAGCAGAAGAAAGAGTTGGCTTGTGTTGGTGGTACTTGTGATATCGATATGTTGGTACCATCAGACGCAACTACTGCATAAATTTATGCTTTATACACGAAATGGGGACAAAGGTACGTCAGGACTCTTTGGAACTAAAGAGCGTTTATCCAAAGATAGTCCTGTCTTTGAAGCACTTGGTACGGTTGATGAGCTCAATTCATTGCTTGGTATTTGTAGGGCCCGTTTTGCAAAAATAAAAGATGAACGTATTAGTAGTGAGATACTAAAGGTGCAAGAGTGTCTTTTTATTGTGCAGGCAGAGTTGGCGGGGGTTCATAAATCGCTTGAGCAAAGTCATATAGACAGTCTTGAACAAACGATTGAAGATTTTGAGGGTGAAATAGTTAATCCTCATTCCTTTGTTATTCCGGGAGCGACGGAACTCTCGGCACTGTTCGACTACGCTAGAGCAGTGTCTCGTCGGGCTGAGCGTACGGTCATTACTGCTCGGTCAGGTAGTAGGGTAGTGTCGCCCGAGACGTTGGCGTACCTTAATCGGCTCTCAAGCCTTCTGTATGCACTAGCTCGATATGTTGCTGTTGAGGAGAGTATAAGAGAACTATCACCTTCGTATAAAAATAATTAAAAATGTATGAATAAAAAAATTTTACAGACAGTAAGTATAGGTACTCTCGTGTTGGCAGTAATCTTTGGACTTTCAGTCTATATAAATAGACAAAGTGACCTGCAAAATGTACCGACTAATTATGTTCAGGAATCTATCAGTATTTCTTTGAGTATTGATGATGTTTATACAAACAAACCAATATTTCTATCAGTTGGTGATACCGTATACGAAGTCCTGCAAGCGCTTGACGAAGAGGATCCCGAATTGCTCTTGGTTGCCAAAGAGTATCCAGGACTGGGAGTACTGATTGAAGGTATAAATGCAAAGATAAATGGTGAGGATGACAAATATTGGCAGTATTTTGTAAACGATATGATGCCACAAGTCGGAGCTGACAAACTTGAGCTTAAAGACGGAGACTATGTCGAATGGCGCTACGAGAAATCACAATTTTGACTATGAACTTAAATAAAAATCAGGTTATTTTAATAGCATGTTCCCTTATTCTTTTTGGAATAATAATGAGGCTCATGCCACACGCCCCAAACGCAACACCGATTGTTGCCTTAGCATTTGTGGGTAGCTTATATCTTGGACGAAGGTGGTCAATTATTCTTCCGTTAATGGCCCTGTTGCTGTCTGATTTACTTATAGGCTTTTATGATTGGAGAATAATGTTTTCGGTATATGGCTCATTTGCTTTGATTGGTTTCCTTAGTTGGATCTGTCGAAAGTACAATTCATTCTTGTCTACTGGAGTGACTGTAATTACTGGTTCACTCCTCTTCTTTTTGCTTACCAACACTGCGGTGTGGTTATTCTCTCCGTGGTATGAAAAATCTATTTCTGGGTTACTCTATGCTTATGAGCTTGGTCTGCCATTTTTAAGAAATATGTTGACCGGAGATATTGTTTATACCCTAGTCCTTATCGGTGTATTTGAAGTTGCTTTTGCCCTTAGTCGAGTAAAGGTGTTCTCAGTAAAAACTGCTTAGATAAGTATGTTTAAAGTCCTGGTTCTTCGATCCGAAGACCGACATTTGATATCGCTGAGGGAGTGTTAGCTTCAATTCTCTTAACTATCTCAAAGGTGTGGGCATCGTAGACTTCAACTTCGTTGGCTGACTGAGAAACGACGTAGACAAATTTACCGTTGTAAGTAAATTCTGGGTGCCACGAACTCTCGCCCTTGACCGGAATAATTGTCTCAACAATTTCATTAATCCTCGCATCAATCACATATATCTCATCTTTATGGTCGCCAAAGGCAGTATCAGCCCAAACATAAGGATATGATGAGTCCTTACTATAACTACGTACAAAAAGTCCTGGTCCACCTGTTTTTATATACTTAGCCGGCATCCAGGTTTTGGTATCAATGACTGTTATTAAGCCCTCACCAAGGGCTGGAACATAGATATAGTCACCCCAGGCCGCTCCAGGACCAGTGTGAGGAGTCTCACCCGTCTCTATCTCAGTGATTGGTTTCATTGTCGTTAGATCAAGCACCCAGGCAGTCTTTGAGCCCTGGGAAGCAACTATGTAGTACTCACCGTTTGGCGTCAGGAACGCATCATGTAGGGTAGGTACGTTTTCACCAATGTGTTCGAATTTATCAGTGACAGGGAAGTCTGGTTGGTCAGTATCAATGGCCCAGACACTATTTGCGTCTTTTAGGGCCACAATAATGCGATTACCATCTTCGACAACTGCTCCTGCTCGCGACTCTATTTCTTTTCCATCTATTGTGACGTTAAGTGCGATAGTCTTGAGTATTTCCATCGTATCAGCGTCGAGGATTACTAGATTGCCGGGTGCATAGTTGCCAATAGCAATATACTTATCGTTATCGGTTAGTGCAGTACCACGTGAATTCTCACCCACCAATACTGATTTAATTGGTTCAAGTGTTTCAAGACTTATTTTTGTTAGCCAGCCATCGCGCGAAATAATGTACATAAACTTAGCATCTGATGAAAAGACTGATGTGTGTGGTTGAAAGCCAACATCGTGGATACGCCCAATTACTTCGTGTGTAGTTCCATCAATTGCCAGAAGCTTCTCAGCATCTTTCTCTACTACCAACATAAGGTCGCGTGGATTCCATGAGCCTTCATCGAGATAAAGTTCACGATATGGCTTTAGGGTCAGGTTTTTCGTAAATGGTACGTCAACATTAGTGATTCCTTTTCCGTCTCGAAGTTCTCCTATGTAAAACTTCATCATTTTGTCACGGATAACCTCACCGTGATTTTTGTGATAGTTCTCGCTCACGTCTTCGCCACAATTAAACATCGCTGGGTGTAAGCGCGATGCTTCGGTGGCACTAAACACCTTCCTGTCTATGATGAGCCAACAGTCTTCGGAATTATTATGCAGAGCAACATCGTCTACGGTATATGTTGCTTCACTTACTACAGCAGGCATCACTTCTTCAGTATCTTTCGATTTGGTTAAGTAGTCAGCTTCGGTATACCACGCACCTATAAAAATAAATGTAAGTAAAAATGCAGCTAATAGCGAACGCTTTAGTATCAGAGTGTCATGTTTACGTACAAAATGTCTGTATATGAACCAAGTAAAGAATAGAGCAAGTGCGACTGAAACTGTGTACAGCGCCATAAACGGAAAATATCCAATATCAGTCCGGTATATGACATGGTGGAACATTAAAAATATCCACGACACGGCAGAAATAACACCGCTCTCTAAAACAAATGCGTCTAGCACAATGCCACCATTCTTGACGCCCTGTATCCGAGGCAGGTGACGAAATGAAAATAGCACTTCATTTGCTACCAGAATTACTGCAACTGTCATACTGGCATAAAAGATTCCAAGTTGAACCATCGACTCGTAGGCAAGGGTAAAAAGACCGATACCACTAAAACCGTACATAAGAATTGCCGCCCAACTCACCTTGCGCGATAGGCTGAGTAACTTAAATTCATCGCGAGACACTTTTCCGTCTTTGGCAGCAAGTAAAAAAAGGCCGTGACTCAATACTGATGCACCGATACCTAGACCTAAGCTGACTGAAAACACAAAAAGGTATGCTGTGTGCAATCCAAGATATGAAAATAACTCCATCAGTAAATTTTATCACGCCCCGACTTAGGTGATAGGAATTTTTGGGACAAATGAGCAATAACTCTGATTTTCTTCTTAAGATGTGGTCAGGGCCGTGTATAATTAACTAGATGAAACGCGATGATTGGATGTTATTCTTTTTAACTTTCCTAACCGGTCTGGCTATTGGTATGTACGTATACCTAATGGCTTTTAAGCCTATCTACGTACCAGACAATTTAAATGACACCGAAGCGGAAGCTGGTGAATGGAGTTTGGTCGCTAAGCGTTACAGTGACGGTAGTTCTCGCTATGTAGAGCCGTCGTTTAGAGTCTTGTCAGATAGAAGTTATGTATACCTTCCAGGCGGTGATAGTGACTCAGCCTTGTCTCCAATTGAAGGGAAGTTCTCTGCGGGCCTAATGCGTGATTTGCGTGGGTATGACGACGAGTTAGTTGCCTATACCTACCCACCACTTCAACCAGATTGCCCTTCGTCTCGTGGAGGATACGACTATGAATATCGCTTCACAGTTGATAATACTGTCTACCTACTGGACACTTGCGAGACAGCACTTGGACACAACAGTGGCCTTGCGGTATTACTCCAAGAAGCCTGGTCAGAACTCGAGGGTGGTGGTAGGCCAAGTGGCAGCTTTTCTGACTGGGCAGAGAAATGGTTGAACGAAAGGATTGGAGCGAATTAGCGTTTAGTCAGCAAATAGATGGTCCACTAGCGGTGAAATATTTAGAGCGCCGCCACGTAGTAAGAGATGGAACAGAGTACATAAGTGAGGCCGCCTTTGCGGGCGGCTTTACTGTTCCTGATATCAGACACTTTGTTTTTAATAGTTTATTTAAATTAAATTTGTGAATTAAAATTATGCTTATGAAAACCCTACTTATTCCCTTGGCCGCTTTTGCGGTCACGGTGACGGGTGCCAGTGCCTTTAATGGCGATATGCTCAAACGGGCCGGCTTAAATGACGATCAAATCGCTGCGTTTGAAGAAGCTAAAGAGTTGAGAGAATCTGGTGATAAGGAGGCAGCACGTGACGTCCTCTTGGCAGCTGGGGTCGATGAAGACGTTATTAAACAGGTTCGCGAAGCAATGCGTGAGCATAAAAATGACATACATAGCGCTATTGCTGCAAAAGACTACGAGGCCTTTAAAGAGGCAATTAGGGGCTCAGCTTTCACCGACATGATTGATAGTGAAGCTGAGTTCGACAAGTTGGTGGAAGCCTACGAGCTGATGCAGGATGGAGATAGGGAGGGTGCCAAAGACATTTTTGACGAGCTTGGCCTGCCCGGGCTTGGAATCGATAAGTTTGGCCACAAAATGATGAGGGCAAACTTTATGGCTAACCTAAGTGATGAACAAAAGGAAGCTCTAAAAGAAGCAATGGAAGATAAAGACCGCGAGCGTGTCCGAGAAATCCTAGCAGAAGCAGGTGTTGATTCAAATTTTGAATTCAAGCACCGTGGAGATGGGCATAATAAAGGTATGGGTGGAGAAAGAGGTTTTGGACATTTAAAAGATAAAGAATGGGAAGCAGAGACAGATTAGAAGGTAGTTTCTACGAAATAAAGGTGGAAAAGTCGACGAGTCAAAGCTCGTCGACTTTTATCATTTCTCTAGGTTTACAAACTCCACAATCTGGGGTATTCTACATCGCACTCACTAAGCGCGCGAGCGCATTTTCTATTTTAAAATTATGTCCAAAGAAATCCGAAATATAGCTATTATTGCTCACGTGGACCACGGTAAGACCACTCTTACCGATGCTTTGATGGAACAGACTGGATCTCGAGCCGAGGGTCAGTCAATGGACTCTAATGCTCTTGAACAGGAGCGTGGTATTACTATTTACGCCAAGAACACCTCTATTGAATACAAGGACACCAAGATTAATATCGTGGACACTCCAGGTCACGCCGACTTCGGTTCCGAAGTGGAGCGTGTACTTCGATCCATTGACTCTGTGCTCCTCGTAGTAGACGCACAGGAAGGACCGATGCCTCAGACACGTTTTGTACTTAAAAAGTCGCTAGAACTCGGTTTGAAGCCAATCGTGGTCATTAATAAGGTAGACAAGCCAGCAGCTGACCCACACCGCACCGAAGAACAGGTTTTGGAGCTCTTCTTGGAGCTTGGTGCCTCTGACGACCAGTCAAACTTCACGTCTGTGTACGCTATTGGTCGTGAGGGTGTAGCAAAAAGAAAGATGGAAGACGAATTCAAAGACTTGTCTCCACTACTCGATGTGATTTTAGAACAAGTCCCTCCAGCGGCAGTTTTTAAAGAGGGTGACCCTCTGACTGCTCAGGTTTTTAACCTTGGTTACGATAACTTCTTGGGTCGCTTAGCTGTGGCTCGTGTATATAGCGGAAAGCTCAGTAAAGGGCAGAACCTCTTTGTGACTCATGAAGGACAAGAAACCAAGAAGGGAAAGGTGGTTAAAATCTCTACCTTTAAGGGTACAGCTCAGGTAGAGGCTGAAACTGTATATGCAGGTGACATTGCTCTCATTGCTGGATTTACTGATATTGATATTGGAGAGACACTAACTGATGATGAGACCACTCCACCTCTTTCAGCTATTAAGGTTGATGAGCCAACAATTGGTCTGCGTTTTATGCCCAACTCCTCACCATTTGCTGGTCGAGAAGGTAAGTATGTAACTAGTCGTCAGATTAAAGAACGTCTGGAGAAAGAACTCGAAATTAACGTAGGACTTAAAGTAGACTTCTCACAAGGAGATAGCTTTGAGGTATTTGGCCGTGGAGAGATGCACATTTCTATCTTGCTCGAAAATATGCGCCGTGAAGGTTATGAATTAGCTGTATCTCAGCCACAGGTAATCATCAAAGAAGAAGATGGAAAGAAACTTGAACCTTTTGAAGAAGTAGTGGCTGATGTACCGGCTGAATTCCAGGGAGCGGTGATTGAAAAACTCTCAAACCGTGGCTTTATTATGCAAAATATGGTTCCTCATGCCACTCAGGTGCGTTTGACCTTCGTTGGCCCTACTCGCGGGCTACTTGGCTACAAGGGTCAGTTTATTATCGATACTAGAGGCGAAGGTATTTTGGCTTCACAATTCGTTGGCTTCCAGCCCCACGTTGGTGAAATCAAGAAGCGTCAGGTTGGAAGTATGGTCTCAATGGCTAATGGAAAGGCACTTGGATTCTCTCTTTGGAACCTACAAGATCGTGGCGTTCTATACATTGGTCCAGCCGCTGAGGTATATGAGGGAATGGTAATAGGTAACACCTCAAAGGGTGAGGAGATGATGGTAAACCCTACTAAGGGGAAAGCCCTTACTAACGTACGTGCTTCTGGCTCTGACGAAGCGATTGACTTGGTTCCATTCCGT